>CANMJA010000023.1 GCA_947498055.1 uncultured Tenacibaculum sp.
AGTGAAAAATACGAATCAAAAAATCAAAAAGCAAAAATAACTCTGTTCATTAAGGCTTTTGCAACGGTCTTAATTTAAGATTAGTAAATGATTTACATTATTAATAATATCTTTTGAAAAATATTAAAAGAATTAAATAACGTGAATTCGATGTAAGAAAAACATATTAGTTCGAGTGAAATTCTGAAAGAATTTAATATCGAAAATCACTCGAAATGAAATTTAAAACGTTAAAACCCTTACATAGAAATCAGGTTAAGTATCTTATCAATATTTGAAAATTCATATAAATACAAAACAGAAAAAATGTAATATTATCATACATAAGAACTTCTTAAAAAATAAAAAAGGTGTAGCAATGCTACACCTTTTTTTTACTAATCTTTTCTTCATGAATAATTGTAATTTAAACATAAAATAGTCCCCCAACTTTTTTATTTTAATTGTGATTTACACAAAGAAAGATATTAATAGCACAAATATATTTTATAATTCTCTATTTATCTTTTAAAAATGTTACATGATTTTAAAAAACAACTAAAACTCTAAAAAACAATAAGTTAACCTCAAAATACTATAAAAAATGTTACACTTAATGTAAGTTTTTAAATTTTTTGGGAGTTATTCCAAACTTATTTTTGAAAGCAGTAGAAAAATAGTTCGGAGAAGAAAAGCCTACTGAATAAGCAATATCGGCTATTGTTAATTTTTTTTGATCAATTAACATTTTTTTCCCTTTTTCTAATCTTATATTTTGAATGTAATCACTAATAGTTATACCTAAAACTGCTTTTATTTTTCGGTATAATTGTACTCTAGATATACCTAATTTATCTGCTAAAATCTCAACTGTAAAAGTAGAATCGTCTA
Organism: uncultured Tenacibaculum sp.; assembly: GCA_947498055.1. Classification (GTDB taxonomy): domain Bacteria; phylum Bacteroidota; class Bacteroidia; order Flavobacteriales; family Flavobacteriaceae; genus Polaribacter. The sequence continues at coordinate 871 of CANMJA010000023.1, forward strand.
TATTTTCTCTTATATATGTATTAATTTTTTCAAGAAATTCAGATTCATTATTTTTATTCTTCTTTTTATTAGTAGCATTTAAAGAGAAGTTTTTCTCTAATTTCTCTTTATAATAATACTGTAGTTTCTTTCTATTATATAATAAAGATTCTATTGACTGAAATAAAACCGATAAATTAAACGGTTTCGTTAAAAACATATCTACCCCAGATCTTAGTCCTTCTAAATGTGACTCTTCTGTATTTAAAGCGGTTAATATTATTACAGGAATATGTGAAATTCTTTCATCGTTTTTAATAAATTTACATATCTCAAAACCATTTTTATCTGGTAAATTCACGTCACTCAGAATTATATCTGGAACTATTTGTAATATTTCTTCTACTACTTTAAGTCCATCAGAATCATACACCTTATAAACACTAGATAATTTCTCTTTTAAAAACTCACGAAGATCTGTATTATCTTCTATTATTAACAAAGTTTCTTTTTCTTCTTCGTTTTCGCTTATCGGTTTCTCTTGTTCAAAAGAAGCTATTTCTACAAACTCAGAAACTTTAATTTCTTCATTAATTAATATTTCTTCTGATTTTAAATGCATATTTCCTTTAGGTATAGAAATAATAAACTCTGCTCCTTTTTCTTTTTTAGATACTACCTCTATAGTACCTTTGTGTAGTTTTATATATTCTTTTGTTAAATATAAACCTATACCTGAACTAGATTGATTATTATTGGATCCTTGAAAAAATTGATTAAAAATTTTATCTTTTTCATTTTCAAGAATACCAATACCAGAATCTTTTATGGAAATAAATACTTGACTTTTGTCTTCTGTTATTTTAATGCATATATCTCCTTCTTTGGGAGTAAATTTAAATGCATTTGAAAAAAGATTGAATAATAAATTATCAAATAAATTTCTATCTATATATACATTTGGTTCTTTAATTTCTGTCTTTATCAGAAAATTTATTTTTTTCTTTTCAGCTTCGCTTTTAAAATCTACATAAATTGCTTCTACAAATTCTTTAATATTTGTTTTAGATGCTTTTAGCTTGAATTTTCTACTTTCCACTCTTCTAAAATCCAATAATTGATTTATCATTCTTAACAAACGTTTAGAATTATTATATATTAAATTGAATTCTGTGGGTTTTTGCTCTTGTTTTGAGCCTATTAATGATTCTGTGGAAGATAAAATTAGAGAAATAGGCGTTTTAAAATCATGAGAAACTCCTGTAAAAAAATTATTTGTAGCTTCATTAGCCACTTTTAAATCTTCTGCTATTTGTTCTATTTCTTTCTTTTGATGATCTATTTGGTCTATTAACTTCACCAATAATCGTTTTTGATTTATTAGCTTCTGTTTAGATCTAAAAGTAATAATTAATAATAAGATTATTATTGCTAAAAAAATTAGCGTAGCAATTAAAAAATCTTTTTGAGAATTATATAATTTTATTTGTTCTCTTAACTTTAATTGCTGCTTATTTATATCTAATTCTTGACTATTAATAAGTGACAATTGTCTTTCCAATAAATCTACATTTGTTGAATCTACAATAACAGAAGGAAGCATATAACTCTTATCTACTTTTTCTTTTTGTAGTGTTTTAACAGCAACATCAAACGCTTCTTTCCCTCCTGTTGGTCTTAAAATAGTGGCTTCTAAAATTTTCTCTTTTACTAAACTCACTCCACCTTTGTCAAAATGCAATCCTCCAACTCCTATAAACTTTATTTTTTTTTCTACATTCATTTCCTCAGCTACTTTATAAGCCTTTAAGGCTAAATCATCTGAATGAGCAAAAACATAATCTATTGGAATTTCACTTTCTAGTAATTTTTTAAACTTTTCTTTAACATCAGAATCGTCATAACTATCCTGAATTTTAGCAACCACTTTTAAACTATCATTCTTCTCTATTATTGTATGAAAACCATAACTTATATGTTTTGTAGGAGAGGTTCCCGCCCAGCCTTTAATTTCAACAACATTCACCTTTCTTTTAAGTGACTGTAAGTATTTAGCGGCATTAATTCCAACTTCATAATTATCAATCCCAACAAAAGAAGTAAAGTTATCTATCTCTCTATCTAATAAAATAACGGGGATTTTACTTTTAAGCGCCTTATTTACTATTGCTTTTAAAGGTTTGGTAGCTATTGGTGAAACAATTATAGCATGTACACCTTGTTTTATAAACTTCTCTATATGTGAAATTTGCGTATCTACATTAGATTTAGAGTCTAATATAACTAGCTCTATATTGTCATGATACTTTTCTTCTATTTTCATAGATTGGGTTACAGCTTTGCTCCAATTTTCATTTGTTGAAAATTGAGAGTACCCTATCTTATACTTTTTACCCTTGTCTTCATTATTACAACTTGATAATAACAATAGTGGTAATAAAAATATTTTTATATACTTCTTAATCTTTATTTTATTTTATCCAAAAATAAAAAAAAACGGAACAAAAACTACTTAAAAGTAGTCTTTATTACGTTTTTATTTGTACGGGCGGAGAGACTCGAACTCTCACACCTCGCGGCACTAGATCCTAAGTCTAGCGTGTCTACCAATTCCACCACGCCCGCTGTTACTAAAATTTGGTTTGCAAATATAAAAAAAGTATTTAATTCTCAAACTTAAAATTAATATTTAATTTACTTTTTATTTTTCTAAAAACAATCATTACTAATTCCTCAAAAATTGCAACGAATATTTTTCAGTAAAATAATTTAACTTAGCATAAATTTTAAACTTCATCATGCAAACTATTAAACAGTATATTTCTAAACATAAAGATCGTTTTATTAATGAGCTAATAGAGCTTTTAAAAATACCCTCTATCAGTGCAGACACAGCTTACTCTCAAGATGTTTTAAATACTGCAGATGCAATTATGAGTTCTTTAAAAAAAGCTGGTTGCGATATTGTTGAATTATGCGAAACACCTGGCTACCCTATCATTTATGGAGAAAAAATTATTGATAAAAATTTACCTACCGTATTAGTATATGGTCACTACGATGTGCAGCCTGCAGATCCAATTGAATTATGGACTTCTCCTCCATTTGAACCTGTTATTAAAAAAACAGAAATTCATCCAGAAGGTGCAATTTTTGCTCGTGGTGCCTGCGATGACAAAGGTCAAATGTATATGCATGTAAAAGCTTTAGAATATATGACCTCTACAGGTAACCTTCCTTGTAATGTTAAGTTTATGATTGAAGGAGAAGAAGAAGTAGGTTCAGAAAGTTTAGCTTGGTTTGTACCAAGAAACAAGGAGAAATTAGCTAACGATGTTATTTTAATTTCTGATACAGGTATGATTGCCAATGACATTCCTTCTATTACAACCGGTTTACGTGGTTTGAGCTATGTAGAAGTAGAAATAACAGGTCCTAATAGAGATTTACACTCCGGTTTATATGGTGGTGCTGTTGCTAATCCTATAAATATTCTTTCTAAAATGATTGCTTCTTTACACGACGAGAATAATCATATTACCATACCTGGCTTTTATGATAAAGTAGAAGAACTAAGTAAAGAAGAAAGAAAGGAAATGGCGAAAGCTCCGTTTTCTATAGAAGCATACAAAGACGCTTTAAAAATTGATGATGTTTATGGAGAAAATGGTTATACAACCAACGAAAGGAATTCTATTAGACCAACATTAGATGTAAATGGTATTTGGGGAGGGTATACTGGTGAAGGTGCTAAAACTGTAATAGCTTCTAAAGCATATGCTAAAATATCTATGCGTTTGGTTCCTAATCAAGATTGGAAAGAGATAACAGAATTATTTAAAACGCATTTTGAAAACATTGCTCCCGATAGTGTTACTGTAAAAGTCACTCCTCATCATGGAGGCCAAGGCTATGTTACTCCAACAAATAGCATTGGTTATCAAGCAGCAAGTAAAGCTTATAAAGAAACATTTGGAGTAGTGCCTATTCCTCAAAGAAGTGGAGGTAGCATTCCTATTGTAGCTTTATTTGAAGAAGAGTTAAAAAGCAAAACCATTTTAATGGGATTTGGATTAAATTCTGATGCAATACACTCTCCAAATGAGCATTTTGGAATATGGAACTATTTAAAAGGTATAGAAACAATTCCTTATTTTTATAAATATTTTACAGAATTATCTTAAAAACAAAACTAAAACTCTGACTAACAGCAGAGTTTTAGTTTTGTTTTATACATTTGCCGCCAAAAAAGTTATTTATGGAAAAGATTCTACTTATTTTGGCAGCACTTTTATTTTGTACACCTACACAATCGCAAGAAATTGATTTATCTTCTTTGTTAATTTCTAAGGAATTAACAAAAAACGCAAATGCAGTGATCAAAGAAAACTCTACAGAGGTAACTATTGATGCTGTTAATTTAATGCATGTAAAGAAAAAGAGAATAATAACAATACTTAATAAATTTGGCAATAGAGCAGTCGATACTTACGTGCATTATAATAATGACACTAAAATTACTGGGCTTTCTGCTAAAATTTACAATTCATTAGGAGTTGAAATAAAGAAATATTCTAAAAGTAAATTTATTGATGTTAGCGCTGTAGATGGCGGAACTCTTTATTCAGATTCTCGTGTAAAATATATAGATTACACCCCAACACAATACCCTTATACTGTTGTTTTTGAATGTGAATATAAAACCTCTTCAACTGGGTTTATTCCTAGCTGGCACCCTTTAACTTCTTTTCTTGTTTCTGTTAAAAAAAGTGAATTCAAAATAAACAATCCTAAAAACCTTGAGATAAGAACTAAAGAAATCAATTTTAAAAACTTCCCTATAAAAAAAGTTTCTAACGAATCTATTCATTATTTGGCAGAAAACATCCCAGCTATTAAACCCGAAAAAAACAGTATCGCTTTTATAGACTTAATTCCGAGTTTAATGATTTCTTTAAATAATTTCACTTTAAAAGGTGTTAAAGGAAAAGCAAACAATTGGAAAGAATATGGAATTTGGATGAATAATAGCCTTTTAAAAGACAAAATTATCCTATCTGACGCAACAATAGCCAAAGCTAAAAATTTAGTTAAAGGTATAGATGATAACATTGAAAAGGCTAAAATCTTGTATAAATTTATGCAAGAAAAAACACGTTACATTAGTGTTCAAGTAGGAATTGGAGGTTTAGAACCTATACCCGCTTCTGAAGTAGACAAATTAGGTTATGGAGATTGTAAAGGCTTAACTAATTATACTAAAGCATTATTTAATGCTGCTGGAGTTACCTCTTATTATTCTGAAATTTACGCAGGAAATTCAAAAAGAAATATTGATAAAGATTTTTTTTCGATACAAGGAGATCATGTTATTTTAAATATTCCAAATAATGGCAAAGATATTTGGTTAGAATGCACGAATCAAAATATGCCTTTTGGTTTTTTAGGTGATTTTACAGATGATAGAGATGCGCTTGTTATTACTCCTGAAGGTGGCGTTATAAAAAGAACTCCTGCTTATAAAAACGAAACTAATATTCAAACTACTAAAGCTACTATTTCTATTACTAAAGAAGGAAATGTTTCTGCTGATATTGAAATTATATCTAAGGGAATTCAATACGATAACAAATTTCCTATAGAAACAAAATCTAAGGATGAGCTAAAAAAATATTACAAATCTAATATTTGGGATTACAATAATAACCTTGAGGTTAACACCATCGATATAACAAACGATAAAGAAAATATTATATTTAAAGAAAAGCTAGCTGTTACAATCAAAGACTATGCTACTTTAACAGATAACGAACTATTATTTAGGCTAAATGTTTTTAATAAAAACTCTTTTATTCCTAAACGATATCGTACTAGAAAACTTCCTCTAAAAATTGATAGAGGCTATAAAGATGTTGATGAGTACACCATTAAACTTCCATCTTCTTATAAAATAACACAACTACCACAAAAAAAAGAATTAAACACCAAATTTGGTAATTATACTTTCGAAGTAAAAAAAATAGACGAAAATACCATCTCTTATTCTAAATCTATTTTAATAAAAGAAGGAGTCTATACTAAAGAAGACTATAAATTATACAGAAAATTTAGAAAGAGTATTGCTAAGCAAGAAAACTTAAGAATTGCTTTACAAAAACAATAACACCCCACAATTAAAAGAAAAATTATGAAAAATTTATGTATCTTATTTACGTTATTATTGGCTTTTAGCTGCTTTTCACAAGAAATTGAATTCGGAGAAGTATCTAAACAAGAACTTAAAGAATCTTTTCACCCTATAGATTCTACAGCTAGTGCTGCTTTTTTATATAAAAAAAGAAGAACCTATTATCGATACGATCAAAGTAAGGGCTTTATTTTAGTAACAGAAATTCACAAACGAATTAAAATATATAACAAAGAAGGTTTTGATAAAGCTACTTTTAAAATTAGCACCTATAAAAATGGTGGTAGCAAAGAAAAAGTATCAAGTATAAAGGGATACTCTTTTAACCTAGAAGGTAATGATATAAAGAAAACAAAACTTAAAAAAGAACATCGTTTTAAAGAAGCAGTTTCTGACAATAGAGATATTATAAAAATTGTTTTTCCTGATGTAAAAGAAGGAACCATCATCGATTTAAAATACACATTTAACTCTCCTTTTGCTACTAATATTGATCAGATTAATTTTCAATATGATATTCCAGTAAACGAATCAGACATAACTATTGAATATCCTGAATATTACAATTTCAAAAAAGCTTCTAAAGGTTATTATAGTATACCTGTTATTAGCACAAAAAAAAGAGGGAGCATTACGTTTAATTCAAAAACAAGAAGCGGAGACAATAGTTTTACTCCTGGTAAAACTTCTTATCAAAGTTCAACTATAGATTTCACCAATCATGTTGATAAGTACAAAGCCTCCAATATTCCTGCACTATCAAGTAATGAGCCTTATGTTTATAATATTCAAAACTATAGAGGAGGCATTACATATGAATTATCTTCTACCAAATTCCCTAATAGTCGACTTAGATATTACACTACTTCTTGGGAAGACGTAAGTAAAAAAATATATTCTTTTAAAGGGTTCGGAAACGAAATAGATAAGACAGGTTATTATAAAGAGGAATTAAACAATCTAATTGCTAAAACTACTTCACCAGTAGAAAAAATGGGTCTTATTTTTAATTTTATAAAATCTAAAGTAACTTGGAATGGCAAATATGGAAAATACACACAAGAAGGAGTTAAAAAAGCATACAAAAATGGTTCTGGTAATGTAGCAGACATCAACTTAATGTTAACCTCTATGCTAAGGCAAGCTAACTTAACTGCTAATCCTGTTTTAGTAAGCTCTAAAGCTAATGGAATTCCTTTATATCCTACTTTAGATGGTTTTAACTATGTTATATCCATAGTTGAATTTAGTAATGGTTCTTATGCTTTACTAGATGCTACAGAACCTTATTCTATACCAAATGTATTACCTACAAGAGCTTTAAATTGGAACGGAAGAAAAGTCACCAAAGAAGGATATTCTACTTGGGTGAATCTTAAATCTCCCAAACACTCTTTAGAAGAAAACTTTATGAAAGCTATTATAGATACTGATGGTTCTGTAAGTGGTTTTTTAAGAAGAAAAGAAAAAATGTTAAATGCTTTATTAAGTAGAAAAAGATTAAACAATGTTAATAAAGAAGATATCATTTCTAAACTAGAAGAAAAATATAACATAGAGATTGAAGACTTAAAAATTACTAATCAAAAGAAATTGGGAGCTCCATTAAATCAAATGTTAAAATTTACTTCTGATGATTTAGTAGAAGAAATCAACAATAAACTCTATGTGAATCCATTCTTATTTTTAACTTCTTCTACTAATCCTTTTAAATCTAATGTAAGAGAATTTCCTGTTGATTATATTACACCATGGCAAGAAGCAAATAAAATATCTATTCAAATTCCTGAAGGATACAAAACAGAATCTATTCCAAAAAAATTAGCTATTGGTCTTCCTGAAAATTTAGGTTTTTTCAAGTTTGTAGCAATTCAGCAAGAAAACACGATTAGAATTAGTTCTATCCTGCAATTTAATACGTCAATCATTGCCCCTACTTATTATAATGCTTTAAAAGAATTTTACTCTAAGATTATCGCTAAACAAAATGAAAAAATTGCATTCATTAAAAAATAAGTTTATATGAAGTATATTTTATTTTTTATTCTTTTATCTTTTTACAGTAATTATGCTCAAAAAAAAGAAGGTTTTACTCTTGACAAAGCCACTATAAATGAACTTAAAATGACTTATTATGAAAAAGATTCAAGCGCTAAAGCTCTGGTTCTAGAAGAAAAAGGTCATGTATATATAGATAGTAAAAACGATTATAATTTTAGAACAGATATTTACAAACGCATTAAAATATTTGACAAATCGGAACTAGATAAAGCCACTATAAACATTGATTTATACGATAAAGAAAAAATAAAATATATTAAAGCTATTTCTTACAGTTATGAGGATAACAGAATGTCTAAAATTAATTTAACTAAAGATAAAGTATACGAAAAAAAGGTTTCAGAAAAATGGAAGGAAGTTAGCTTTACGCTTCCAAACATTAAAAAGGGAAGTATCGTTGAATACTCCTATAGCATCATTTCTCCCTATTCTAAATTAGATGATTGGGTTTTTCAAGCAGATATACCTAAGATTAAAAGTGATTTTCACTTCTCTATTCCAGGGAATTGGCGTTACAATATTAGATCTCAAGGCTATCAAAAATTAACTCGAAAAGAAAATTCTATTCAAGAAAATTGTATCGAAGTAGATGGCGCTAAATCTGGTTCTTGTGCAGAATATAAGTTTGGAATGGATCATATTCCTGCTTTCAAAAAAGAAAAATATATGTTAGCAGAAAGAAATTATAAATCTAAAATAATTTTCGAACTCATTTCTTACACAGATATTTATGGTAAAAAAAACACCTACACAAAAACATGGAAAGATGCTGATAAAACTTTAAAAAAGAACTTTTTTGATAATCAAACCTCTAAAGGAAATTACTTTAAAAAGAAGTTACCGACAGAAATACTATCTATTAATAATCAGTTAAGCAAAGCCAAAGCTATTTATAAATATTTACAAAACCGTTTACTATGGAATAATAAATACTGGACACATGAGAAACTAAAAGTAAAAAATATTTATAACGATAAAATAGGTGCTGTCGATGCTTTAAACCTCACCCTATTTAACGCCTTAAAAGCAGCCAAAATAGACGCACATATAGTTGCTTTATCTACTAGAAACAATAGAGTATTAACAAAACTATATCCATCAATTTCTGAATTCAATTATATTATTGTTAAAGTAGTTATAGACAATAAATCTTACTTATTAGATATTACTGATAAAAATTTATTATTTGGAGAATTGCCTTTTAGAACTTTAAATGGAGATGGACGTGTACTAGATTTTAGAAAAGGTGGATATTGGGAACCAATAACCCCTAAAGAAACAAGTATAGGAAAAAAGAGTATTATTTTAAAGTTCGATAAGAAACTTCATATTATAGGTACGGTAAAAGAGATATACAAAGGATATTTTGCTCTTGAAAAAAGAGCTGAATTTAACACAGAAACGGAAGAAGAATATTTAGAAAATTTAGAAAACGAGCATCCATATTTAGAAATAGACAGTTTAAAAATCAACTCGAAAACACCTAATCGATTTGAAATAAATTATGATTTTGTTTTAACAGACAACGACAAAAATGCTAGAATAATCAAAATCAACCCTTTTATTATTGATAGAGTTACAAAAAACTCTTTTAAATTAAAAGAGCGAAATTACCCTGTAGATTTTGGCTTTAAACAATCAAAAACACAAGTTATCAGTATAGAAACTCCTAAAGGTTATAAAATATTAAAACACCCAAAGTCATTTGTTTCTTCTCTGCCTAACAATGGAGGTAAACTACTCGTTAATTATACCAATAAAGAAAACAAGCTTCTAATTTTCTTTAAATATTTTTTCTCTAAAACATCTTATAGTAATTTAGAATACCAATATTTAAAAGAACTTAATAATATTATTATTAAAACACAAAACTCTTATATTGAATACGAGAAACTATAAACTCCTTAATACAATTCACTTTATTTTATAAAATCACACCAACTTATTAAAAGACAAATTTCCACAAACAATACTCTACATTTGTAGAAACAAAAAATTAACTCTACATTTGTAGAGTTAACTCTAAGTTTGTAGAAATGAAATTATCGAAGACAGAAGAACAAGTAATGCAATATTTATGGAAACTTAATAAAGCTTTCATGAAAGACATACTATCTGAATTCCCTTCACCAAAACCAGCAACAACAACTGTTGCTACTTTATTAAAAAGGATGACTGATAAAGGTTTTGTGAATTACAAACTTTATGGAAAATCTCGAGAATATTATCCTTTGATTAAAAAAACTGATTATTTCTCTAAACATGTTAATGGTTTAATTAAAAACTTTTTTAACAACTCTGCCACACAATTCGCATCATTTTTCACTTCTGAAACAAATTTGTCAGTAACCGAATTAGAAGAATTACGAAAGTTAATCGATTCACAAATTAAAGAACAAAAAAAATGATTACTTATATTTTAAAATCAAGTTTATGCCTGGCATTACTTCTAATATTTTATCATCTTTTTTTAGAAAAGGAAAAAATGCATCGTTTTAATCGATTCTTTTTATTGATAAGTATACTCTTTTCTTTTTTAGCTCCTTTATATATTATACATATAAAATCTATTACAAGAACCACTCCTTCTCTTTCTAATAATTTTATTATTACTACTATTAAAAATCAAAGTTCAAATGAAGGTTTAACTCATATAAATAATATAGCTATTTTCTATGGCATTATTACTTCTTTATTTTTTGTTCGTTTCATTAAAAATTTAACAAAAATTATTAATAATATACGAAAAAACGAAAAAATTAAAATCAAAAATGCTACCATAGTACTTGTAGACGAACCAATTCCTACTCACACGTTTTTAAAATATATTTTTATTAATAAGCAGGATTATAATTCTGATAAGATAGCTCCACAATTACTAACTCACGAACTTACACATGTTTATCAAAAACATACTTTGGATATTTTATTAACAGAATTTCTACAGTCTTTATTTTGGATAAACCCTGTCTATTATTTCTTAAAAAGAGCTATTAAATTAAATCACGAGTTTTTAGCAGATATTGGCGTAATTGAAACTCATAAAAACATTAAAGAATATCAATACTTATTATTACATAAAACTGTTCGTAACAGCAATTATTACTTGGCCAGTAATCTAAATTATTCATTAACAAAAAAACGCTTACTTATGATGACGAATCAAAGCTCAAAAAGACAAATTTTAATTAAACAGTTAGTAACATTACCTTTTATTGGCTTACTATTATTTTTATTTGCCAATAGAATTGAGGCGCAAGAAAAAAACAATGCTCTTAAAAGCTCTGTAGATGAAAACAAAAAAACAGAAACTGGTTTTTATTCAGAAAATGAAAATACATTGTATTATGTAAAAGATAAAAACAACACAAGTTACTACAATCGTTGGGGGCAAAAAGTTACTAAAAATGGTAACATAATTAGACAGGAACAAACACCTTCTAACAAAGTAATGAAAAACCAAAACATTACTAAAGTTTATAAAGATGATAAAATTGTTAGTGAGTTTAAACAAAATACATTTCCGAATGTAAAAAAAGGGCAAATTTCTAACATTCCTCCTCCTCCAAATAAATCGAAGAAAAATAATTTTTCTACTGTAAAAAACGGGCAGATTTCAAGTCCCTCTTCACCACCTCTTACACCTTTGAAATATATTAAAGAAAATAGAGATGCCATTTTTTATTTTAATTCGAGAAAAGTTTCTTACGACAAAATCCGTTCCTTAGTGAAAAATAAAAAAAACATTAATGTTTTAACGCAAAAAAAAGATGATGAAACAATTATCAGATTTACTTTAAAACAAAAATCTAATAAAAACATATTCTCAACGTTTAAAGATGAAAATATAAAGTTTTACTTGGATGGGAAATTAATAAAAAGAGAAAATCTTAATAACATAGATGTAGATAAAATTGAAAGAATTGATGTTAGAAAAGGTAAAAATGAATCTGGACGAATATATATTTATAGTAAAAAATAAAACTTATGTTAAAAAGCCTCTTTAAGAGGCTTTTTTTTGTAACAAATAGAGTATCAACTCGTTTCTATAGTATAGAAACAAAATATGCTAAAACATTTTTTTTTAATCTGCTCTGGTGTTGATTTAAAATTAATTGACGAATGCTCTAACGGAGAGCAAAACAAATATGTCGGAATTGGTGCTACTATTTTTTTTACAGCATTAATGGCTTTCATAGCAAGTGCTTTTGCTATATATACAGTATTTAAAAACATGTATGTATCTGTTTTCTTTGGAATAATATGGGGACTTTTAATTTTTAATTTAGATCGATTCATTGTTTCTACCATTAAAAAAAGAGAAAAAATCTATTTAGATATCTTACAAATACTTCCTCGTTTATTGCTTGCATTTATTATAGCAGTTGTAATTTCAAAGCCTTTAGATTTAAAAATTTTTGAAAAGGAAATCAATCAAATCTTGTTAACAGAAAAAAATCAAATGATTGTTAACAATAAAACCCAAATAGCAGAAGCTTATATTCCTGAAATAGAAAAACAACAATTAGAAATACAAAAACTAAAATTAGAAATAAGTAATAAAGAAAAAGAAGCAGATACTCTTTATCAAACCTACATAACAGAAGCAGAAGGTACACAAGGAACAAAACGAAAAGGAAAAGGACCTGTTTATAAAGAAAAAAGAGAAAAGCATGATGCAACTATCCTTGAATTAAATCAGCTTAAAGAAATAAATCTAAAAAAAATAACCTCCTTAGAAGAAAACATAGCCTCCTTAGAACTTTTACAAAAGGAAAGGGAAATAAAAACATTGCCTATAATAGAAAATTATGACGGACTAATGGCTCGTATAAATGCATTAAGCAAACTACCTTGGCTTCCTTCATTTTTCATCTTCTTGTTATTTATAGCCATAGAAACTGCCCCAATATTTACAAAACTAATTAGTGCCAAAAGTGAGTATGATTTCAAACTAGAAAATCAAGAAGCAATAACAAAGTTTTCTACGCAACAACAATTAGATTTACAAGAAAAAATTACACAGGCTAATATGGAATTAAATTCAAAACTAAACGATCTATTAAAAGAAGGAAATGAACTATCTACTTATAAACAAAATATGGTAACCAATTTAATTAAACTTCAAACAGATGCTTTTTTAAAAAAACAACAAAAAAACATGTGACAACATCTAATTTAAATCTCTCTTTTATAATTATTTAGTCATTATTATTCAGATATAATAAAAATGAAAATAAAAACAGAAAATATTTCAAAAACGCTCTCAAAACCAACAATTAAAGTTTATATTTGCTTTTTAATTTAATATATTTTATAATGAAACAAGGAACGGTAAAGTTCTTTAATGAATCTAAAGGTTTTGGATTTATTACAGAGTCAAGCTCAAATACAGAGTATTTTGTACACATCTCAGGTTTAATCGATGATATTAGACAAGGAGATGAAGTTGAGTTTGAACTAAAAGAAGGAAAAAAAGGATTAAACGCTGTTAGTGTTAGAGTAATTTAATAAATCACAACATTTAATTTTTTTAAAAGCATCTGTGTGTCAGATGCTTTTTCTTTTAAATTTATTTTTTTAAGTCTTTTATCTCAAAAAGATTTAATACATTTGCGCACTCAATATCAAAACTAATTTGATATTGAAAACACAACATTAATAATCAAGGTCGCGTACCTTAAAATTTAACAATTATGCCTGTAAGAATACGTTTACAAAGACACGGTAAAAAAGGAAAACCATTTTATTGGATAGTAGCTGCTGATTCAAGAGCTAAAAGAGATGGTCGTTATTTAGAAAAAATTGGAACTTATAATCCAAATAGTAACCCAGCAAAAGTTGACTTAGATGTGGATGCAGCTGTAAAGTGGTTACAAAACGGAGCACAACCTTCTGATACTGCAAAAACACTTTTATCTTATAAAGGAGCTTTATTAAAAAACCATTTAGCTGGTGGAGTTAAAAAAGGTGCTTTAACAGAAGAGCAAGCAGAAGAAAAATTTACTGCTTGGTTAGAAGCTAAAGCAAATAAAGTTGCTGGTAAAGTAGATGGTTTAGCAAAAGCTGAAGAACAAGCAAAAGCGAAAGCATTAGAAGCTGAAAAAGCAGTTAATGAAGCTCGTATTGCTGCTAACGCTCCTGTTGTAGATAGTGAAGACGCTACTACAGAAGAAGGTGGAGATAGCGAAGAGTAAAAAAAACAACGATACATGCAAAGAGAAGATACTTTTTACCTTGGCAAAATCGTTAAAAAACACAGTTTTAAAGGAGAAATTGTTATCAAGTTAGATACTGACGAACCTGAGCTGTATAAGAATTTGGAATCAGTTTTTGTCGATTTAGGCAATAATCTGATTCCTTTTTTTATTACCAAATCTTCTTTAAGTAGAGGTACTATGCTTCGTGTTAAATTTGAAGGAATAGACACCGAACAAGACGCTGAATCTATTTTAAAAGCAGGAATTCACCTTCCTATTTCTCTACTACCAAAACTTACTGGTAATAAATTTTACTATCATGAAGTAATCGGTTTTACAATTAAAGATATAACTTTTGGTGAAGTAGGTATTATCGAGAATATTAATGATAAAGCTGCCCAACCTTTATTTGAAATAGATAGAGATGGTACAGAAATTTTCATTCCTATGATCGATGATTTTATAAAAAAAGTAGATCGAGAAAATAAAACAATTGAAGTAGAAACCCCTGAAGGTTTAATTGATTTATATTTAGAGGAATAATTTTTCTGTTTTTTACAAAACTTAATTTTAGGCATTAATCTAAAATCTAAATTCATACACACAATCTTTCTCTCCCTCAAAAATAGTTTGCATACCAACAAACTGAAACCCCAAATTACTCAATAATTTTTTAGATTTTTCATTCTTAGGCATTGTAAAAGCATATACTTTTTCTTGTTTAAAAGTCTCTTTTACATATTGCATCATTAGTCTCGTAGCTTCCGTAGCAAATCCTTTCCCTCTTCCTTTAGGCAAAAAACCATATCCAACATCGACAAACTCCAAATTCTTTCTTTGCAAAGCTGTAGAAGTACCAACAAGTTCTTTTGTTTCTTTAGAAATAACAGTAAAAAACCCAAGCCCGTTTAACTCCTGCTCACTCTTCAATAACATTTCTTTTAAATAGACCTCTGTTTCTTTCACAGATTTCAATCCTTTATCATTTATATAAGCAATCCAATCTGGATCGCTAAACAATTCAAAATAAAAAGAAGCATCCTCTACTCTAATTTCTCTAATAATTAATCTTTCACTTTCTAAAAACATACTTTTTACAATTAACAGTTATCTAAGTTTAATCAAAAAAACACAATCCACAAAAAAACTTCTAACTTCTAACTTCTAACTTCTAACTTCTAACTTCTAATATCTAATATCTAATATCTAAACTTACAATAATATAATTTATCTTTCATCACTAAACTATTAATCATGAAAAAACTATTCATTTTTCTTTCACTTATTATTTACTCTTGTGCAAGTATTTCTTCAGAAAAAATCGATACAAAAGAAATTTTATCTGTAATGAAACAACAAGAAAAAGCCTGGTCTAACAATGACTTAAAAGGCTTTATGAAAGGATACTGGAAATCGGACTCTTTAAAATTCTACGGTCAAAACGGCATAACTTACGGTTGGCAAAAAACGCTTGATAATTATATAAAAAATTACCCAACAAAAGTAGATACTGGAACTTTAACTTTTAAGATAAACTCTATCAACAAAATTGAAAGCAAAAGTTATTATGTAATGGGTGAATATCATTTAAATAGAGAAAAAGGAAATGCAAATGGTGTTTTTATGATTATTTTCAAAAAAATAAACGGTGCATGGAAAATTATTGCGGATACTTCCTGCTAATAAATTCTCTAAAAATGTACTTTTGCTATCTAATATAAAAACATGAGTTTACTAGAAGATTTACAACAACGAAGTGGAAATATTTGTGAATTATGTACTTCAAATACTAATTTAAGTATTTATGAAGTCCCTCCAATTTCTACAGGTGGTATAGATGGAAGTTTATTAGTTTGTGAAACTTGTAAATCTCAAATTGAAAATACAGAAACTACAGATGCAAATCATTGGCGCTGTTTAAATGATAGCATGTGGAGTGAATTTAGTCCTGTAAAAATTGTTGCTTGGCGAATGCTACATCGATTAAAAAAAGAAGGTTGGTCGCAAGATTTACTAGATATGATGTATTTAGAAGAAGAAGAATTACGTTTTGCAAAAGAAAGTGACGATCATTTAGAGGAAAGTGAAAAAATAATTCATAGAGATGTTAACGGTGCTATTTTACAAGCAGGAGACACTGTGGTTTTAATCAAAGATTTAAAAGTAAAAGGTTCTAGCATGATTGCTAAACAAGGAACTGCAGTTCGAAGAATTTCTTTAGACCGCGAAAACGCTAAATATATTGAAGGAAAAGTGGGACCTACTCAAATTGTAATTATTACCGATTATGTAAAGAAAATGGCCGAAAAAGAATAATTAAAAACGTTTGATTATAATAAGTTCTAAAACACAGACTTAAAAGTTTTTAAAGAACAACTGCAATAAATGTAATATTATTGTAGTTGTTTTTTTATTCGCTTAATATTCATAAATTTGCGCCTATTAATTTAAAAATTCTTATGATGAAAAAGGTAATTTTAATGATTGCTATTTTTAGTTGTGTGTTAATTTCTTATGCGCAAAACACTATCACAAAAAACGTAATAGTAGATACACCTGGTTGGAAAAGAATAGCCAAGTTTAGTGGTAGTGCAGGAAGGGGTTATAACGAAATAACTATTTTAACAAAAGGAGGAACTGTTGCTCCTACAGTTTCAAAGATTTCTTGGTTTAAAGGATATTCTGATTATGGTGGAATACATACTGAAACTTTAAGTAGAGTTAGATATTGGTCACAAGCCAGAATCACTTTTGATGGAACTGATGGTTTTCTTGAAATAAAATTCACCAAAGAAATACCTTCTCTAACCGTTCATTTAAATAGAGAAGTATGGACTGGCGGTACTATATTTGAAGGAACTTTACCTAATGGAGGCGGAGATGTTGTTACAGGTACAATCACAAATTTTGGGAGACTTAATGTTGCTAGTAATAAATTATTTGTGAATAATGGTAATGGACATGTAGGTATTGGAACAGCTACTCCCGAGAGTAATTTACAAATAGGTCATTCAACAACTGAAGGTCTTATTACTTTAGGAGGAGGAAAATCCTACTCATCAATAGGATCTACAAGATCTGATGGTGGATTAATTCTAGGAAAAAACATATACGCTAGATATAAAGACGGAACAGATAATTATGTTGGTAGAGTTGGAGCAAATTCTTCAACTGGTTTTACTGGTATTAAAATAGGTCTAGATGGTGTTATAGATTTCTTCGGAAAAGCTGGCAATGTAACTGCAGACGATATAGCTAACACAAACTTAACTAGCAAATTAAGAATTACTAAAGGTGGTTACATTGGTATTGGCACAACTACTCCTAATGCAGGTTTAGAAATTAAACATGATACTGGTTTAAAAATACAATCAAAAACAAAAGGCGGTTGGTTTGGAAATATAAAAATGGCTGATGGCTTAACAAATACTAATTCTAGAGACGATATGCTTTTTAGTACTTCAGGTGGTTTTATGTTTAAAATGGATGACAATAAAAATGGCATTAGTAATATTGAAGGTTTTAATATTTATGATAGAAATAATAAAAGTGTTTTTACGGTTAAAGAATCTAATGGTAACATAGGTATCGGTACAACAACTCCTGATGCCAAATTAGCAGTAAATGGAACTATTCATTCAAAAGAAGTAAAAGTAGATTTAGTTGGTTGGCCAGATTATGTATTTACTAACGACTATCAATTACCTACTTTACAAGAAGTAGAAAATCATATCAAACAAAAAGGACATTTACAAAATATTCCTTCTGCAAAAGAAGTAGAAAAAAATGGTATTAAGCTTGGAGAAATGAATAAAAAACTTCTTGAAAAAGTAGAAGAATTAACGCTATACACTATTCAACAAGAAAAGAAATTAGAAAAACAAGAAAAAGATATTGAAGAATTAAAAGCTTTAGTAAAACAATTATTAGCAGCTAAAAAATAATTTTTTCAATCTTCTTGTGATAAACAAACAAAAAAGCTCAAAAATTCAATGAATTTTTGAGCTTTTTTATTCTTCAATTCTAAACTTCTTAACTCCTCTACTCCTACACTACTTAACTCCTAAAAAAAATTAAAGAACCTCTTATTTCTCCGCATTATAATACACCTTATAAAACTTCATTTTTTTATCCTCATCATATCCTCTCTCTAAATATTCGGAGGCAGCGTCTGGCGCGTCAATATCTAATTTAATTTGAATGTTGGTATCTAACTTAATTTCTGTTTTAAGCTTACTTTTCTCTTTTTTCAATACCACATCAGAAACTTCAAAATTATTACGGATTAACACATCATTTAATTTCTCAAAATGCTTTTTATAATCTTCAAACATATCCTTATGTTTCTCTTCCTCAAATACCTCATCTTTAAAAGAGTGGTAATCTACACTTTCGTGTTCCTTAAAATAATCTACCGTATTTGCTAAAAAATTCCCCTGCTCATGCTTTCCCATTTCTGGTTTAATAATTTCTTCAGAAAAATCTTTACACAACTCTAAATAATTTTGTGTGTGTAAATTTCTATCATCTGCATATTTTACACTTAAAAAATTATTAATCCAATATTGCGCATCGTAATTATTATTATCTACTGATAAAACAACCGTTCCTTCAGTATCTGAAGAATTTAATATTAAACATCCTTTATCTAGTTTCTTTGTAGAAATTCCCTTTTGAACAACTACATCGAAACTATCTTCATCTAAATAGGTCTGAAAAAAATCTACTTTATTTTCAATTTTAAAAACACCTACTGCTTCTGTTAATACATCTTTATATTCGATTCCTTCAAACAACACCACTAAAACATCCCCTGTTTTAATATTTGCTGAGTTAGATTGTTCGTATAAATGATTTACAATATTTTTAGAGTGCTCTAAAAACGTATTTTCATCTTCAAAAATATCTGCAGTATACTTGTTAATTTCATTTAATCTTACATCTGCATGATGACTAAATCGATAACTCTGTGTTACAGAAGAAAATGGTTTTAGTAAAAATGGCACTAAGAGTTCATAACTCTCCTCATCGAAACGAACAAGGTTTTCTGATAAGGCATTACTACCACTGTTATACTTATTAGCTACTTTATGAATAATACATTTACTTAATTCTACACGAGTTCTTTTAATCATAATTTTAAAAAATTAGATTACAAAAATACGTATTTTAGTGTCGTTAAAAATAGTGGAAATATGAAATTATTAGGTATAGGATCTAGAATTAACCATTCTGAATTCGGTTTTGGGGTTGTTACAAATGTAGATAACAAACATTATTGGGTTACTTTTCAGGAAAACGGATTAGAAACCATTCCTCTTGATGAAGAAATAGAGATTATAGAAGCAGTTGAGGATGAAGTAGACACGGTTAGTTTATATGAAGTGGAAAAATCTTTACGAAGTATTTTAAAAAAATGGAGTGATATTTCTGAAATCGTTCCAATAGCGGATAAATTTAAAGGCGGAAAACTAATTATTGAACCTGCAGACACTAATTTAACTTCTAAAGAAATTCCGATAGATACTTTCTTTCATAAAATAGTAATGGTACGAGATCGAATTAGAGTAATGGAACAAAAAATAAATGCTAGTAAAACATTAGACGATCAAGATAAAATTGATTTACAACAATATATTACTCGTATTTATGGTAGTTTAACTACATTTAATGTGTTGTTTAAATTAAAGTCAGATCATTTTGTAGGTGCAAAATCGAAGTAACATATTTACAAATATTTATTCCGTACAATACAATCAAGAGGTTTAAACCCGAGGGGAGTCGGAAGTTTTATTTTAGAGTTAATGTGTTTATTTTATGACATTTACAATTTTTGCATTGTCACTTCGAGTGATTTTCGACAGAAAATTGTATCGAGAAGAGATGATAACAAAACGAAAACAAAGTTCTCGATACAAATTTTCTTCGTTTCTCTTCGAAAATTCAACTCGAACTGACATTCTTTTTATACCAATAAGTATCTCAAAAGCAACACATTAACTCCTTATGATTACTCCTAGGTTTAAAACTCCTTGTTAACATTACTATGCGGAATTTTTAACCTAAAAACAGAACATTACAATTTTCTTCTGATTTTGACTTCGTTCAATCAACATGAAAATTATTTTTTAAAATCGATAGTTAATTGCTCTGGTAACAATCGAAAAGATTTTCTGTGGTATTTTGTAATTCCGAATTCTTTGATGGCTCTTCTATGTTCTTTAGTTGGATATCCTTTGTTTTTTTTCCAATTATATGCTGGAAATTCTTCATGAATTTTTTCCATAAATTCATCTCTATATGTTTTTGCTAAAACAGAAGCTGCTGCAATACTCATATATTTTGCGTCTCCTTTTACAATGGTTTCTGAAGGTATATTTTTATAGGATCTAAACTTGTTCCCATCTACTATAACATACTCTGGTGCTGTTTTCAACCTATCTAAAGAACGATGCATTCCTGTAATAGAAGCTTGTAAAACATTTAATTCATCTACTTCTTCGTTAGAAATAAAAGCAATTCCGTAGGCAATTGCATTTTCCTCAATATAAGGTCGTAGTAATTGTCGTTTTTTCTCCGATAACTGTTTAGAATCATTTAACAATTCGTGTGTGAAATTAGCGGGTAAAATTACTGCTGCTGCAACTACTGGCCCACACAAACATCCTCTTCCGGCCTCATCTGTTCCTGCTTCCAAAGCAAAACCACTATAATTTAATTGTAACATATAACAAATTAACAGTTTTCAAAGATATAATTCACATTTATTTTAGTTTAATTATTTTACATTTGCTTTCATGAAATATATTTTTGTTTTTATTTTTTTCTGTATTTCAATTGGTATAAATTCTCAAATTAGATCGGTAGATGGTGGTTTTGGAGGTTTTGGGCGTACTTCAAGAATTGATTCTTTGTCTAATAATGAGATAAGTGTAAAACTTAGTGGAAAAACGAAGTATACCGATTATAAAATTATTAGTTTTAAAAATGATACTACGTATGTAGATACTACATTAACTATTAAAAAAGAATATAAATTTAATTTTAGAAGAAAAGATAATTTTGAATTATTAGCCTTTCATAATCAAGGACAAACTTTTAATAACCTTGCTTATAATTTTAGAGATATTAGTCTGTTTCCTGATATTGGTTTTAGAGCCAAACAATTTAATTATTTAACTATTAAAGACATTAAATATTACCAAGTTGCTACGCCTACTACTCAAATAATGGCAAGAACTGGTAACGAACAAGGACAGGTACTCGACGCTTTATTTACATTAAATTTTTCAAAAAGATTAAACTTAAGTGTTGCTTATAGAGGTTTAAGATCATTAGGACAATATCGTCGTTCTTTATCTAGTACCGGTAATTTTAGAGCAACAATGACTTATAGTACTCCGAAAGATCAATACAGTATTAGAACACACATTGCTACTCAAGATTTCACAAATCAACAGAATGGAGGACTTAATACACAGGCTCTTTCAAATTTTTTGACTGACGATCCTAATTTTAAAGATAGAGGGAGACTAGATGTAAATTTAAATGATGCTGAAAATGTTTTAGAAGGAACTCGTTTATATGTAGATCATAATTACAAGCTTTTTACTGTTAAAGATACTACCAATGTAAATAATTTCAGTAATTTAAAAATTGGTCATGTTTTTCATTATGAAAAAAAAGAGTATAATTTCAATCAAAGAACTATAACAACCGATTTTTTTAATGACGCTAGTAAAACTTCTGGTAGTATTAACGAAAATGTAGAACATAGTATTACTAATAATCAAGCATATTTAGAATTTAATTCAAAATACATTTTAGGTAAATTTAAGGCAAAAGCAAATTACACTACCGTAAATTATGGGTACGATACTATTTACAATGGAAATGTACTTATAAATAAAAAACGATTAAAAGGGAAAGCTTTTTCTTTAGGTGGAGATTGGAATGGTAGAGTAGGTAATTTTAAAGTAAATGCAAGTGCGACTATAACTCCTGGTAGTGGCCATTTAGCAGGGAATTATTTTAGCGGTGATGCTTCTTATAAAAAAGATAGTATTTTTTCTGTAAAAGGAAGTTTATTACTTACTTCTAAAGCCCCCAATTTCAATCAACAATTATTTCAAAGTACTTATAATGAATATAATTGGGAAAATGATTTTATAAATATAGATACTAGAAACCTTGGTTTTTCTTTTACATCTATATGGGGAAATGCTAGTTTAGATTTTACGAATATTGAAGATTATGTATATTTTGACACAGACAATACTCCCAAACAATTTAACGAATCTATCACCTACCTTAAAATCAAAGTAAACAAAGAGTTTAAATTTTTAAAACATTTTGCTTTAGATAATACAGTAATGTATCAAAATGTATCTAGCGGCAGTAACGTATTTAGAGTACCAGAATTTGTTACCAGAAATACTTTATACTATACAGACAACTGGTTTAAAGGTGACCCTATTTTAGTTCAAATAGGTGGAACTTTTAATTTCTTTACCAAATACAAAGCAAACGCATATAATCCTTTATTAGGAGAATTCACCATACAAAATAACACCGAAATAGGATATCCTTCTCTAGATTTATTTTTTAATGCTAGAGTAAAAAGAACTCGATTATTTTTTAAAGTTGAAAATGTTAGCTCCTCATTTTTACCAGATAGAAACTATTTTTCTGCTCCAAATTATCCTTATCGCGAATTATCAATTCGTTTTGGTGTTGTTTGGAATTGGTTTATTTAACAGTATTTCACTAAAAAAAATTGACTACTAATAATATTTATTAATTTCCAAAAATTAAAACTAGCTTTATAATAAATATTATAATTCCAATAATAACCCATATAGGGTTACTCTCCTCTTCTGTTTCTGTTGTTGTATAGTTATAACTTGATGATGTTTGTGAATTATTCATTACAGAATCTAATACTTTTTTAGCAGCTTCTTTATCCATCACATAATCGTCGCATGTATTCTGAAAACTAGGCTTTTCTTTTGTTAACGAACAAACAATTCCTACGTTTCTATCAAATTCTCTTTTTTCACATTTTTTACAATATTGAAGACGTTCTCTTAAATCCATATTTTTTTTATTATAATTTATTTTTTAATAATCTGTCTAATTTTAATACCAAATGCTGCAAAAATTAATGTCATTATCGGACTTAACCAGTTGAATATTGCAAACATAAAATACTCTCCAACTCCAACACCTAAAACACCAGATTGATAAGCTCCACAAGTATTCCATGGAATTAATACAGAAGTTACTGTTCCACTATCTTCTAAGGCTCTACTCAAATTTTCTGGGGCTAAACCTCTATCTTCGTATGCTTTTTTAAACATTTTCCCTGGAATAACAAGTGCTAGATATTGATCGGATGCTACTATATTTAAACCTAAACAACTTGCAACTGTACTAAAAAAGAGACCAAATACTGATTTCGCCATACTTAAAAGCACATTCGTTATTTTTGCCAGAGCTCCAATAGCATCCATAATACCACCGAAAACCATCGCACAAATTATCAAATAGATTGTCCATAACATTCCATTCATTCCTCCTGCACTAAAAAGTTTTTTAAGTCGCTTTACAGTAATCAATTTTTCTATATTAGAAACTTTCGTGTCTAATACTTCTTCGTTTAAATTTTCATTTTCAAAAAACTTCTTCAAAGTTCCTTTGGTATGTACTCCTTCTAAATCGTCGTCTGAAAATAGTGCTTTAAGCTGACCATCTTTTTTAAGTTTTTCTACATCATTATTAGAAAGACTTGCTAAATACGTAGAATCATCAATGGAAATAGAAGTATCTGTTAAAACTGCATTAGCTACAGCTGTTAAGTCATTTTTATGTAAAGACTTCACTACTTTAGGTTGAAAAATTAATGCAAAAATACCAGCTAACACTACTCCAGAACCTAATGCTACCAAGGGTTTTATTTTAAACACAATTAAACCAACGACAAATAATGGCACTATAAAAAGTAAAGGTGTTATGTTAAAATACTCGTTTATGGTCTCTAAAATAAATGAAGTATTCGTTGTTCCTGAAGTATCTAGAGTACTACTTAAAATTCCAAAAACAATTAAGGTCACCAAAATGGTTGGTACCGTAGTATACGCCATGTATTTTATATGTGTGAACAAATCTGTTCCTGCCATAGCTGGTGCTAAATTGGTTGTATCTGACATTGGAGACATTTTATCACCAAAATATGCTCCTGAAATTACTGCTCCAGCAATCATTCCTGCAGGAATCCCCAAGGCACTTCCTATACCTACTAAGGCTATACCAACTGTTGCTGAAGTTGTCCAAGAACTACCTGTTGCTATCGATATAATTGCTGCTATAATTACGGAAGCTGGTAAAAAAATAGTTGGATTTAGAACTTGCAATCCATAATATACCATTGCAGGAATAATTCCACTTATCAACCATGTTCCTGCCAAAGCTCCAACTAAAAATAAAATTCCAATAGGAACAAATACACTCTTCCAATTCTCCCATACTTCAGCAATCATTCTCCTTACTGTAGTTTTATTATAAAAACCAATTAAGGCAGCAATTAACCCGCCTATTAATAATATATACTGATTTGAATAATCCCCTAACCAAGCTCCTTCTTTTGCAAAAATATTATATGCTAATAATCCTACTAATACAAATACTGGTATAAGAGCTTCCCACAAATTCAGTTCTTTATTTTGCTGTATTTTTTGGTCTTGAATCTTAATTTCAGAATTATTATTGCTTTCTTGCATTTGTAGTGATTTTCGGTGTGTAATGTTACGATTTTGTAAAGAAATAAACAAATGAAAACATCATGAAGAAAAGAAATACTCTATATGTATTAAAATATAAATTTATCAAACTTATGCAAAAAATAATATTCATTTTATTAATAACTATTTCACTTTTTACCTGTTGCAAAAATCAAAATATTTTAAATAAAGAAATTATAGAAAAAGCAATCTTATCAAATGATTTCCAAGAATATTATCATATTGCAAAAAGGAGAACTAAAACATTTTACGTGTATAATAATATTCAGAATATGGAACACGTTAACTTTTCTACAAAAAATAGATTTTACCAAAAAATAAATTTTCTTAAGGTTAATTTTGAATTTAATATTAATTCTTCTAGTGAACGCCAGCATAAAGGAGTAGTTTTATACAAATACATTATAGAAAACGGAATAACAAAATTAGGATTTGTTGATTTAGAATCGAATGCTAGTTTAATTTTAAAATATGACGAAAATTTTAATTTAATAGGTAAAAGACACGGAATTTTTTAAAGAAACACAAACATCTAATTCTTTTATTCCTTTATGAAGAGTTCTAACAAAACATTCTCTAATTTTGTAAAATATGGATTCATTAACACAGATAGTTTTAGGTGCTGCTTGCGGAGAAATAGCTCTTGGAAAAAAAATTGGTAATAAAGCTTTATTATTTGGTGCTATTGGAGGTACTATACCTGATTTAGATGTTTTTTTAGGGAAATTTTTTTATGACAATTCTATAGATCAATTAATTTTTCATAGAGGTTTTATGCACTCTATTTTATTCTCTATAATAGGTGCATTTGCTTTTGGCTATCTTACTTTTTGGCTATATGATACTAAAAAAAGAACAGCTACTACAGAACTTAAAGATTGGATTTGGTTATTTTTCTTATCCATTTTTACACACCCTGTTTTAGATTGTTTTACTCCTTATGGAACGCAGTTATTTTTACCTTTTTCTAATTATCGGGTAGCTTTTAATAATATTTCTGTTGCCGATCCTTTTTACACACTTCCTTTTTTAATTTGTTTAATCATCTTAATGTTTTATAAGAGGACTAATTTTAAGAGAAAGAATTGGTTGAAAGCAGGTATTTACATTAGCTCTGCATATATGATATTTACTATTGGCAACAAACTATACATTGACTCTGTATTTAAAAAATCATTTAAAAAAGCGAACATTAAATACAATCGATTTACGGTACAGCCTTCTATTTTAAACAATATTTTATGGTATGGTGTTGCTGAAACTGATACCGATTATAAAGTAGCTTTTTACTCTTTATTGGATAAAAGCGCTACAGCTAATGATATAATTAGCATCCCAAAAAACCATGATTTAGCAAATATGAATCATTTCGATTTACAAAAATTATCTTGGTTTAGTAATGGTTATTACAATTTAGTTTCTTTAGAAAATGGAGAAATCAGATACAATGATTTACGATACCCTTTACTTAAAGAAAATAACCCGAATGCTTCCGTTTTTGGTTTTCTTTTATATAAAAATGAAAACAGATGGGATTATAAAAATGACACCGAACGTTTTAAAGATAGTTCTATTTCAGATATATGGAATACTATGTGGAAGCGATTAAAAGGAAAATAAATTTGGTAATTTATAGGTAGAAACTAGATGTTTTCTCATTTTCTTCTCTATTAAAAATTGAATTTTATAAAAAACCTTACAGTTTTTGAAAATCTGTAAGGTCTTAGAGTTTTATTTTTTTAATGAATCTATTAAGCTGTGTTCTATTATTAATAAAAATCCAACGCACGTTACCACTAAACTAATACTTCTTTAAGAACACCTACTTCTATTATACATTTTTTCATAATATTGTACGTACGTTCAATATCATTATCTAAACCTATAGAAAAACGAATTAAACCATCTGTTAATCCCATTTCTTTTTGTTCTTCTTCACTAATTTCTGAAGATGTTGAAGTACCTGGAGCAGAAAATAATGTTTTATAAAACCCTAGACTTACTGCTAAATATCCTAAGTTTCTATTTTGTATTAACTCCATCAATTCGTTTGCTTTGTCTAATGAACCTACATCTATAGTTAACATTCCTCCGTAGCCATATTCTTCGTTCATCATAGAGGTAAATAATTCATGAGATGGATGCGACTTTAAACCTGGATATACAGTTTTCAATCCGTCTGCTTCAAATTTACTTGCTAAGAAAATTGCATTCTTACTATGCTGTTTCATTCTAATATGTAATGTTCTCATATTTTTCAAAATAGAAGAAGCTCGTAAACTATCCATTGTAGATCCTAGTAACATACACGCCCCATCATTTACATTACGTAAATCATCTATAAATTGTTGGGTTCCACAAACTACTCCTCCAACTGTATCTGAAGATCCGTTAATGAATTTTGTTAAACTATGAATTACAATATCTGCCCCTAATTGACCTGGAGTAATAGATAAGGGTGAAAATGTATTATCTACGACTAATTTTAAATCATACTTTTTTGCTAAAGCGGCTAATGCTTTTATATCTGCCACTTCTAACAACGGATTGCTAACACTTTCGCAATACAATATTTTTGTGTTCTCTGTTATAGATGCCTCTACAACATCTAATTTTGTTATATCTACAAAAGAGGTTTCTATCTTCAATTTTGGAGTGAAATTTTTTAAGAAAGCATACGTACCACCATAAATAGTTCTACTAGAAATTATATGGTCTCCCGATTTACATAATTGTAATAATACAGGAGTAATTGCTCCCATTCCAGAACCTGTTACATTAGCTGTTTCTGTTCCTTCCATTTCTGCTAAAGCTTCTCCCAAATATAAATTTGAAGGAGATGTATGTCTTGAATATAAATAACATCCATCTGCATTTCCTTCAAAAGTATCAAACATAGTTTTTGCTGATAAAAAAGTATATGTAGATGAATCTGATATGGATGGATTTACTCCTCCAAATTCTCCAAAGTATTGTAAATCTTGTATTTTATTTGCTGGTTTAAATTTTTTCATAATCGTCTGGTTTGTTATCTAACAAATGACCAAAATTTCAACACAAAAATCAATAAAAAACAAAAAATAAAGAATTAAAAACTATTTTTAATTATTTTTATAGATTAAAAATCTGAATAACATTTATCTCTTAAATATTAATAGAATTATTTTCTAAATGGAATTTGATAAAATTGACAAGAAACTTATACATCTTTTACAAAAGAATAGTAAACAGACCACGAAACAACTTTCTTTACAACTAAACCTATCTGTTACTGCTGTATATGAACGGATTAAAAAACTAGAAAAAGAAAAAATAATTTCTAAGTATGTTGCTATTGTTGATCCTAAAAAAACGAATAGAGCTTTCTTAGTTTTTTGTCAGGTTAAATTAATACAACATTCTAGAGAGTTTCTATCTCTTTTCGAAAAAGAAATTTTAAAATTAGAGGAAGTTTCTGAATGTTTTCATATTAGTGGCGATTACGATTACCTGCTGAAAATTTATGTGCAAGATATGCCAGAATACAGAGAGTTTATGGTTACTAAACTTACCACTATAAAACACATAGGAAGTACGCAAAGCTCTTTTATGATTGGTGAGGTAAAAAATTCGACTATTATAAATATCTAAAGCTGAATAACCACCTTACTATTTACCCGAATATGTTTCTTTGCTTCTAATTCTGATTCAAAATCATAATCAAGTGCTTTTCCTACTTCTGCTATTGCAGGAAACCACTTTTGAGGTAAACCCTTTAGTTTTTCCTTTACTTTAATTGTATATTTATTACTTGATTTATTATTAACGAGAACGTTCGTTATTTTACCATTTGTTAAGACTGTGAATGACACTTTACTTCCCTTTAAGTACTCTATTTCTGATAAGTATGATTTTAGAAAAGACAAACTGCTTGCATAGGTTTTATGTTTTTTCAAATCATAAATAGCCTTTTTATATAAATTCCCAGCTTCCATTTCTGTTGGACTCCAATATCTATACTCTTTATGTATTGAACTATTCGCATTCGCTTTAGGATAATTGTTTTCTATTTTTGGAGCGTTCTTTTTACATATCGCATAACTAATATAAGGTTCTAATGACTTATCTTTATATTGTTTTGTTCCCATAAACCCAGCATAAACTTCTATTGGTGTTTTTTTATCCTCTAATAAATCATTCCAAGTTATATCTATTTGAGCTATTCCTGATGGAAAGTCATCTGTAGATAAAGTAGATAATAAATAATCTGACTCTTTAAAATATGGATTAAGCATGTATTCTTCTTTTACTTGATCTCCTTGAAATTTTTCACTATACACTCCTGTTTCTTCTCCTCTTACTTTTAAATAAGGGAAAAATTTAACTATCCAACCTGAAATATAAAACGCATTGTACTCACTAGCATTCTTATAAATATTATTCCAAAACACCTTATCTACATTTCCTTTTGAACTCTCTATAAATTGATTTAAAACTGGTAAAAGTTCCTCTATCCAATCATCTAAACCGTATCCTTTTAACCCTTGTACATTTTTATACAAATATTCCCAATCTAAAACATTCCCTTTAAGAGTTATATAAGGAATACCACAACCTGTTTCTGTAATATATTGAAAAGCTTGTTTAAAACTTTCTAATAATGTTATTTCATAAGATGATGTTATAATAGGAGTTGTTGTAGAGAATTTAGGTACTAATGTTTTATATATGTCTTTATTTGTAAACTTTCTAGTTTCATTTGACAACAAAGTAATTAATTGTGCCCATTTCTCAGGACCATCCTCTAAACCATCTACTCTAAATTTAATCTCTTTTGGTTTCTTCTTTTTAAATACTTTAGGTGCTAACTTTTTGAAATTTTTATTTAAATGTATTGAAAAACCCTGGCTAATTGTAAGCCATATAATATCTGGAGATAATATTAAAGGGCGATGCATATCATATGCATCTTCTACTGTTTGTATGAAACTGTTGTTAGTTGTTGGTATCAAATTAACCTCTTTAGTTTCTTTAGGTATAAAATAAATTTGTTTTCCAGTTTTAAATTCTATTGCTTTTTTTGATGTTATTGTTTTTAAAAATGTGGTTGCCTTTGTTACTTTAGAAACTATAAATTGTTGTGCTTTTATTTTAGAAAAGTATTTTTCCTTTTCTGAAATAAAAGCGTCAAAAACGTACGCTCTTTTATTTTTATATTTTATTGCTACCCAATACCCAGAAACTGTCTTACCTTCATCTTCTATTTCTAGCATTTTATTCGTTTTTTGTAAAACTTCTACAGATGTTAAATAAGGAAGTTTACCTATTCTACGAGCATTTAAACTTGGAGCATTACGAACACTCAATCCGCTTTTTGCTGTTACTATGATTATTGAATCTGACTGATTATGATAAAATCTAGAATTTTTTGTACCTACTCCTTCTTTTTTAAAATTCATACTATTACAAATAGCATATTGCAGTATAAATATTAATACTAAAATTATTTTTTTCATATCTTATTTTTACTATTCTAGGTTTTCTCTATTATTTTTTAATGAGTATATATAATAATATATTAAATTCTTAGTATTCTTAAGAAACATACTAAACGATTAAAAACCTTGCAAATTATATAAAATACAAGGTTTTTTATTATTTTATCTCTACTAACTTATTTCTTTTTAAAATCTAAGACTAAAGCTGTTTTATCCTTTTTAAACAATTCTTCTTTAATTTCTTTTTTTATTTCCGTTGAAGCCTGCTCACCTGAAGAATGTCCTCCTAAAATTGGAGCAATTACTAAGCCAACCAAACAAGTTAATTTAATTAAAATATTCATGGAAGGGCCTGAAGTATCTTTAAAAGGATCTCCTACAGTATCTCCAGTAACGGCAGCTTTATGCGCATCAGAGCCTTTATAGGTCATTTCTCCATTAATTTCTACACCTGCTTCAAAAGAT
Source organism: uncultured Tenacibaculum sp. (assembly GCA_947498055.1). Lineage (GTDB taxonomy): Bacteria > Bacteroidota > Bacteroidia > Flavobacteriales > Flavobacteriaceae > Polaribacter. The sequence goes on from CANMJA010000023.1 coordinate 32,039, forward strand.
TTTTTTGCATTATCCCAAGCTCCACCTGCATTATTTTGAAAAATAGCCCACATTACACCAGAAACACATACACCAGCCATATAACCACCTAAAGCTTCGGCCTTAAAAATAACTCCGATTAAAATAGGTGTTATAATTGTTATTAATCCTGGTAAAATCATTTCTCTCAATGCTGCCTTTGTAGAAATATCTACGCATTTTGCATATTCTGGAGTGCCCGTTCCTTCCATAATTCCAGGAATTTCTCTAAACTGACGACGTACTTCATGTACCATTTCCATGGCAGCTTTTCCTACAGACTCCATTGCTAAAGCAGAAAAAATAACAGGAATCATTCCACCTACAAATAACATTGCTAAAACATCTGCTTTAAAAATATTAATCCCATCGATACCAGTGAAAGTTACATATGCAGCAAACAAAGCTAAAGCTGTTAAAGCTGCAGATGCAATTGCAAATCCTTTTCCTACTGCTGCTGTTGTGTTACCTACAGAATCTAAAATATCTGTACGTTCGCGAACATGGTCCTCTAACTCACTCATTTCGGCAACTCCTCCTGCATTATCTGCAATAGGCCCAAAACCATCAATAGCTAATTGCATGGCAGTTGTTGCCATCATTGCAGAAGCAGCTAAAGCAACTCCGTAAAAGCCTGCCAATGCATAAGACCCATAAATGGCAGCTGCAAATAAAATAACCGACAAAAAAGTAGACTTCATTCCTACTGCTAAACCCGCTATAATATTAGTTCCTGCTCCTGTAGCACTGTTTTGTACAATGTTTAAAACTGGTTTTTTTCCTAAACTTGTATAGTAAGCTGTTACCATAGAAATTAATGCTCCAACAGCTAAACCAATCATACAAGTATAAAACACATGCCGAGAAGGTATATTTTTCACCCCTTCTCCAAAAAATTCCATTTTTAATGTCTCTGGTAACATCCATTGAATTAAAAACCAACTTGCAATTAAAGTGATAATCATAGAAGCCCAATTTCCAGTATCTAATGCCTTTTGTACTTGCGCTTCTTTTGCGCTATTATCTTTAACTTTTACTAAAAAAGTTCCTATAATTGAAGCTACAATTCCTACTCCAGCAATAACTAGCGGTAATAAAATAGGTCCCATTCCATTAAATGCATCTGTAAATTGCGTGGTAGAAGACATATCTCTTATTACATAATTCCCTAAAACCATTGCTGCAAGTACTGTAGCTACATAAGAGCCAAACAAATCTGCTCCCATTCCTGCAACATCTCCAACATTGTCTCCTACATTATCTGCAATTGTAGCTGGATTACGTGGATCATCTTCTGGAATTCCTGCTTCTACCTTACCAACTAAATCTGCTCCAACATCTGCTGCTTTTGTATAAATACCTCCTCCAACACGAGCAAATAATGCTATAGACTCCGCTCCTAAAGAAAATCCAGCTAGGGCTTCTAAAACAACTGTCATATTATTATAAAAAGAACCTTCAGTTCCCATAAATTGACTCGTAAAGAAAATAAAGAATAAACTCAATCCCAATACCGCTAATCCTGCAACACCTAAGCCCATTACTATTCCTCCACCAAAAGACACTTTTAACGCTTGTGGTAAACTAGTTTTTGCTGCTTCTGCTGTTCTGGCATTTGCATCGGTTGCTATTCGCATTCCTATATTACCAGCTAAAGCCGAAAAAACGGCTCCAATTATAAACGCTGGAACAATCATCCAACTTGTGGTTTCTATTAATGTTGAAATTATGAAGAGTGCTATAGAAGCTATTAGCACAAAAATTAGTAGTAATCTATACTCGGCTGCTAAAAAAGCTAGAGCACCTTCTTTAATACTTTTTGATATGGATTGCATTTTTTCTCCTCCAGGATCTTGTTTTTTTACCCAAGACATCTTTAGCATCATAAAAATTAATCCTAATACTGCCAAAATTATTGGCGCATATACTATATTTGATTCCATATTTAGTTAATTGATTTGTTAATTTGTTTTTATAAATATAACAAAATCAACAACTAAACAAAAAAAGCCATTCAGAATAAACGGAATGGCTTGTTACTTTTTTGAAAAAAAATCTTAATTATATTTTAAAATCTCCTCGTTCTTTATGCTCACTATTTTCATAACGCTCAATACACTTATCTAATATTTCATAAGCCTCATCTGCATCTCCCCAATCTCCAATATCTACCTTTTTTTTCTCTAAATCTTTATATACTTGAAAAAAGTGTGTGATTTCTTTCTGACGGTGCGGATTTAAATCTGACAAGTCATTATATTTATTCCAAATAGGGTCAGAAACAGGTACACAAACAATTTTTTCATCTGGTCCTTTCTCGTCAGCCATGTGAAAAACTCCAATAGGTTTTACCTCCATAACACACATAGGAAAGGTTGGTTCTGCTCCTAACACTAAAACATCTAATGGATCTCCATCTAAAGCTAATGTTTCTGGAATAAAACCATAATCTCCAGGATACATCATTGATGAAAATAACATTCTATCAAAACGGATTTTCCCTAAATCAAAATCGTATTCGTATTTATTTCTACTTCCTTTTGGTATTTCTATTAATACATCAACAGTTTGTTTCTCTTTTGCTGTCATATTTGTTTTCTTCGTTTCAAAAATTCGGATTACAAAACTACACATAATTTGCAGTTCAACCACAAGAATTTAAGGTTATTTTTAAGTTAAATAATGATTATAAATCTGGTTTAATTCCTATTCTAATGGCAAATTTAGGTGTAGGTACTGCAATACTGTTAGACGGTGGTGTATAATTGCTTCTCCATATTGCATCGATTCTTAAAAATCGCAAATTCCCATAACCTATATTCTCTACACCAAATCCGTATTCATAGTAAGGTTTTACTGGTGAACTGTAATTTATATTTTCTGCTATACCAGCAATATTTGGCACGTTATTAACTCTTCTATTTTGTTCAGAAACCTTACCATAAGCAGCTCTAAAAGTAACTAAACTTCTTAATTTTAATTTTTTCAGAAGTGGAATTCTATTCAAAATAAAGCCATTAAAATGATGTTCAAAATGAGTAGAAACATATTCATCTGTAACAAAATCATAAAAATTCAACAGTGAAAATGTATTTGGTACTAACGAGAAAGATTGGTTAGCAGGAACTGCACTTAAGAGTGAAATTGGAACTCTTCCAAAAATCTTTCCTCCTTCTACAGTAGCATCTAAAAGTCCAAATTTACCTAATAATATAGGTTGGTTGTATTTTATTTGTATTTTATCATATTCGTGTGTACCATTTAAAATACCTTTGTAACCATGACGATAATTTATAACAATAGAAGGAAAAACATTTCTTCCATACCTTTGTTCTACCCCCAAACCATATACAAATCTACCTGGTGTAAAGGTTAAATAAACATCAGAAGCTACATCTGTAACGTTAGATTGTACTCTTCCTAAATTATCTAAATATCTTATAGAAAAATTTTCTGGACTAGCTGAACTTATTCTAGAATGTGAAAAATTAAATCCAATATGAAAATTGTTATGTACTGCATAATCAAAATTAGTAGCATATTTTTCAACATTAGATAAGAAAAAATTGTTACCTCTAGAGAACAACGCAGTAGAACCAAAAGTACTACCTAGTAATTGTGTCGTATTAAGCAAAGTACTACCTAACTGTTCAACATCTTTTTGGTAAGCAACACTTGTAGAAATTCTAGGTTGATAAGATAATAAATACCGTGCTTCTGCTCCATATTTTAAAATCTTATCTCTAAAACCATATGCAAGATGTCCAGATAATCTAAATCGATCATCTTTTGTTTTAAAAGTTCTAAAGCCCAATCTAGTTCTAAAACCTTCTACTTCGTTATTAGCAAAGGCTGTCCAAAAAGGACCTAATTGTACATTTAATTTTGGTATATTTATAAAACCACTAGAAATAGTGTTAATTAATCCTGTTAATTTTTTTATCTCTTTTTTACCTTTTACACTTTTAATAAGTTTATAGGTTTCCTTACTTTCTACTGTATTTTGTTTTTTCCAATAATTATCGGATCTAAAATATTGATCTGGCCTTATTTTTTGGTTAGACCTCAGGTAAAACTCATCTGGTAAAGATTTATCCAAGACATAATCACTATATCCTATCGTTTTTTTTATCGTTAGTCCTTTATTTGCTTCATTTTTATCTAAGAAAGTAAAATCTCCTTCGTAGGCATTTTTTGTAGGAATATAAATACTATCGTTTCTTACTTCAAATTCTTTTTCAAAAGTTAACCCTCTAACAAAATTTAAATTAGCACCTTTTACCACTTGCATTCTCAATTTTTTAATGGTAAATGCTTTATCTGCTACCCAGAAATTTCCTTTAAAAGCTAAATCTTGATCTCTGATAGGAAAGAAAAATATATTATATAATTTCTCTTTATTATTTACAACACTATCATACAAAACATAATCATAAGTAGCAAAACCATCTGTAGACAAAGGACTTACAAAAGACTTTCTCAACAGCGTAATATTATTTCTAAATACATCTACATTTTGAAATGTGTTAGACATCCTATCAAAAACAAAACCTTGCGCCCCTAAACCTTCTTGCTTTTCGGCTTCAACATCTTCTCTAACATCTTTTGTTTTATTACTTCCATAAACTTTTGCAATTTGTTCACTAAGAAAAATCGGTATATAATAGTTAATTCCATCACTATCATATTTTACTTCTTTAATTATTTCTTTGTATTCTTTCTTAAAAATTTTTTTTATAAATGCAGAATCTAAATTATTTAACCCAATCTCTATTTGAGTATGTTTTTTAAATTGATAATTATTAACCAGATCAACTCCATTCTTTCTTTTACGTTTCCATATTTCTTTTAGAATTTTGTATGCAGGGTTTTCTTTTTTCTTTAATCTCTTTTTAGGTTTTGTAACTACAATTACTTCTTCTAAAATATTAGCTCCCTCTTTTAAAACTATATTTAAAAATTTTGTTTTTGGAGAAACTTTTAATGTTTGTGTTTGAAAACCAACAAAAGAAATTTCTAAAACACCTCTTTTCTTCTTGGCTTTAAAAGCAAATCGTCCATCAAAATCTGTATTAGTTCCTTGGGTAGTTCCTTTAATAAATACCGATACATCTGGCATTGGGTTATCAAACTCATCAACAACTTTTCCTTTAATTATTAATTGAGCTTTTACAACCAAACTCAGAAAAATTAATATTATAAAAACTTTAACTTTCATATCTATATTTACATCAAAATCCTTTTGACAAAAAACATGCCAAAAGGATTTTAAAAAATCTTAATTTTATAACTTTCTTATTTAAGGTACATTACTTCTTTAACTGCCTTAATAACATCGTTTGAATTTGGTAACCACTTCTCTAATAATACTGGAGAATATGGAGCTGGTGTATCTGCTGTTGTTATTCTTTTAATAGGTGCATCTAAATAATCAAAAGCTTCCTCTTGCACTCTAAAAGTTATTTCTGAAGAAACACTTCCAAAAGGCCAAGCTTCTTCTAAAATTACTAACCTGTTTGTTTTCTTTACAGATTTTAATATCGCATTATGATCCATAGGACGAACTGTACGTAAGTCAATAACCTCTACAGATATACCTTCTTTTGCTAAACTTTCTGCTGCTTTGTATGCTTCTTTTATAATTTTACCAAAAGATACTAAAGTAACATCTGAACCTTCTCTTTTAATTTCTGCTACACCAATAGGAATTATATATTCTCCTTCTGGTATTTCCATTTTATCTCCATACATCTGTTCTGACTCCATAAAAATTACTGGGTCATCATCTCTAATAGCAGCTTTTAATAAACCTTTAGCGTCATAAGGATTTGATGGTACTATTACTTTTAATCCTGGGCAGTTGGCAAACCAGCTTTCAAATGCTTGTGAATGCGTAGCTGCTAATTGACCTGCAGATGCTGTTGGCCCTCTAAAAACGATAGGGCAATTAAATTGACCTCCACTCATTTGACGTATTTTGGCAGCATTATTAATGATCTGATCAATACCCACTAAAGAGAAATTGAAAGTCATATATTCTACAATAGGTCTGTTTCCGTTCATAGCCGATCCTACAGCTATACCTCCAAAACCTAATTCGGCAATAGGAGTATCTATAACTCTTTTAGCGCCAAACTCGTCAAGCATTCCTTTACTTGCTTTATAAGCACCATTATACTCTGCAACCTCTTCCCCCATTAAATAGATACTTTCATCGCGACGCATTTCTTCACTCATTGCCTCGCAAATAGCTTCTCTAAATTGAATTGTCTTCATACGTTTTATTAAAGTAGTTGTTTATTTGATTTGCAAAAATAAATAAAATAGCTGTAAAAAAATTATATTTGATTATTTTAAATGATTTAAAAAGTGTTAAGAAAAAACAAAACTCTATTTATATTTAATTTTCCTTTACTTATATTTTTATTTGTTAATGTTATTTTTATCTTGAGATACGGTAGTAGACAATCCTTTATTTCTGAATATGTTATTTCTTTCATTTATGTATCTTGTATCTTAATTTGTCTTTTTTTTCTAGAAAAAAACAAACAAAAAATAAACAGTATAACTCAATTTAACAGTTATTTTTTGTTTTTTATCATTCTCTTATTTTTAATCTTCATTCTTATAAATATTGTAATTGACAGCTCTAATTTAAATGTTGATAGGTGGTCTGCTATGCATATTACAATAGAAAACATGCTCAAAGGAGTTTATCCATACAATCAATTAGATCATTTGGGTCAAACTTCTTCTAATTTACCTGGTTTATCATACATTGGTTTGCCTTTTTATTTTATGGGAGATGTAGGCTTACTTCAACCATTTGTGTTTTTGTTGTTTTTTATATGGCTATTGAAAACTAATAGACAACATAAAACAAAATTTACTATCTTAATATTATTCATTTTATCACCTTCTTTTTTATGGGAAGTTTTTGTTAAAAGTGATTTAATGAGCAATATATTATTACTTATCTTATTTATAAGCACTTGGAAAGAAAAAATTAAAAGTCAAAAAACAAATACAATTATTCTTTCAACCCTTCTAATTAGTCTCTTAATTTTAACTAGAGGAATTGTTTTAATACCACTTCTTTTAATACTTTTTTCTGTTTTTATAGAGTCTACGATTCATTACAAATTAAAGTTCATTTTTTTCTCTTTTTTTTGGATAACCTTATTAATATCCCCTATACTATTTTCCATAGATAACATCTCTATAGCTATTGAGCATAATCCATTTACCCACCAAACCAAATATGCTCCAAAAATTCTAATTATAATATCTCTAATAACTCCTTTATTTCTTTCTAGAAAAAATCTAACTATTAACAATACCTATAAGTATTCTCTTTATATAATATTCTTTTTAGTCTTTATTACTTTTCTTTTAAATATACTTGAAGAAGGTGTTGCTAAGAATATCTATGGAACCATTTTTGATTTGTCATATTTAAGCATGGTACTTCCTTTTAGTATCCTATTAACAACTAAACAGTCTATTTCAAAATACTAAAACTAACAAATGAGAATCTTTCTTTTATTTAACAATACACTATAAATAAAGTGTTTTATTATATTATTAAGAACAACCTGTTAAAAAAACTTCTCATTTTAATAAATTTATTATGCATGCATAATAAATCAAAAAAAATACGTAAATTCGTAGCACAAAATTAAGCGTTCTAAAACAAAATATATGAAAATATTAGTTTGTATCAGCCACGTGCCAGATACCACTTCAAAAATTAATTTCACAGACAACGATACTAAGTTTGATACTAATGGAGTTCAATTTGTTATAAATCCTTACGATGAGTTTAGTTTAACTCGTGCTATGTGGTTTAAAGAAAAGCAAGGTGCTTCTGTAACCGTAGTAAATGTTGGAGGTGCAGAAACAGAACCTACATTACGTAAAGCTTTAGCCATTGGAGCAGATGATGCTATTCGTGTAAATGCAACACCTACTGATGGTTTTTTGGTTGCTAAAGAATTAGCTGAAGTTGTAAAAAATGGAGGATATGATATCGTGTTAGCTGGAAAAGAATCTGCCGATTATAATGGACAAATGGTTCCTGGTATGTTAGCTTCTTTACTAGAATATAATTTTGTTAATGGATGTGTTGGAGTTGAAATTGAAGGTACAAATGCCACTTTAGAAAGAGAAATAGATGGAGGAGAAGAAAAAGTTGCTTCTTCTTTACCTATCGTTATTGCAGGTCAGAAAGGAATTGTAGAAGAAAAAGATCTGCGTATACCAAACATGCGTGGTATTATGATGGCTAGAAAAAAGCCTTTAAATGTAGTAGAACCAACTGGAGCTAGTAATTCTACAAGTACACAATCTTTTGAAAAACCAGCACCAAAAGGAGATGTTAAGTTAGTAGATAATGTAGATGATTTAATTAACTTATTACACAACGAAGCGAAAGCAATTTAAATTTAAAAATCATTTTTTAGTAATTATTGAAATGTATTTTACTAAAAATCTAAAAATATATTAATATGTCTGTATTAGTTTTTGCCGATTCGTCGGAAGGAAAGTTCAAAAAAACGGCTTATGAAGTTGTTTCATATGGAAAAAAAGTAGCAGAGCAATTAGGTACTACTGTAACTGCTTTAACTATAAATGGAGGAGATGCTTCTGAATTATACACGTATGGCGCAGAGAAGGTAATAGAAGTAAAAAATGACATACCTTCTTTTAATGCCAAAGCTTATGCTTCAATTATAAAACAAGTAGCAGAAAACCAAAGTGCAAACACTGTTATTATTGACTCTAGTATTGATGGATTAACAGTTGCTCCTTTAGTTGCTGTTGCATTAGAGGCTGGCTATGCTTCTAATGTAGTTGCACTACCAAATAGCACTAGTCCTTTTGTTGTAAAACGTAAAGCTTTCTCTAATAAAGGGTTCAATAATACTGAAATTACAAGTTCTAATAGAGTTATTGGTGTTGCTAAAAATTCTTACGGAGCTCATGAAAATGTAGTTAGCGGAACTACAGAAAGTTTTAATGCTACTACACCAGATTTAGGTGTTAGTTCTATATCTATAGAAAGAGCAACTGGAAAAGTAACTATTTCAGACGCTGATGTGGTTGTTTCCGCTGGACGTGGTTTAAAAGGCCCTGAAAACTGGGGAATGGTAGAAGAACTAGCAGATATCTTAGGAGCTGCTACCGCATGTTCTAAACCTGTTTCTGATTTAGGTTGGAGACCTCATAGCGAACACGTAGGACAAACTGGTAAACCCGTTGCTTCTAATTTATATATAGCAATTGGTATTTCTGGTGCTATTCAGCATTTAGCAGGTGTAAATGCCTCTAAAGTAAAAGTAGTAATTAACAATGACCCAGACGCTCCTTTCTTTAAAGCAGCGGATTATGGAATCGTAGGAGATGCTTTTGAAGTAGTTCCTCAACTTATTGAGAAACTAAAAGCCTTTAAACAAGCTTAATAAAGTTACAAATACATACAACCTCGAAAAGAAAGTTTTTCGAGGTTTTTATTTTTTATTTAGAAACACTTTTCGTACTCATATTTTTTATTAAATTGGGGCACCTTAAAGGCAGTCTATAAAAGGCGGCTTTTTTTGTATGAAGACAGATACATGAACTTAGTAAGATTAACAATCAAAGGAATTTCATATAGTCAGACTCAAAGCGGAGCTTATGCTCTTGTATTGAGCGAAATGGAAGGCACAAGAACATTACCAATTATTATAGGTGCTTTTGAAGCACAATCTATTGCAATCGCTTTAGAAAAGGAAATTAGACCTCCTAGACCTTTAACACACGATTTATTTAAATCATTTGCAGAAAGATTTCAAATAGAAGTTAAGCAAGTAATTATTCATAAATTAGTAGACGGTGTATTTTTCTCTAGCTTAATCTGTGAAAAAAATGGAGTAGAAGAAACTATTGATACACGAACCTCAGACGCAATAGCTTTAGCTGTTCGTTTTCAAGCTCCTATTTATACTTATAAAAATATTTTAGATAAAGCTGGTATATTTTTAAAATCTGACGAAGAGATTGACATACAACAAGAGTCTGATGTTAATGATATTGAACTCATTACTGATGATGAAATAATTTTAGAAAATGATTATTCTCAACTTTCTAAACAAGAGTTAGAAGAACAACTTAATAGAGCTGTAAATAATGAAGATTATGAATTGGCAGCTAGAATTAGAGACGAAATAAGTAAACGCTCATAAACACATTCCCTTATTGGTATGAAAAAAATTATTTCATTTATCCTTTTTTGTATTTCTATATCATTATTTACTCAAAATATAGACAAAGATTGGCGTTTTTCTTCTATTCAAAATAGAAAAGGAGAAAAAATAACAAATATTAATAACGGAGATTATTTTAAACTAAACAATGGTTCTTTTTCTTACTTTATAGAAGGTAAAGATAGCTTGTTAGCTACAGGTAATTACATTCATCAAAATAATTTATTAATATTTAATTACACAAAACCAAAAGACACAGTTAGATATTATAATATTGTAGAAATAAGTGACAAAACACTTTCTTTATCTGAAGGTGATGTAAATTACAATTTCTCGTCTGATGATCAACAAGCAATAACAAAAGAGCTTTCTAAAAATAACACAGAAAAAAATAAACTTATAGCTAGCCAAGGCTTTTCAATCAATAGTTTTTTAAGGGGAATTTTAGGAATGGCTATATTGTTAATTATTGCTTTTCTCTTTAGCGCCAATAAAAAAGCTATTGACTGGAAAACGGTTGGTTTAGGTCTTGCTTTTCAACTTTTTATTGCCATTGGTGTTTTAAAAGTTCCTTTTATTCAAAAAATATTTGAGGGTATTGGCAACCTTTTTGTAAATGTACTAGATTTCACAAGAGCAGGAAGTAAATTTCTTTTTGAAGGTTTGGTTGTAGATATGGACACTTTTGGATTTATCTTTGCTTTTCAAGTATTGCCAACTATCATATTTTTCTCTGCATTAACTTCTTTATTATTTTATTTAGGAGTTATTCAAAAAATTGTAAAAGCTTTAGCATGGGCACTTTCTAAAGTTTTAAAAATATCTGGAGCAGAAAGTTTATCTGTAGCTGGAAATATTTTTTTAGGACAAACAGAAGCTCCTCTTCTAATTAAGGCTTATTTAGAAAAAATGACCAAATCAGAAATTTTATTAGTTATGATTGGAGGTATGGCAACTGTAGCTGGGGCAGTTTTAGCTGCCTATATTGGCTTCTTAGGTGGAGACGATCCTGTTTTACGATTACAGTTTGCAAAACACTTACTTGCAGCATCTGTAATGGCTGCTCCTGGAGCTATTATTATTTCAAAAATACTTTACCCTCAAACAGAAGAAATTAATACAGATGTAAAAGTATCTTCTGAGAAAATTGGATCAAACATATTAGATGCCATTGCAAATGGAACCACAGAAGGCTTACAATTAGCAATGAATGTAGGAGCAATGCTATTAGTTTTTGTTGCTTTTATAGCAATGATAAATGGTATTTTAGGTTGGGTTGGTGATGTATCTTCTTTAAACGGATGGATGTCTGCAAACACTCCTTATCAAAAATTCTCATTAGAAGCTTTACTAGGTTATATCTTTGCTCCTTTAATGTGGTTAATAGGTGTAGCCAAAGAAGACATTGCTTTAATGGGGCAATTATTAGGTATAAAATTAGCCGCTAGTGAATTTGTAGGCTATATACAATTAGCAGAATTAAAAAACATTGCTAATGCCACACATTTAACCTATAACAAATCTATTATAATGGCTACGTATATGCTATGTGGTTTTGCAAACTTTGCTTCTATTGGTATACAAATTGGAGGTATTGGTTCTTTGGCTCCTGGACAAAGAAAAACACTATCTAGTTTTGGAATAAAAGCTTTAATTGGAGGTACCATAGCATCTTTAATGTCTGCAACTATTGCAGGTATGATTATTGGATAAAAATAAAAATTAACACTCTAAAGTCCCCATTTTGGAATCATTAATTATAATATTAATTGGATGTATCATCATTTTCATATATGATGTTTTAGGATCTATATTATCTAGACAACTAAATTTTGAATATGTTTGGTTAACTTTTGGTTCCTTTTTAATTTATGGTTTAATAGCCTTATACCTAAAAAAATATGATGGTATTGTAATTGCTCTTATTGGAAGTTTTCTTATTGGAGTTTTTGATGCAACTGTAGGACTTTTAGTAGCTGAAAAACTGAAAGCTAATATTCTTGAAAAAGATAAAAAAACAATAAAAATTACTACAAAATTAGTAATCTCTATGGGACTTCTTTCTTCTATAATTGGTATTGTTTCTGTTCTCTTATTTTCTTAAAAGAAACTAAAAATTAGTGTTATTTTCTAAAGTAGACACTAAAAAAGCTTAATATATTAGATATACTATTTAAAGAGAAAGCTTCTCAAATCTATCATAAACATCAAAAATGTGATTAAAAAGAAACAAAAACTTCTTTCTATTATTTGTCAAAAAACATACACATATCTTAAAAATACCGTAAATAAATTACAATAACGTTAATTTTACTACTTGTTTTTTGATATAAATTTATTTTCATATATTTACAAAAACCTCAAAATCAAATAAATGAAAAATTCCACCAACTTAAAAAGACATACTCTTTTTCTTAATAAAAAACTATTCAAATACAAACAGGCATAATCAAAACCTTTTGTTGTTTCGGCGACTAAAATAGACAGTAGAAAATTAAATTGTTTTATATATTATTTTAAACCTCATACATAAAACACTTCAATTCTTAAAAATATCTTTAGATAACAGTTAAACCATTTTGTATTTAAAATACATTATGTAAATGAAACTCACTTTATTCTAATGTAATTACCTAATTAAACTGTAACAAATTTTAATTAACTCAAACTATAAATCATGAAAAAATTATCAGAATTAAAAGGATTTAAAACCCTATCTAAAAAAGAACAAAATAAAATTAATGGTAGTGCTAGATTTTATTGCAGAGGCAGGAATACTTGTTGCACTAATATCCCTGGTTTCGGTGAAATATGCGAACCTTGTCGTTGTTTTGATAATGGAGGTTATATCTTACTCTAATAAAATTTAAACACTAATATTAAAACTATAAATCATGAAAAAATTATCAGAATTAAAAGAAATTAAAGTTCTTTCTAAAAAAGAGCAAAACAAAATTAATGGGGCTAATGGAGGCAATGTTATTTGCAAGCCAGATAATAGATGCTATCTTCATATATCTCCAAATATAGAAACACTTCTTGGTTACTGTCGTTATGGTATTGATAGTGGCTGCGCTATTTATGTGTAAAAATTAATTATTAACTTAACTCAAATATATCATGAAAAAACTATCAGAATTAAAAGGGTTTAAAATTCTTTCTAAAAAAGAACAAAATAAAGTTAATGGTGCAATGTTAAGCAGACCATATTGTGCTGGACCTAACAGATGTTGCGTTGATACTTTTAATGGACTTACGCTTTGCGAACATGGCCGTTGCCATGGCAATGGTTTTTGTTCTTGGTCGTAAACACATTTCGTTTTTAGTTAATAACTTACTAAAAACAATTTAAAAGCATTAACATTTTTTTGTTGATGCTTTTTTATTTTTACCCGTTGAAATAAAGTAAATAGAATGAAACAGTATTTAGATTTAGTAAAACACGTTTTAGAAAACGGTAATGAAAAGGGAGATAGAACAGGAACGGGTACTAAAAGTGTTTTTGGGTATCAAATGCGATTCGATTTAAATGAAGGTTTTCCTATGGTGACTACTAAAAAGTTGCATTTAAAATCTATCATTTATGAGTTACTTTGGTTTATAAAAGGAGATACTAATATTAAATATCTACAAGAAAACGGAGTTAAAATATGGAACGCTTGGGCTGATGAAAATGGTGATTTAGGTCCTGTATATGGTCATCAATGGAGAAACTGGAATAGTGATGACATTGATCAATTAAGAGATGTTATTGAAACTTTAAAAAAGAACCCTAATAGCAGAAGAATGCTAATTTCTGCATGGAACCCTAGTGTTTTACCAGATACTTCTATTTCTTTTTCAGACAATGTGGCTAATGGAAAAGCAGCATTACCTCCATGTCATGCTTTTTTTCAGTTTTATGTAGCCGATGGAAAATTATCTTGCCAATTATACCAACGCAGTGCTGATATTTTTTTAGGAGTTCCTTTTAATATTGCTAGTTATGCATTATTAACAATGATGATTGCGCAAGTTTGCGGTTATAAAACTGGAGAATTTATTCATACTTTTGGAGATGCTCATATATACAATAATCATATCGATCAATTGAAATTACAGCTATCTAGAGAAACAAGAAGTTTACCAAAAATGAAATTAAATACTTCTATAAAAAATATAGAAGATTTCACTTTCGAAGACTTCGAATTAGTAGATTATAACCCGCACCCTCACATTAAAGGAGCTGTAGCTATCTAATTTTAACGTTCTTTTATCTCTTTTTTACTTTTAAAGTTCTAAAATCTAATTAAATTAGTGTTTATAAAGATTAAACACAGAAAATGATTTCAGAAATTGATACTATTAAGGAAGACATATATGATATTGTAGCAGAAATTGACGATGAAAATGTTTTAATTGCTGTAAAAACTATTATAGAAAACATTCGTTCTAATGCTTTAAATGAAGTTACAACAGATAAAAGAGATTTAACTGGTTATATAAAAGAATGGGTGAAAAACATGTGATTTTTATCAATAATTAATTTTTATGATTACAATTATTGCTGCTATTGGGCAAAACAATGAACTAGGAAAAAACAATGATTTAATTTGGCATTTACCTGCTGATTTAAAAAGGTTTAAAAAAGTTACTTCTGGTCATCATATTTTAATGGGGAGAAACACTTTTGAAAGTATTGGCAAACCACTTCCTAACAGAACCACTATTATTATCACTAGAAACAACTCTTATTTTAAAGATGGTTGTTTAATTGCAAATAGCATAGAAGACGCACTAGAATTAGCGAATAAGGAAGAACATGTTTTTATCATAGGTGGAGCAGAAATCTATAAACAAACAATCGCTTTAAATCTAGCAGATAAGCTAGATATTACTATTGTACATGACACGTTTGATGCAGATGTTTTTTTTCCTGAAATAGACCCTAACGTATGGGTAGAAATATCTAGAGAAAATTTTAAATCTGATGAGAAAAACAAATTTGATTATAGTTTCGTTTCTTATGAAAGAAAAAAATGATTTTTTTAGTCACTAAAACGCTTAATTTAAAACAAAAAGAAATACTAAGAGTTCTTTGGAACAATGAATACCCACAAGCAATTAAACAAAAAACTTTCCTTGAGTTTGAAGAATATTTAAACTCTTTAAAAGACACTAACCACACCCTTATAATTGATAATAATATTATTATTGGCTGGTATGCAGATTTTATTAGAGAAAATGAACGTTGGTTTTTAATGATTTTAGCTTCTAAGTTTCATGGGAAAGGTATTGGTAAACTACTTTTAGAAAAAGCCAAAAAGAAGCATACTGTTTTAAATGGATGGGTAGTTACTAGTAATCAACATATAAAAACCAATAATCAATACTATCAATCACCAATAAAGTTTTATAAAAAATTAGGTTTTACTATTTTTGAAAACATTACCATGGTTTCAACCAGTATTAAAACTATAAAAATTCAATTTACTCGTTAATTATTATGTCCATTCAACTTCATTCAGTTATCAAAACATACGAAAATCAAAAAGCTGTAAATGGAATTACCTTTTCAGCAAAAAAAGGAGAAATTGTTGGCTTTTTAGGTCCAAACGGAGCTGGAAAATCTACAACCATGAAAATTTTAACTGGATTTATTAAACCTGACGAAGGTACTGTTTTAGTAGACGACATTGACGTACTTATAAATCCTATTGATGCGCAAAAAAGAATTGGATATTTACCTGAGCATAATCCGTTATACACAGATATGTATGTAAAAGAGTATCTTCAATTTCATGCTGATATTCACAACATAAAAACAATTAGTATTAATGATGTTATTTCTAAAGTTGGACTTGATAAAGAAGCGCATAAAAAAATACAGCAACTTTCTAAAGGATACAGACAACGTGTTGGTTTAGCAGCAGCTATTTTACACGATCCAAATGTTTTAATTTTAGATGAACCAACTACAGGTTTAGATCCTAATCAGTTAGTAGAAATAAGAAATTTAATTAAAAATCTAGGAAAAGATAAAACTGTATTATTTTCTACTCATATTATGCAAGAAGTAGAAGCCGTTTGCAATAGAGTTATTATTATTAATAATGGTGAAATTGTAATCGACAAACAATTAAAAGAACTAAAAGAAAGTAATAAACAGGTAATTACTATTGGTTTTGATTACAAAATAGAAGAACAATTTTTACAACGATTACCTAATATTTTAAGCATTATAAATAACTATGATAATTCTTGGACGCTAACTTTCGAATCTAAAGAAGATATGCGCCCTAAACTATTTGATTTTGCACAAGAGCATGAATTAAAAATTCTTGAATTAAATTCTGAAAACAAAAATTTAGAGAGTTTATTTAGAGAATTAACTTCTTAATTTTTAATATAGAACCTCACTTTACACATCCTATTAACTGAATCTTACTTATATTCAACTACTAATAAGCAGTTTAAGAACTAAAATATCACATCGAGTGATTTTTCAGACTAAAAGGAAGAAAAATTGTATCGAGATGTTATCGAACTGTTCTAAATACATCTACTTATAGTCAACACCTGAACTAACAATCAACAATTTAAAAATTAATTTTATTCATAATAATAATCGAACTCAGGTTATTAATCTAAATTAATACGATTATATTACCTCGACATTAAAAATATATATCCATTTTTAACTACGTATTTGAACCAGTTTCTTACATATATGCAACACCACTTGTCATTCGTGTTTGTTTACAGTTATTTTAATGGAAATAAATCTTAAATAACATGAAAAATATATTATTTTTTGGTAGAGTATTAAGGAAAAAATCAACAAAGAGAAGTGAAAGTAAGTAGATTACCTTCTTTAGAAGCTTCTGGTTACTAATATTGTAATGACTGAAGGTGTGGCAAGTGTGTAAATGGCTCTTGAGAAAATTGCAGTAGTTACGAAGATGTATATGGAAAACCCTGTACAGTTGGCGGCGTTACCATTATTGAAGCTGTATAATTAAAAATCACCTCTAAACTCATAAAAAAACAGGATGATAAACATCCTGTTTTTTATGTGAGAATATATTATTCATTCTTTAAAAAAAGATACGAGTTCTCTATATCTATACTGCTCTTATTTAATTTCACTAGATTTTCCTGATCCTCCTGATCCTCCAGTTCCATTTATTAATATCCTAAAACAATTATCTGTATTACTACTATTCACATTTATTGTTTTAGTTATTCCTTTATAGATAAATTTATAAGTACCTTTTTTAGCTAACATAAAATGAATTTCACCTTTATCATCTGTAACTACTTCTCTTCTAGAACCATCTTCTTCTTCTAAAATAATTTTAGTATTTCTGATTTGTCTACCAAACAACCCCGATAACTTGACACAAAAATTCACAGTATCTGGCACTGTGTAATCTAAATTATATCTAGAAAAATGAGACACTTCAAATTCGTAAGTATTTCCTTTTTTTATTGCTTTTCCTTCCTCATACCATATACCATACTTTTCACTTAAATGCCAAAATGGAATTTCATTTTTAGACTCATGATTAGTTGGCATTGTTACTTTCACCTTTTTGTCATTTGCAATTCTTAACACTTCTCCAGAAGCATCAGTAATGTGAACATCTAACATACCTTCAGATATTAAACCTACTTCTTGATTGTCGTTTGTAACACCCACTAAATTACCTGGTGATATTGTTAAGAAGTTTCTACTTTTAGGATTAAAGTATACTATCTTAACAGAAGCTTTCCCTTGATAAACTTCTCCATTCTCATAAATTAAAGATGCTTCAGAAAATGAAAGACGTACCCCATCGCTTTCTAATTCACCACCTTCTTTTGCATTTAATATTAAAGATGCTTTTTCTTCTATTAGAGTAAAATCAACTGTTAATTCACTATTTCTTGAAGGCGTTATTGTTTTCAAGCTTTTTTCATATCCTTCTTTGGAAATATTTACAACAACATAATTATCATTTACAGAAATATTTTCAAAGCTTACATTTCCTAATTCATCTGTACTCTTTTCAATATTATTAACTAATATTTTAGCATTTTTTAAAGATCTATTTTGTTCATCTTTTACTTTAAAATTAAATGTTGTTTCTATTTCAGAAAAATTTATAGTACTAGATATATTACTATCTTGTTCTTCAATTACCGAAGAATAATTACTCTCTTCTTTTTTAATTACTCCTTCTATTTCCTTACTTTCATTATTGCTACAAGAATATAGGAAAATTAAGGAAAGAATGGTTAATAAAATTTTTTGTTTTATCATTTCTTTTATTTTGGGATTACTATTAAAGTACATATTTACAAAATATTACACTTTTTTACTAAACAAATATAATCAAACATCAACACAAAAATACCACATAACGAATGAAAGTAATCTAAGGTTTCCCAAACAAGAAAAACACTTTATATTTTCTTGTTTAAGTAATGAAATGCTTCCAATAGAGATGGAAAAATCAGTTTACTTCCTGCTTTTTTCATTTCTTTTTCTGAATTTTTAGCTAAAATTCCAATAGGAATCATTCCTGCTAATTTAGCTGCTTTTGTTCCTGTTAAGCTGTCTTCAAAAACCCATAAATTTTTGAAATCTTTTTCTGTAAAACCCAATGCTTTTGCTAATGTAATATATGCTTCGGGTGCTGGTTTTGGTTTCTTATAATCTTCGACTCCAAAAACAGTTGTGAAGTTTAGATTCAGATGTTGAATACTATTTTTTAAAAATAATTTGGTAGCATTACTAGCCACGCCGTAGGGAATTTTGTTTTCTTTTAAAAACTCTGTTATTTCTAGTGCTCCAGGCAATAAATTAGGAACCTTAAAATACACATCTAAATGTTTATCTTTTAAAAAAAACAATTCTTCAGATCTATTTTCTTCTCCAATGAGACTACAAAAATATGCAGCTATTTTTCTTGGAGATTTCCCTATATAACTTTTAGGGTAAGCAGCTATTTCTTGATCAAACATTTCCTGAAAAGCAGAAGACCATGCTGAATAATGACTCTCAAAACTATCTACCACTACTCCGTCAAAATCAAATAAAAAACCTTTTGGAAACATTATTTTAATTCTTTTTTTGGTTAAATAATTCCGTTAAATAAGGGTTTAAAAATTTATTAGTTGGATCCAATTTACTTCTAAGCTCTTTAAAATCTTCCCACTTATCATAAACCTTTGATAATTCGGCATCTTTTACTGTAAATCGTTTTCCCCAATGTGGTTTTCCTCCATATTTTAAAAATATTTTTTCTATACTTTTAAATGCTTCATAAGTATCTGCAGTTGCAGCATTTCTAGAAACACATCCCATAGTAACAATATCTTTTTCGTAGGCATAACTTAACCAAGAGTTATCTTTATAAACAAAACGAATATCCATGGGAATATGAATAAATGATTTATTACTCCATTTATTAATTTCTTTTTTCAACTCTTTAAACACCTTTGGAAATTCATCTAAACCAATTGTCCACTCTGCTAACTCTAAAGTAGAACCTCTAGATTTGGTAACTGTAGCTTGGTATAAAGACCCTTTATGCTCTTTTGTAGTACTAAAAAACCCTCTGTATAAAAGTTTATTTGCAATTGCAGTAATCCAAGGAAAAACATGAGTATATTTATATAATATTTTAGATGCTTTTCTTCTATGTTTTAAATATTTAGGGCCTAAATTTTCTTTTACATTTGTATTTGGGTCTATTTTGTCTCCAATAATCACATAGCCTTTATCTGTATGAGGCAACCATAAAATTCTAAGAAAATCATGTTTTTTTAAACGTTCTTTAATTTGAGGAAGCCATTTATTATCTTCTTCTGGACCTTCTTTTACATGCAGTGTATAAATAGGCACACATTTAAAGGTAACCGTAGAAACTACACCCAAAACACCTAAAGAAACCCTCACTGCATCCATTAATTCCTCTCCTTCTTTGATTTCTTTGATGGAACCATCTGCTAAAACTAAATTACAAGCTACCATGTATTCACATAACAACTTTCCACTTGTACCATGCGTACCTGTAGCTAAAGCACCACCAATGGTTATCGTATTAATATCTGGTAAACAAGGAATACACCAACCTTTAGATTCTATATACTCCAATAAATCACCTAAAACGACTCCTGATTGTACAGTTACTGTACGTTGAGAATCATTATGAGATAAAATTTTATTATACCCTGTTATATCTATTAAATTTTCTGTACCCGCAGCAATATCAGCTGAAGATTGTTTAGATCCAAAAAATCGTATTTTATCTGTTTTTGCAACAACGTCCTGCAGTTCTTGCTCGGTTTTTACACTATAAAGAGATTCGTAATTGTAAGAAAGATTTTTATTCCAACTTACCCAAACACCATTTTTGTTTTGTTTCATTTTATTCTAAAAATAATATACAAAAGTATTTGTTTTTAAGGTAAAAAACTATGGTTATGAGGATCTTCTTTTATAATTTTATGTATTTAGTAAAGTAAGAAAAGTTGAAGTAAATAAATTTCTAATTAAGAGGAATTGCAATACCTAAACCTGTTCTTAAACCTGACCAACCTGTGGTTACATCTTCACCTGAATCATTTATTAAATGAGCATTATCAATATTATCAAAATTTAATTTCCCTCCAAATACTAGGTCGTAGCCTAAACTTGCTCTAACCATAAAAAAAGAAATAGGATATTCATATATTAAAGAGGCTCCTGCACCAAAATCTATCGCATTAAACTTAACATCTTCTTGTGTTTGATTATTGTTTATTCTTGTGAAATTATCTATTTCTAAGCTAGAAATCATCGTAAAACCTTTAAAACCTAACTTAAAATGTTCATCATCATCTAAATTAAAATGATACATTCCTCCTAATGTAAAAGCATTTAATTGTTGTTCTAAACGTATTACACCTGAAAAATCTGAATAGGATAATTTCCCTCCTGTTGCATTATAACCTGCAAAAATAGAAACTTGAGAATCTACAATTTCATACCCAAAAGTAAACCCTATATTATTTGGAAAATCATCTGTTGTAGCAATAGGTATTTGTGGTGGTAAATCATCTATAAATTCTTTTTGAAAGTTAGATAAGCTTGCATGTGAAAAGGTATTGTAATTTGCTTCTATAAATATTTTTCCTTCTTGGGAAAACATGTTTAATGAGCAAATAACTATTGCTGTAATTGTTATAATCTTTTTCATTGTAATAAATAATCATTTGAATAAACACCATGTTTGGATATCAATAAATCATTGTAGTAAAAATAAAGATTTCGTTTTTCCCAATAGAAAACTTCTTTTTTATTACTAACTTGATTCGTATTTATGTCATGAGTCCAAACTGTTGTAACATCTTTATAACCGTCCATATCTACTAAAAAAACTTTATTTGAACTTTCATCATAATTAAAATACCCATCTAGTCCTTCTAAGGAAGCTAAAACTTCATATGAACCACTATCTAAATTATATAATATAACATCATTATCCTTTATACTATTATTGAATTTATAATTAAAAATTAATGAATTTCTATCTTTCAAATAATATAAATTAGTAAGAACCGGTCTATCTGTTATTTCGAAACCAGTAATAACTTCAACTATTTTCTTTTCTTTTATTTTATATATTCTATCATCAAAAGAAAAATATGAATTAGCGTTATTAAATGAATAGACACTAAAAAAACCTGGTTTAAAACTTTTCACTAGTTTTTTAGAATCTGTATCGTAAAAATCAATTTGATGATTCGGATGAGACCCCCTATCAACTATTAATAAACCATTCCTATAAGCTGTCAGATAATTATAATTCCCATCATAATAATCTTTGGTTAAAAACTCCTTCTTTATGGTTAAATTATATTTATCTACTATTAATGACTTGTCTTCAAGGTCAATAATTAAATCGTCATTATTTATTATAAAATTACTACTTTCTCCATTCCTCACAAAACTAGCGGTAGTAGTATTTAAAACCACTTCTTCGATTATAGACAAGTTAATTGGATCTAATTTATAAATTATAACTTTATAGGGATATGTTTTCTTTGGAACACTTAGAGCAAAAAAAGAATCTGTATCCTTATCATAAATAACTTTTAAATATTCATAACCATTATATTTGCTACCATAAAAAACAGTTCTACTGTACCTTTGATTATCATATATTCTCACATCCCTTTTTGGTATAATAGAATAATAAATACTTTGCCCAAACTTAAAACTGTGATTAACCAACATCTCTCCTCCTCTATTATCTATTCTTCTGGTTGTAATTCCTCTTCCTTCAAGTTCATAATCTTTAAAGTTAGCATATAATGGATGCTCATTCCATTTGATTTTATAACTATTAACATCTATAACCTCATGTTTTACAGAAACAACCGAGTCTCTTATAATGAAGTCTTTTATTTCTGACAACTTTTCATTAAACTCATTTTTAGTATATATTTGATATTTAACCTTAAATTTTATCGTTAAACTATCTCTAACTTTTCCTTTATTTATTAAGTTGTTTTTTAATAAATCTATTGTTCTTCTTGTGTGACCATCATTAATATATAATAATACTTCTTTATTTTTTTCTATATTATCTGGCTTATTCCACTCTACATAAATTGATCCATCTTTATGCTTTATATCTAATATGCTAATTGGTGTTAACGTTTTATCTACTTTGAAATTAAGCTCTTCCTTTACTTGATATGATTCCCCTCCACTAATTTCAGCTAAACTTCCAGAGCCTGTTCTAAAAAAATATTCAATTTCTAGTTTATGGTCACCATCCTCTAAATTTTTTATATCTATAAAAAAAGAGCCATTAGGTTCATATGAAGTTTTTATTTCATTTCCATCAATATGAAATCTAATTTCATATAATGCATTTTTACTTGATGACCTATAATTATATTCTATTTGTTTAGATACTCTTAGCAACTCTCCTTCTTTAAAATCTATTAGACTAAGACTAACTAATGGTTCTTCAACCTTTATATCATTATAAAAGTCTTCCGATAACTCATATTCGCAACTAGAAAATAAAATAAACGAAAACAGTACCCATAGTAGATAAATATTCTTTTTCATGTTTTTTAACAATTTTAAATAACTGGGCGCAAATGTATTAAATTTAATTACACTACAATAAAATATTTCATAAACATTATTTTCCGCATTTTCCCTATATTGTTCATCAAAAATGGTGCAAACCAAAAAATCAAAACGGAATAAATAAAATCTATCATTAATTTAAAAAACTATGTGTAAAAAAAGTCTAGATTCTATTCAAAAAGAAAACAAAAACACCCTTTCTAAAAAATCATTACATACTATTTATGGAGGTAATGATGAGAAAAAATTTATTTTTATCTATCATCCTAATGGTAGTCCTAATAGAGATTAAAAAATAAAAAGGTTGTTAGTTAGCAACCTTTTTATCTATTCTTTTAATTCAACTTATAGTTAATATGCTGACTATCTAATGTAGCTAAAAATTCATTAGTTATTTTTACTTTCATTTTTCTACTTGGTACATCTAATTCTAGTTTTTCTTCTACATCATAAATTACAAATCGTAAACTATGTGAACCTGAATTGGTAACAAATAAATGTTGCAAATCTTTTATTTTCTCTTCTTTTACTTCTTTTAGAGGTAGTTGAATCGTGATTTTTTTACACATCTTTTCCATGATATCATGCAAGAGTAAAAACTCTGTAAAACTAACTCTAGGATCTCCTTTCACCCCCTCTTTGTTGGTCCAACCTGGTTTTACCATAGTTTTTACATACAAAAACGAATTTGGCACTAAAAAGTGTTTGAATTTTAAATATTCTTCTCCAAAAATTCGAAACTCAAAACTATCTCTATAATCTTCAATTATAAAAGAAGCCCAACCTTTACCAGCTTTAGAAACTCTATGTTGCACATCTGTTATTATTCCCCCAAAAGACATCGCCAAACCTTCATATTTTGCCAAATTTTTAAAATGACTCACAGAAGCATTGCAAAATTTTAATTCATTTTTAAAATCATCTAATGGATGGGCAGAAATATACATTCCTACCACTTCTTTTTCTTTTGCAAGTAGTTCCATTGTTCCCCAAGTTTCACATAAAGGAATAATAGGTTCAGGTAATTCTACTTCACTTGCTTCTCCAAATAAAGAAACTTGTGATGAATTTTCATTTTCTTGGTATTTGTTACCAAAACGCAAGGCTTTTTCTAAAAACGTTTGTTCTTTTTCGTCTCTTACAAAATATTGTGCTCTATGCGTATTTGAAAAAGAATCGAACCCTCCCGCTAATACCAATCCTTCAAATGCTTTTTTATTCGCAACTCTTAAATCTACACGCTTAGCTACATCGAAAATAGAAGAATAAAATCCGTTTTCCTTTCTTTCCTCAATAATGGCATGTACAGCAGCACCTCCTACTCCTTTTATTGCTGCCATTCCAAAACGAACTGCTCCTTCTTTATTTACCGAAAATTTAGAATAAGATTCATTTACATCTGGCCCTAAAACTTCTAGTTCCATTCGCTTACATTCTTCCATAAAAAACGATACCGACTTAATATCGTTCATATTATTGGATAATACCGCAGCCATATATTCCGCAGGGTAATGCGCTTTTAAATAAGCTGTTTGATACGCAATCCAAGCATAACATGTAGAATGCGATTTATTAAATGCATAGGAAGCAAAGGCTTCCCAATCTTTCCATATTTTCTCTAAAGCTTTTTCATCATGACCATTTGCTTTTGCTTGATCTACAAATTTAGGTTTCATTTTTGCTAAAACAGCCGCCTGTTTTTTACCCATTGCTTTACGAAGTACATCGGCTTCCCCTTTTGTAAAGTCGGCTAACTTTTGTGAAAGCAACATTACTTGCTCTTGGTATACTGTAATTCCGTAAGTTTCTGCCAAATACTCTTCCATAGCAGGTAAATCGTACTGAATTTCTTCTTCTCCATGCTTTCTTCTAATAAAAGAAGGAATATATTCTAGAGGTCCTGGTCTATACAAGGCATTCATGGCAATTAAATCTGCAAAAACTGTAGGTTTTAATTCTCGCATGTATTTTTGCATTCCGGGAGATTCATATTGAAAAATACCAACAGTTTCTCCACGTTGGAAAAGTTTATACGTTTCCTCATCATCAATTGGAAAATTCTCTGGATCTAAATCAACATTGTGCCTTGCTTTTACGATTTTAACAGTATCTTTAATTAAGGTTAATGTTTTTAACCCCAAGAAATCCATTTTTAGTAATCCTGCACTTTCTACCACCGAGTTATCAAACTGGGTAACATACATATCAGAATCTTTTGCTACTGATACTGGTACAAAATTGGTTATATCATCGGGAGTAATAATTACTCCACAAGCATGAATACCTGTATTGCGGACAGATCCTTCTAAAACCACTGCTTGGTTAATAGTAGTAGCCTCTAAGCCATTTCCTAAAGAAATATTTCTTAGTTCTTCTACATTTACCTTTTCTTCAGCTCTTAAACCAGCTACTTTACCTCTACTCTTATCATCCTCTCCAAAAATATTTTTAAGTTTAATTCCTGGAATTAACTTTGATATTCTATCTGCTTCAAACAAAGGCAAATCTAACACACGTGCCGTATCTCTTATAGATGACTTTGCAGCCATGGTACCATAAGTAATAATCTGTGCTACCTGATTAGCTCCATATTTTTCAATTACATAATCCATTACACGTCCTCTTCCTTCATCATCGAAATCAATATCGATATCGGGCATCGATACACGTTCTGGATTTAAGAAACGCTCAAAAAGAAGATCATATTTTATTGGATCAATATTTGTAATCCATAAACAATATGCTACTACAGATCCTGCAGCAGAACCACGACCTGGCCCTACAGAAACATCCATATTTCTAGCTTCTCTAATAAAATCTTCTACAATTAAGAAATATCCTGGATACCCAGTTTTTGCAATTACATCTAATTCAAAATCTAATCGCTCTATAATGCTTTCTGTTAATTCTCCGTATCGTTTTTTTGCGCCTTCATAGGTTAAATGACGTAAGTAATTATTTTCTCCTCGTTTTCCTCCATCAACTTCATCTTGCGGATCTTTAAATTGATCTCCTATTTCGAAAGCAGGTAATAATACATCTCTTGCAAGTGTAAAGGCTTCAATTTTATCTACTATTTCTTGAATATTACTAATTGCTTCTGGCATATCAGCAAACAACTTTTTCATTTCTTCTGTAGACTTAAAGTAATATTCGTCATTGGGTAATCCGTAACGATATCCTCTTCCTCTTCCTTTTGGTGTTGCTTGTTTTTCTCCATCTTTTACACATAATAAAATATCATGCGCATTCGCTTCTTCTTTTCCTAAATAAAAAGTATTGTTTGTTGCTATCATTTTAATAGCATGTTTTTTAGAAAAAGCTACTAATGTTTTATTAACTACATTTTCATCTTCCTGACCATGACGCATTAATTCTATATATAAATCGTCTCCAAACTCTTCTTTCCACCATAATAAAGCTTCTTCTGCCTGTTTTTCTCCTACATTTAAAATCTTATTAGGAACTTCTCCATATAAATTTCCTGTTAAAACAATAATATCTTCTTTGTACTGCTTGACAACTTCTTTATCTATTCGTGGTACATAATAAAATCCATCCACAAAAGCTTTTGAAGACATTTTAGCTAAATTATGATACCCTTTTTTATTTTTTGCCAATAATACTACCTGATATCCATTGTCTTTTCTTGTTTTATCTAAGTGATTTTCACAGATAAAAAACTCACATCCTACAATGGGTTTTAGAGGGGTTTCTGCTGATTGATTATGCTTATCTACAGCTGCTGTAAAATGAAATGCGGCCATCATATTTCCAGTATCGGTAATGGCAACTGCACTCATATTATCTTTTGCTGCTGCGCTAACCAAACCATTAACTTGAATGGTAGATTGTAATACTGAAAACTGAGAATGATTATGTAAATGTGCAAATCGAACATTTTCTAATGCTGCTAAACCTTCTGAGGTAGATAAATTACTAGCTTCTCCGGATGCTTCAGCTAATCTTTCTCGAATTTTATCGCTTTCTTTTTTTAGATTTAAATGTTTTAATCCAATTAGTTTAATTGGCATTGGATTACTTTCTGAATACTTGTTATAGTAATCTTCAGCAACGTCTAATTTTTCTTTCGGATAGTGCTTTAATCTTAATAATTCTAGAAAACAACGAGTGGTCGCTTCTACATCTGCTGTTGCATTATGCGCTTCAGAAAAATCGACACCGAATAAATGTTTGTGTAATTCTGTAAGTGTTGGTAGTTTAAATTTACCTCCTCTACCTCCAGGTATTTGACATATACTTGCTGTAGCTTCTGTACAAGTATCTAAAACTGGTAAATCTGTTAAATTATTTTCAACTCCTAAACGATGGAATTCACATGCCATGATGTTAACATCAAAGCCAACATTTTGACCTACAACAAATTTTGTTTTAGCTAAAGCTTCGTTAAAAAGTTCAAGACCTTCTTCTAATCTTATTCCTTGTTCACTTGCTAATTCTGTTGAAATACCATGTATTCTTTCTGCATCAAATGGAATATTAAATCCTTCTGGTTGAATTAGAAAATCGTTATGCTCTACTAAATTCCCCATTTCATCGTGCAACTGCCAAGCAATTTGAATTGCTCTTGGCCAGTTATCTGTATCGGTGTATGGAGCATTCCAACTCTTGGGTAACCCTGTGGTTTCCGTATCAAAGATTAAATACATGCTATTAAAATTGTTGTGATTTTCTAGAACGTAAAGTTACAATTTTTGTTAGTTTAAAGCATAAAAAACCAATCATAGATAAATCTTGATTGGTTTTTTATGCTAATAAAATGCATTATTTTATTGAAATTCGTACTCGGTAGTAAAGAACTTTCTAAAAAAGCCATTTAACAAACTTTTCTTCTCTACTTTATCTACTGGAACTTCTACTACTATTTCCGTTTCAATTTTCTCTTGAGAAAAATTAATAGTTTCGCCTTTTTTAAAAGCTTCAAATTCCTCTAATAATGAATTTAATTTTATTTTTAAATTTTCTTCTATTTCTAAATCATTAATACTCATATTTCACTACATACGTTCCATAAAAAACTTTAATAGGGGGAAAATCATTCTGAGGTTTTTAACTCATAAACATTTTTTACAATGCTTTATTAATCTCTACTTTATATTTATTTAACAAAGATTTAGTGATACCTAAGTTAGCATTTTTAGAATCTACTGCTAAATAAATAAAATAAGCTTTACTTGGTGCTATGTTAATAATATGTACCTGACCACTTAATGTAATCGTGATATCTTCTATTTCTTCTTTTAAACCTAAAGCTTCAATTGCTTTTAGTTTAGCTCTTACCACTTCTAAATTATAAGCAGAAGCTAAATTTGGATCAAACTTTTCATCAGCAGTAAAGGAATCATAAGCTACACCCGATTCAATTTCTGTTACTGATACTGCTATAAAACCTGGAACTTCTTTTACATTATCAATAAAAGTTTTCAATATGTCATTCATATGTTA
The DNA here is from genome assembly GCA_947498055.1 of uncultured Tenacibaculum sp. Taxonomy (GTDB): domain Bacteria; phylum Bacteroidota; class Bacteroidia; order Flavobacteriales; family Flavobacteriaceae; genus Polaribacter. Next base: position 60,884 of record CANMJA010000023.1, read on the forward strand.
ATTTATTTTAATTATTATTTTATTTTTTTTATTAGATTATCCATAGACATCATAATTAAACCTGTTTTAGCTACTTCTTTAGAGTAAATACCTACGATAAAATTTTCTTCAAAATTATTAAGAATAAATACTCCTTCCTTTGCTTTAAAAACATACTGTTTTAATTCTCCTATGCCTATTTCAGTAGAAAATTCTTTTGCCATTTTTATCATAACAGAAGACATTCCTGCAAAATTCTTGGCTTTTTTAACATTTTCAGACTCTATGAGCTCTCCTTTAGCATTTAAAACTATAGCTCCGTCTGCCTGAGTTAACTTCAAAAAATCAGATAATTTAAATTCTTTATTCATTAATCATCTTAATTAAGTTATAATTGTGTACACAAAAAATATGCCACACAACACCATTATTAATTATTTTCAAAAATGTTGATTATATTCTACCAAAAAAATCAGCAATTAATTTACGAGGGGGAGAGGGGGATTAAATTAATTGACTACAAAAATAGATATTTTTGTCTAACTTTTAAAAAAAAAGAAAACAATTACATTTAATTTAAAAAAAAAGAAAAAAAACAGTCATATCGTCAAAAAAAAAATCAATCCTCCTGTTTTACATCAAAAAAAACATATATAACAAAAAAAAACAATAAAAAAAAAGATAATTCTGTTTATTTTTAACAAAAAAAGATAAAACAAAACAAGCTCTAATTTCTTTCTATTCGCTTTTTAATTCAAAAACCCATTCTTCCTTTTTAAAAAGTTTTAAGAATTGAATTATCTTTGTGTACTATTTTCAAAATAATTCCATCATGAAAAATTTAATACCCCTAGTTACTTTATTCTTTTTAATCTTTTCTTGTAAAGAGAAAGATTATGTTACTTTTTCAGGTACTATAAAAAACCAGACATCAAATTCTATTGTAATATCTAATCCTCAAAAAGGATATACAAAAACTATAGCTATAGATGAAAAAGGAGCTTTTAATGATACACTTAAAGTATCTAAAGGTTTTTTCTTCCTTACTAACGGACAAAATAGAGCTTCTGTTTACTTGAGTAACAGTAATAATATTGCTGTTAACTTTGATGCTAATAATTTTCCTACATCTTTACTTTTTTCTGGAAATGGAGCTGATGAAAATAATTTTATCAATAAAACAAGATTAAATCAAGAAACATTTAGTTTAGGTCTTAAAGATTTATTAGAATTACCAAAGGCAGATTTTGACACGAAGCTTCATAGCTATGTTTCTGGTTTTACTTCTAGATTAGAGAATAAAAATTTAGACACTACTTTTGTTGATTTACAAAAAAAGAATATTGCATCTTTTCAAGATCAAGCAAACAGAATGCATGAAGAAAAATTATATCTTAAAACCACACTTGCAAAAGGAATGCCATCTCCTAAATTTGTAGACTATGAAAATTTAGAAAGAGAAACTGTTTCTTTAGACGATTTTAAAGGAAAGTATGTTTACATAGATATGTGGGCTACTTGGTGTAAACCTTGTACTAATGAAATTCCTTCATTACAAAAAATTGAAACACAATATCATGATAAAAACATTGAGTTTGTTAGCATTTCTATAGATTCTAGAGATGATTATTTTACATGGAGTGATATGGTAGAGGAAAAAAACTTAAGCGGTGTTCAATTATATGCTAATGAAGATAAGAAATTTACACAAGCATATAGAATTAATACTATTCCTCGTTTCATTTTAATTGATCCAAAAGGAAATATTGTAAGTCAGGATGCTCCAAGACCATCAGATCCTAAATTAGTAGAGTTATTTAATTCTTTGGAGATTTAAAATTTCTTTCATAAAATATATAACAAAGGGGTTTTTACACCCCTTGTTTTAGTTTGAATATAAGCATATGAGAAATGTCATTAAAATATTAATTCTATTATCCCTCATTTCTTCCTGTAAAAAGACTACAAAAAAGGATTACTTTTTATTTTCAGGAAAAATAAAAAACAAAACCTATGATTCTATTATGCTTAAAAGTTTTTATAAACAAAAACAAACCATAATTAAAGTAACTTCAGATGGTAGTTTTAAAGATACAGTGAGAGCTTTTGATGGACATGGATATCATGGACTTTATATTGGTGATGTTTTTCATAAAGTATATTTTCAGAATGGAGATGAAATTACTATGACTGTGGATGTAAAAAACTTTGATAAAACATTACAATTTAGTGGTAATGGTACAGAAGAGACTCATTTTATTCAAAAATTTTATAACACACTCGATTTTATACATGATGATAGTAAAATAAGTTTATATGATTTATCTGAAACTGATTTTACCACAAAAATTAATTATCATTTTACTAACTTAAATGATTTACTATTAAAAGACAAAACTTTAGATAGTACTTTTATTGTTAAACAACAGAAAGAAATAGATCATGTTTTAAAAAACATAAAAGAAACATTTAAAGAAAAAGCATACATAAAGAAAGAATTAGGAAAAGGGAAAGTTTCTCCTACTTTTACCAATTATATTAATTATAAAGGAGGTACCACTTCTTTAAACGACCTAAAAGGAAAATATGTGTATATAGATTTTTGGGATATATGGTGCAAGCCTTGTATTGCAGAATTTCCTTCTTTAAAAAAGCTTATAAAAAAATACCATAGTAAAAAAATTGAATTTGTAAGTATTGCTTTAATGACAGAAGATTCTAAGGAGTGGAAAGACTTTATTACTGAAAAAAAATTAAAAGGCACACAATTACTAATGACCAAAGACAAGAGTTTTAGAGAAGCATATAAAGTTTCTGGAATTCCTCGTTACATATTAATCGATAACAAAGGAAATATTGTAAGTCAGGATGCTCCAAGACCATCAGATCCTAAATTAGTAGAGTTATTTAATTCTTTAGATATTTAAAATTTCTTTCATAAAATATATAACAAAGGGGTTTTTACACCCCTTGTTTTAGTTTAAATGCTATTGTATCTTTTGTAGTTTTCTGTGCTAAAACATTAATAGATTTCTCTGTTAATTGTAATACTCTAGGATATCCGCCTGTTACTTGACAATCTCTCATTAAAACAATTAATTTTCCGGAAGGTGTTAACTGAACGGTACCTGGCAAAACTCCTGAAGAAAACATCGAAGCGAAGTTGTTTTCTATTTTTTCATTTAAAATATATCCCATTCTACTATTAGAAGGAGATATTGTAAAAGAAGCTTGCTCCAATTTCTCTTTTTGCTCTTTTGACAACCATTCGTATTCTGGTCCTTTAAATACTTCTATAGTATTAGAAAAAAGGTATTCTTTATTGAATTTTACTTTAGATTTTGTTTCACCTATTTGTTTTAAACCATCATTTATGGTAATAGCATCTCCTTTTTTAAGTGCTATTTTTTTTGTGATTCCTTTTAAAAAACTTCTACTTCCTAAAATAACATCTGATAAGACACCTCCTTTAACAGCAATATACGTTCTTACTCCAAAAACTCTTTTTCCGAAAGATAATACACTACCTTTTTTAACAGACAAAACAGTATTTATTGCAATAGATTTACCATCCATCTTAGCAGAAAAATTAGCTCCCGAAACACATATAGTTGTATTCTCTAAAAACTCCAACTTACTACTTCCATAAACAATTTCTATTACCGCATCTTCCTCTTTATTATTCACTATCAAATTCGCAAAATTTGCTGCATAACGATCCATAACACCAGCAACAGGCACTCCTATTTCTCGATAGCCAGTTCTTCCTAAATCTTGAATAGCGGTATAAATACCAGATGATAGTACTTTAATCAATTTCTCTTTTTAAATTATGAATTTTTCCATTTTATAAACTCCACTTTTAACCTCTTCTTCTATGCTTAAATATGCTTCTTCAGTTACCGATGTAAATTGTATTTGATCTCCAGATGAGGCAAAACAAGGTGTTTCTTTTGTAATATCGAAAAAAGATACTGGGGTATTTCCTATAATATTCCAACCTCCTGCACTTTCTTGTGGGTACACTCCTGTTTGCATTCCTCCAATAGCTACTGCTCCTTTCGGTACTTTTAATCTAGGGGTTGGTTTTCTATCGAAGAAAAGTTTTTTATGCAACCCTCCTAAATATAAAAACCCTGGTAAAAAGCCTATAAAATAAACTGTATATGTATTATGCGTATGTAGTTGTATAATTTCTTCTTTAGAGAGTTTTGTTTTCTGGGAAATGTCTAACAAATCTATTCCATATTTTACATCGTAACAAACAGGAATCTTCCATATATAGTCATAGGTAGAAATCTCCTTTTTTTTATGCATGTATATATCCTTTAAAAAAGAAATTTTTTTATGCACCTCTTCTAATTTATTTTTATACACAATTAATAAAGAATGATATCCTATAATACAATCTTGCAATACTTTTGCTTCCTTCTTTAAAATATTGGCTTTAAAAACATTTATATCTCTTATTACACTAGTATCTATAGAAGCTTCCCATTCTATTAGTATGGAGAATTCTCCGTACGATTTATATTTCAGTTCGTAAGTCAATCTAACTTTCCTTAATTTTTAAATACAAATATTTCAACAATGCAACCGCTTCTTTATGATCACCATGTACACAAAAAGTAGTAGCTTTTAATAAAATTTCTTTTCCTTGAACTGTAGAAACTTTTTCTTCTTTAAATATCTTTACTAATTGTTGAAAAGCGACTTCTTTGTCCTCTATAATCGCGTTTGGTAATGTTCTAGAAACTAAAGAAGCATCTTCATTATAACTTCTATCTATAAAAGCTTCGTACTTTACTTTCATATTTCTTTTTTCTGCTTCTTTAGCTATTACAGAATTATACGGGGCGTATAAAGAAACTTCTTTTATTACATTTTCTATCGCATTTAAAACAATAGTTGCTATTTTACTATCTTTTGCTGCTAAATTATATAATGCTCCATGTGGTTTTATATGATGTATTTTTATTTTTTGTAGCGCAGCTCTCTGAATTACTAATTGAATTTGTGTTTCTACACTTTTTTGAAGTGCAGAATTAGATATATTCATTATTTTTCTTCCAAAATTTTCTTTATCAGGAAAGGAAGGATGTGCACCAATCTTTACTTTGTGTTTTTTAGCTAAGCCAATTACTTTATCTATTGTTTGAAGATCTCCTGCGTGTGCACCACAAGCAATATTACAGGAAGAAATATAGGGCATTAATAAATGTTCATTATCAATTCCTTCTCCAACATCACAATTAATATCGATTTGCTTATTAATAAACATTTAATACTTTTAAAATACTTTTTACTCCTAAAAAAATGCTAAACGTTAAGATACACAATCCAATAAAATTCTGAAATTTTGAATTGGTATAGTTTCCTAAAATTGTTTTTTTATTCATTACCCATAATAGAATTCCTGCTATTAATGGCAACAACAATCCGTTTGCTACCTGAGCTACTTTGATAATTTGAATGGGTTTAATTCCGAAGGAAGAAAACAACACTCCTAATACTAAAATAAACATCCATACCAATCTAAAGTTTCTCGATTTTAATCCTCCTTGCCATCCTAAACATCCTTTAGCTACATACGCTGCTGCTAAAGGAGCAGTAATTGCTGAAGTAATACCTGCTGCAAACAAACCTACTGCTAGTAAATACTTAGAAGCATTGCCAAATAATGGCGCTAAACCTTGTGCTAAATCTGCTGCATTTGAAATTTTACCAGAAGGTATTGCTGCTGCGGAAATAATAATTGCTAAAGAAACAAAACCCCCTAAAATTATGGAGATGATAGTATCTTTTCTTGCAGACGGTAAATCATTTGGTGTGTTCCATTTTTCTTTTACTAATGATGCATGTAAAAATAAATTATAAGGCACCACTGTGGTTCCAATAAGACCAATAACTGTTAACAAACTATTCTCTGGAAGTTTAGGCACAAACATTCCTTTTATAATACCCAATATATCTGGTTTTGTTAAAATAGCTGTTATTAAAAAAGATACACTCATTAAAACAACTAAGCTTACCAACGCCTTTTCTAAAAACTTATAATTACCAATATATAGTAAAAAGAAAGCGATAACACCTATTAAAATATTCATTAAATTTACAGAAATAGTTCCTAAAGAAACTTTCCAGCTTCCTAAAACTGTTTCTAAACCTAAAACTCCGCCTCCAATATTTCCTGCTTCATACAATGAATTTCCAATAACGATAGCGATTAAAATCAACCCGATTACAAGTTGTTTTACTATCGGATTTTTCACTTCCTTTTGAATAACTTCAGACAATCCTTTTTGCGAAATAATTCCTAATCGAGCAGCCATTTCTTGTAAAACAATCGTTGCTACGATCGATATGACCATTGCCCATAATAAGTTGAATCCAAAATTAACCCCAGATAATGTGCATAAAGTAACTGTACCCGGTCCTATAAAAGCTGCTGCAACTAAAGTACCCGGACCAATATTTTGAAACCATTTTTTAATCATTATCTATAGAGTTTAAAGCATAAATAGCAAAACTACCTAGCCAATGTCCGCCTTCATAACTATCTCCTACTAAATTAGGCAGTGAATAGTTAATATGCTCGTTTGCTATATTTTTTAAATGATGGTATTCTGGCATGTCTTTTATAATTTTATACAAAGCCCATGCTCTTGAAAAGTTCACCCCATCTAAATGCACTAACTTTCCGTCTTTTCTATCAGAAACTTCTCCTACAGGAAACGCAAAATCTTGTTTTTTTAATGCAGGTAAAAACGCACTAAACCATTTTTTAAATTCGTTTTTTGGTAAAACTCTTTTCATAATGGCAGCTTCTTGTAAACATGGTGATAAAAAATCGTACCCACTAGGCTCCCATGTTAACGGACAATCGCCATCTTTCAAATAAAATTCTTTAGCTCTTTTTTCTATGACCGTTTTTAATATAGTATTGTTAACTGTGTTTGCATAATCCCAAGCAAATGTTAATCCGAATGCTGTATTGGTGTGCTCTCCTACTCTAATTGGATATCTTAGTTTAGGTAGAAATTCTATATATTTTTGTACCATTAAATCCGTTAATGGTTGTAAGTTTTTTTCTAATTCTCTTGCTGTTTCATCCTTCCATGTATGCAATTCCTCTGCTAATTTTAATAACCAAGCCCAACCATAGGTTCTTTCGTAGCTTTTATTGTACAATCCATCAAAATAAGCAACTTCTTTTTCTATATTTTCTTTCGATATATTTTGAAGCAGTTGTGTTTTTATCTTTTCTGCATTTTCTAAATCCGGAAATTGTTTTAATAACGATACCAAACTCCAATGTCCGTGTACAGAAGAATGCCAATCGAAACAGCCATAAAATGTTGGATGTAATTCTTTAGGTGATTGTAAATCGTCTCCACTTCCAATTGTCTGATTTAATTTGTTTGGATATTCTACATTAATACAATCTACAGGCAGTTTTGCTAGTTTATTTGCTTGTGATAAAGTTAGTTTCTCCATTTTTATCGTTTCTTTTATTAGAGTTTTTTCTTTAGATGGAGCAGGATTCTCTTTTTTAGTTTCTGTTTTTTTTGAACAAGCAGACATTAATATTATAATACTAATTACGATAAAAGGTTTCATTACTGTTTATTTTGGTTGCTATAAATGTACTGAAATATGATGAGTTTTTTTTGAGGAGTTAAGGAGTTAAGAATTGGAGGAGTTCAAGGAGTTCAGTATAGAAGTTGTTTGTTTAGGTGTTCTTTGAGGGTCTAAAAAGTTAAGAATTGACAGAGTTTGTTTAAATTTAGGAGTTGGAGAAGTTAAGAATTAGAGGAGTTATTTGAAATATTTTTAAAAAGAAAGCCCGCCGATGGCGAGCTTTTTCTTTTATTTTTATTTTAGTTTTTTTAATAGTTCTTCTATTTTATCTAACCTATTTTTTAATAGTTCATTTTCTATTTTTAGTTTTTCTATTTTAGTACTTTGCTTTTTGGCTCTCACTTCTTGATTTTTCAAATCTTTCTCTTGCTGTATTGTGTACAATGTTAGTTCTTCTATTTTTTGTAATAATTTCGCATCCATTTCTCCTAAAAAGAAACCGTCTTTTTTAACTTTTGCTGCACTTGGTATGTTTGCTAAGTGTCCGTTTTCTTTTATGTGATTTTCTACTTCAGATAAAGTTGGTAAGTTGTAGTCTTTTTTGAATACAAAATCTGCCCAATTACTATAGGTTGCTACTTTTACTTCGGTTGCGGCTATTTTTCCGTTTACTCCTAGTTTGAAGCCTTTGGTGTCTGTGGTTCCTATACCTAAATTACCATCTTTGTTAAGTACTAAATCATAATTATGATTATTTGTTCTAAAAACTAGCCTATCATTTACATGCTCATATTGCATTCCACCTACATAATTATCTTCTGGATCTGCAAAACCAAAATACGCTGTTTTATTATTTGGTGTTAATATAGAAACCATTTCACTACTTGATCCTTCTACTGTTAAAGTTGAAAAACCATGCGGTGTAGCTCCTGATACTCCTTTCTTTATATGAAGTTTACTTTTGGGCAAAGTCTCACCTATTCCAACATTTCCATTAGCTTTAACAATAAAAGGGCTTGATTTCCAATCCCCTCTATTTCTCCATATTTGAAAACTCAAATCCCCATCTTTAGCACTTATAACAGGTCTATCTCCTATATTATTTTCTGATTCTAATTGTATTGCTGCTCCATTCCCACCTTCTATAAGGACTTGAGAATAACTATTTTCTTTTCCCTTAATATGCAAACTATTTTTAGGGGCTTTAGTTCCAATACCTAGACTCCCTCTAGAAACATAATGATTTCCATCACCTTCCACCTTTAACAAACCTGAAGTTTTCACATCACTTTTAGAATCTAACAGAGTTCTCCAATCATGAAAACCTCCTTTAACTCCATTTTCGTTAGTCCCTCCTGACCAAGTACTTGTTCTAAAATACATTTTCTTAGTATTTGCCCCGAAATAAATATTAGATTCCCAATGGTTATTACGTCCATACATAGATAATAAAGTTCCATACGAATTATTATCTGGAGAACTACCTCCTGGTCTTGTTGTAACATAATCATCGAAAAGTTTAATACTCATCGGGCTAATTTGGGTTCTTGGCTTCTTAGAAAAATCGTAATCTATTCTAGAAAAACTAAACTCTTTAGCTACTACTTTTCCTGTTGTTGTATTATTTCCAGTATTAGTCCATTGTGCATTAGAATTAAATACTGCTCCTAAAAATAAGATTGATATTATTATCTTTTTCATTATAATAAAATTTAAAAATTAATTGTAATTAAACATAGCTAGTCGAAGTTCCCTTTTGTAATAGCATATTTTTTTGGCAAAACTATAAAATAAAAACAAAAAAACTCGCTTTTGGCGAGTTTTTTTTATGATAATCTACTGATTTTTATTACTTTTATTTACTCTCTAGTTTCTCTATTCTCTTTTCTAGTTTCTCTATGACAGAAAGTAATTTAAGATTGTTTGAGTTTGTCTTTTCTAATTCTTTTTCTTGATTTTTCAAATCTTTCTCTTGCTGTATTGTGTACAATGTTAATTCTTCTATTTTTTGTAATAATTTCGCGTCCATTTCTCCTAAAAAGAAACCATCTTTTTTAACTTTTGCTGCACTTGGTATGTTTGCTAAGTGTCCGTTTTCTTTTATGTGATTTTCTACTTCAGATAAAGTTGGTAAGTTGTAGTCTTTTTTAAATACAAAATCTGCCCAATTGCTATATGTTGCTACTTTTACTTCAGTTGCGGCTATTTTTCCGTTTACTCCTAGTTTGAAGCCTTTGGTGTTTGTGGTTCCTATACCTAAGTTACCATCTTTATTCAATACTAAATCGTAAGCATGATTATTGGTTCTAAAAATTAATCTATCCTCAGCATGTTCATATTCCATTCCTCCTACATAATCATCTTCTGGATCAGCAAATCCAAAATACCCTTTTTTATTATTTGGTGTTAACACAGATATCATTCCATGACTTGAATCTTCAATTGTTAAATCTGAATAGCCATGAGGTTTAGCACCTGAAGTTCCTGTTCTAACATGAAACTTACTTTTAGGAGTAAGATTATTTACACCTACATTACCAGTTAAACGATCCATACTCATAATAATTCTACTATTAGCTGTACTAGTATTTGTTTGAGTTCTAATATGAAATGATTTGCCATCACTATGTGCATTAAATGCCCAATCATTTTTTTCTTTTCCATTAACAGTTATAACACCCCAATTACCATCTCCTGCTATTAAACCTCCTTTTACATCAAATTTAGCTCCTGGCGTGGCTGTTCCAACACCTACATTTCCTGCTTTATCTATTCTAATTCTCTCTTTACCACTTGTAGAAAAACCTAAATAACCATCACCAGAATTTGATCCTCTATAAAAAGAAATAAACCCATTATTTTCATTAGTATCATATTTCATACCTAATCTAAACGACTCTATATTTGCTGGTTGAGTTTTTAATGTTTTTGTATATAGTGAAAAATTAGCCTCATTTGCGTTAGCTAAAATAGATCCATAGCTATTATCACCATTATTTACATGTAACATAGCTCTTGGTGAAGCTGTTCCAATACCCATTTTCCCATGATGAAACCCTAACTGTAAATTAAAACCTGTTTGTAAAAAATTAAACACAAATGGGTCATCATTTTCTACAAAATTTAAACCTGCTCTTCCAGACTCATATGTTGTGTATATTTTTCCTCCATCTGAACTATTAGAACTTACATTAAAACCGTTTTCTAATGTTACTCCTGTTTTAACATCTAATTTAAAGGTAGGTGCTATATCACCAATACCTACATTTCCATTAGATGATTCAGTAACCTGTCCATTCAAATTTAGGCAGAAAATTATAATAGCAATACTTAATACTATCTTTTTCATTATAATAAAATTTAAAAATTAATTGTAATTAAACATAGCTAGTCGAAGTTATATTTTCAAATAGCATATTTTTTGGCAAAACTATAAAATAAAAACAAAAAAACTCGCTTTTAGCGAGTTTTTTTTATGATAAATCATTGATTTATACTAGTATCTATAATGCTCTGGCTTATATGGCCCTTCTACAGTTACACCAATATATTCTGCCTGATCGTTACGTAATTCAGTTAACTCAACACCAATTTTTGCTAAGTGTAATTTTGCTACCTTTTCATCTAAATGCTTTGGTAACATATATACGTCATTTCCGTACGCTTCTTTGTTGTTCCATAACTCAATTTGAGCTAATGTTTGGTTGGTAAATGAATTAGACATTACAAAACTTGGGTGACCTGTAGCACATCCTAAGTTTACTAAACGTCCTTCTGCTAAAACAATAATATCTTTTCCAGCAATATTATATTTATCTACCTGAGGTTTAATTTCAACCTTTGTATCACCATGCGTACCATTTAACCAAGCCATGTCAATTTCATTATCGAAATGTCCAATGTTACATACGATCACCTTATCTTTCATTGCCTCAAAATGACGACCCTGAATGATATCTTTATTTCCTGTAGTAGTAATTACAATATCAGAATTTGCTACTACCGTTTCTAAACGCTTTACTTCAAAACCGTCCATTGCTGCTTGTAAAGCACAAATAGGATCAATCTCAGTAACTGTTACAATACTTCCTGCTCCTTTAAAAGACGCTGCTGTACCTTTACCTACATCACCATAACCACAAACAGTTACACGTTTACCTGCTAACATTACGTCTGTAGCTCTACGAATGGCATCTACTGCAGATTCTTTACATCCGTATTTGTTATCAAACTTCGATTTTGTTACCGAATCGTTTACATTAATTGCTGGCATTGGTAATGTTCCGTTTTTAACACGCTCGTATAAACGGTGAACTCCTGTAGTAGTTTCTTCAGATAAACCGTTAATCCCTTCTGCTAATTCAGGATATTTATCTAATACCATATTTGTTAAATCTCCACCATCATCTAAAATCATGTTTAATGGCTTCTTATCTTCTCCAAAGAATAACGTTTGTTCTATACACCAGTCAAATTCTTCTTCGTTCATACCTTTCCAAGCATATACTGGCGTACCAGCAGCAGCTATTGCAGCAGCAGCTTGATCTTGTGTAGAAAAAATATTACAAGAACTCCAAGTTACCTCTGCACCTAAAGCTTGTAACGTTTCAATTAATACAGCCGTTTGAATAGTCATATGTAAACAACCTGCAATACGAGCTCCTTTTAATGGTTGCTCGTCTTTGTATTCTTCACGTAAACTCATTAAACCAGGCATTTCAGCTTCTGCCAATTCAATTTCTTTTCTTCCCCAATCTGCTAAAGAAATATCTTTAACTTTGAAAGGAACATACGTAGCCGATTTTGTGCTCATATTTTTGTATCTTTATTTATCTAAATTTCTGAGTCGCAAAATTACAAAATAACTTTCTAAAATATGCCTCTTTACAAAACATTAACGGATACTAGTAATGCTAAAGTTTTGATTTGGAAGATTGAAGAGTCTTTTGACGATTTATTTAACGGAATAAAGCTTTCTGAAAATAGCTTAGAAAGAGTACATTCTATGAAGTCTGATTTACATCAACGTGGCTTTTTAAGTGTTCGTCATCTATTAAAAGAAGCTGGTTATACCGATTTTGATTTAGTTTATGATGAATTTGGAAAACCACATTTAAAGGATGGGAATTATATTTCTATTACCCATTCTTTTACTTTTTCTGGTATTATTATTTCTGAAAACAAACCTGTTGGCATCGATATTGAAAAACGGCGTGATAAGATTTTAAAAATTGCACATAAATTTACGCCTATTGAGGAATATAAATCAATTGCTAATCATGATGCTTTAGTTAGTAAATTAACCATTGTTTGGGGAGCTAAAGAAAGTTTGTATAAAATCTACGGAAAAAAGAAATTATTGTTTTTAAATCATATGTATATCGATGATTTTTCTTTTGACTCTAACACAACTACTGGAAAAATTCTTTATGAAGGTACTACCTCTTCGTATGACATTCATTTTTTAGAAATAGAAGATTTTACCTGTGTGTATGCTTTTTGAGGAGTTGAGGAGTTGAGGAGTTGAGGAGTTGAGGAGTTGAGGAGTTGAGGAGTTGAGGAGTTGAGGAGTTGAG
>CANMJA010000024.1 GCA_947498055.1 uncultured Tenacibaculum sp.
CTAAAAAGTGAAAAATACGAATCAAAAAATCAAAAAGCAAAAATAACTCTGTTCATTAAGGCTTTTGCAACGGTCTTTATATTTTATGAAAGTTTGTTATAGGTATTACATAAAATAGACTGCCCAAAGACAGTCTATTTTAAATAAGTTAGTGGATGCATTTAATCTCTTTTTATAATAGAACCAGATCCAACAGATTTAATATCAACATATTTAGGGTCTCCTTTATAGTATATATTACCAGAGCCAGCTACATTTGCCTTAATCTTGTTTTTTACACTTACTTGAATATTGCCAGAACCAGCCAAACTTACTTTAAGTTCGCTAGTTGATAAATCGTATGCTTTTATATTACCAGACCCGCTAACAGAACATTTTAGATGGTCTGTTTGTCCTTGTAAACTAATATTACCAGAACCTCCAATAGAACCTTGTATTGAATTTACTTTTACTTTCGCTTTTATAGTACCAGAACCACCAACAGAAAAAGATATTTTATTACCAGTAATAGTTTTTTTTGCAATAATATTACCAGAACCACCTAAAGATATAGCATTTATATCTTCAAAAGGAACAGTTATTGTAATTTTTTTGTTGGTTTTTAGGTGTATGTTTTTTTTCGTTTTTATTTTCAAAGCACCATTTTTAACTTCAGTGATTATATAAGGTAAAATATTTTCTTCTCCTTCTAATGTAACTTTTCCTTCTTTACCTTCTATAAGTAAAACTTCAAAAAAACCACTAAGATTAACTTGGTCAAAATTATTGATAGATCGAGTAATAGTTGTTGTTGTTTCATTACCATGTATTTTTTTGGTATTCCACCAGCTTTGTGAAAAAAGTGCTGAGTTAGATAAAATAAATAGGGTTAATAGTAATTTTCTCATTTTTTATTCTATTTTTAGGTTATTAATTTTTTATAATTGACCAAAAAGAACATCGACAAAAAGGGAACTACTTTTTTAAAATTGCTATATATAATTATGGCTATTTCTGTTGTATTTCCATTAATTTTTAAAGATGTTAATTTAGAGTTTATAATTAAGCTTATTGCTTTGTTTTCATTGTCTTTTTTGTATTTAGAAAAAACGAAGAAGGTTAATTATGTATATGTGTTGGTTTTATTACTTTCCATTTTGTCTGACTCTTTGTTTGTTTTTGAAGAAAGCTTTTATTATCCAGCATTATTTTTACTCATTGTAAATAGGTTTTTGTATATAATTATAATTAGACGATCTGTTTTATCTAAATTGTCTCCTCAATTTTTTTTCTATTCGCTTCCTTTTATACTAACTTTTATTATGATTTATACATTACTTTTTGAGTATATAGCAAGAATACAAATCTCTGTATTAGTAATGGGAATAATATCTATTGTTTTAGTTTTCTTTACATTCTTAAACCTACTTAATAAAAATAATAAGAAAGCAAGGTATTTCTTTTTTGGTACTACTTTAATGCCTTTTGCAGATGTTTTAATGGCTATTTCTAGTTATATAGACGAACATCTATTGTATGTTATTATTTATCATTTTTTATATTACATAGCAAGGTATTCTATATATAAATCAATGATTTTAAAAGGATGAAAATTAATCATTTAATTTTAGCGATACACCACCATAACTAGAATTTATTTGAATCGTAGATGTATTATTACTACCATTACCAAAATTACCTTCATAATGTTTTTTCGACCCTTTTTCTATAGATTTTACTATTTGTAAAATATCATTATTTGGGTGTTTAAAACCTGCATAACTTAAGTCAATTAAAAAAGTAAAGTTGTTTTTAGATGAAGTTCCTATTTTTACACCAGTATAGCTAGCATCTATGTCTATTTTATTAAAACCTTTAGCTACATCTTTAATTTTTAAGCTACCATAATCTACATTAATAACAAGGTCTTTTTTAACAGTGCCTATATTTAGTCCGGCATAATCTAGTTTGCCATTAATATAATTAGCTTCTTTTATAGCGACACTTCCATAATCACAATTAAAATTTATTGCATTTGTTTGTCCAATTTTTACTGTGGTATAATCGGCATTAACTTTTAACTCTTCACTATTATTAATAGATATTTTAGAATAATCGGCATTAACATTACCAGATTTTAAGAAATTAATAGTAGAATTACCACAATAATCTAAATTAATAGAATTGTCTTTATTCAATAATTTTTCAACTTGAATAGTACCATAGTCGCAATCAATATTTGCCTTACCTTCAAGAATATCTAAATCAATATTACCATATTTGTTATGTAAATCTGCATTATTGGTAATAGGCATTTTAATGTAATAATTAATTTTATAACTAATATTTTTAGAATTATTACCCCACCAACTCCAGCTAGATTTTGCTTTTTCAATTCTAGTTCTAGCCTCCACTAAGCTTTCATTTGCTTCAAAATCAATATGAATAGTATTTAGTTTTTCGTTTACTTTATCTAAGTTTCCACCTTTTACAATAATCTTCACATCAATTTCTATAATGTTTTTATCCCAAGTAGTAACATTAACAGCTCCGTACTTATTTTTTATATATAGAGTGGCATTACTTTTTACATTAAACTTTTTACTAATAGTTTTAGTTTTTTCGTGCTTTTTAATGTCACTAGCAGCAATAGCAAATGGAATTAAAAAGAATATTAATAGTATTTTATTAAATAATTTCATCGAATTGTTTATTTTTTTTTGCAGGGTTTTTTATAAAATCTAATTGAAATAGTAAACTTTCAAGTATTTGTAATCTTTGTTGGTAATTACCTATCATACTTTGTATAATTTGTTTTTCATTACCAATATTTTTCAGTTCTTTTCTGAAATTTTTAAACTGATCTTCTAATTCTTCTATTTGTTCTAAAGCATCTTCTATGATACTTTCTGTTTCAATATTTCTATGACCTTCAATTTCTTTTAACTCTTGATTAATAGTGTTAATAAAAAATAATTCTGTTTCTGCCATTTCAGAAGATATAAGGTTGTCATTTTCTTTAAAAGTACTACCTAAATAAAAACCTATAAGTAATAATATTGAAGCAGCTATAGATAACCATTTCCAAGAAAAATTAGATTTTTTATTGTTTTTTTGTCTGTTTAGTTTTCTTAAGAATCGATCTTCATGCCCTACTTCTGTTTCATGAATATCAAAATCATTTTCTAAAACAAATTTTCTCAATTTATCTTCCATTTGCATTGATTTGTTTTTCATTTTGGGTTAATATTCCTTTTAATTTATTTTTTGCTCTAGAAATAGTAGTTCTTACATTTTCATTACTATAATTTAGTATTTGAGCAATTTCTTCATTATCATATCCCTCTATCAAACTTAAAGTTAAAATAATCCTGTAATTATCTTTTAAGCTGTTAATAGCACTCAGTATATCTTTTGTATTTAAAGTGTTATAATTAACGTTAGTTACTTCTTCTACATCATTAGTAACGATTTCCATTTTAACTTCATTGTATCTATTATTCTTTTTTAGTTGTGTTAAACTCTTATTAATTACAATTCTTTTTAACCAAGCTCCAAAAGTAACTTCCTCTTTAAAATCGTTTAATTTTGTAAAAGCAGATAAAAATGCTTCTTGCATTAAATCTTCGGCTTCAAATTCATTTTTTAAAATGCGTAATGCAGAATTATACATGGCTTTATAGTACAATTTATATAATTGCATTTGTGCAGCCGAATCGTTCCTTTTACAACTCTTAATGAGTTTGTTTATATGTGAGTTTGGTGTTTTCAATTCTAGTTAATCTACTTCAAAGACCTAAGAAAAAAAAAGATGTTACACTTTTTTAAATTTTTATTTTAAAAAAAATAATAATAGAAAGGTATTAATTAATTTAAGAGAATAAAAAATAAAAGATTATTATATTTGGCATAATGATTGAAAATGTTAAAATCATAGAGTGTCCAAGAGACGCAATGCAAGGAATAAAAAGCCATTTTATTCCTACAGAGTTAAAAGCTGTATATATAAATTCGTTATTAAAAGTAGGTTTTGATACCATTGATTTTGGAAGCTTTGTTTCGCCAAAAGCAATACCACAAATGAAAGATACAGCAGAAGTACTTAGTAAGTTAGATTTATCTACTACAAATAGTAAATTATTAGCTATAGTAGCAAATGTAAGAGGAGCAAATGATGCATGTGTTTTTGAAGAAATAGATTATTTAGGGTATCCTTTTTCTATTTCTGAAAATTTTCAAATGAGAAATACGCATAAAACGATAGCAGAATCGGTTGATATATTAAAAGATATTTTAAATATAGCGAACAGAAATAATAAAAAAGTAGTAGCTTATTTATCAATGGGATTTGGAAATCCTTACGGAGATCCTTGGAATGTAGAAATTGTAGCAAGTTGGACAGAAAAACTTGCAAATATGGGGGTAAAAATTGTATCTTTGTCAGACACAGTAGGTAGTTCAACCCCAAAAGTAATAGACTATCTATTTTCAAGTTTAATCCCAAACCATCCAAATATTGAATTTGGAGCTCATTTGCATACAACGCCGACCACATGGTTTGAAAAGGTAGATAGTGCATACAAAGCAGGATGTAGAAGATTCGATGGAGCAATAAAAGGATATGGTGGGTGCCCAATGGCAAAGGACGATTTAACTGGAAATATGCCTACAGAGAAAATGTTGTCTTATTTTACAACTAATAAAATAGAAACAAATGTTAAACCTATGAGTTTTGAAAGTTCATATAATAAAGCTTTAGACGTTTTTAATCATATATAAAATTTTAAATGAAGTTTAGTTTTTTAATAGTATTCTTTTTTAGTTTTTCACTTAAATCTAATATTTCTCCCCCAACAGAAGGAGAAACTTTAGGTACTTGGGATATTAAAAATGGAATTTTTATAGAAAACAACGATGAAGAAACTAGCATAGCTCGTTATAATTGGAATGTGTTTTATAACATTTTTCCTAAGAGAATTACTCAGAAGTACATTAAGAAGTTAGTCTTAATGACGGATGGAGAAGATGAAAAAACAGGAGCTTTAGGAGCATTAAATGATAAAAATACAGAATGGCAACTAGTTTTAGATCCTATAGATGTTGATTTTACAAGTAGAGATGAAACAAGAATTAGCCAGTCAATATATACCTTAGTCCATGAATTTGGGCACCTTCTTACCCTAAATAACACGCAAATTAAACCAATACAAGGTTCAAAGAAAGAGCAAAATCCAAATGAACCTTATGTAACTTTAGAAGGAATGACTATTAAAAAAAGTTATCTAAATAAATTTGTAAATGAATTTTGGGATGGTACTTTATTAAAAGAATGGGACTTTATTCAAAGAAATTATTGTTATACAGAACAAAAAAGTTGCTTAGAGAAATTATATGGTTTATATAAAGATAATTATACCGATTTTTTAACAGATTATGCTGCAGAAAGTCCAGAAGAAGACATTGCTGAAAGTTGGACCGCTTTTGTTCTTGGAGAAAAAATTGAGAACCCAGAAACAATAGCAGAAAGAAAAATTAATTTCTTTTATCAATTTGAAGAATTAGTTTATTATCGAAAAGTAATTCGTAAGAATAAAAAGAGATACGAATAAATACCATATAGTTTTGCTGTGAAATATATCAAATTTTCTACCATTTTAATCGCATTTTTAGTTCTAATATCTTGTAAAACATCTACAGATGTACTCACTTCAAGTAAAGAATATAAATTTGAAAAGCAACCAGATAAAATTTATTTTACGATCATACAATTAAATGATGTGTATGAAATTTCTCCTGTACAAAATAACAAGTACGGAGGTATGGCTAGGGTAGAAACATTGCATAAAAAACTATTAGAAGAAAACCCTAATACCATGCTAATGCTAGCGGGTGATTTTTTAAATCCTTCTTTGTTAGGAACACTTAAAGTAGATGGAGAGAGAGTTAGAGGAAAACAAATGGTAGAAGTAATGAATGCAATGAATTTCGACTTAGTAGCTTTTGGTAATCATGAATTTGATTTAAGTTATGATCATCTTCAAAACAGACTAAATCAAAGTAATTTTGAATGGATTTCGTCTAATGTTTTTCATAAGAATAAAGGGCGAAACAATTTTTTTCATAAAGTAATTGAAGGAAAAAAAGAAACAGTAAATGAAACTTATATCCAAGAATATAATGTAAATGGAAATAAAGTTAAAATTGGATTTATTAGTGTTTGTATTCCTTCTAACCCAAAAAGTTATGTGGCATATTCCGATATGTTTATAGAAGCAGAAAGAACCTATAAAGAATTAAAAGAAAAAGTAGATATTGTTTTAGGTTTAACACATGTAACAATAGAAAATGATATAGAAATAGCCAAAATGCTACCTAATATTCCTTTAATAATGGGAGGGCATGAACATACCAATACTTATAAAAAAATTGGAAATACGGTTATAACAAAAGCAGATGCAAATGCTAAAACAGTTTATATTCATAGATTTGAATATAATCCTGTAACTAAAAAAACAAATATAAAATCAGAACTTAAAACAATAAGCGATCAAATTTCTTCAGATGTAGAAGTAGATAAAATAGTTCAAAAATGGCAAAACATTCTTAATCTTAAAATTAAAGAAGTAGTAGCCAAACCTAATGAAAAAATATACGATGCAAAAATTCCTTTAGAGGCTAGAGATACTCCAATTAGATCTGTACAAACTAATATGGGACATATGATAGCCAAGTCAATGAGTTTTGCATACGACGATAGTACTATAGATTGTGCTTTTGTTAATGGAGGTTCTATTAGAATAGATGATAAATTGTTTGGAGCTATTTCTGCAGTAGATATTTTTAGAGTATTGCCTTATGGAGGAACAGTTTTAAAAGTTAAAATGAAAGGAAGCTTGTTAAAAAAAGTGTTGGATTTTGGAAATTCAGCTTCAGGAACAGGAGCTTATTTACAACTATATAATGCTACTAAAAATAAAGAGAAAGGGTGGGTTATTAAAGATAAAGCTATAGATCTTAATAAGATATATACCATTGCTACTTCCGATTTTTTACTAAAAGGTTTTGATATTCCATTTCTAAAAAAATCTAACTCAGATGTTTTAGAAGTGTATCACCCAACTGCGAAAGAGATTTCTTATGATGTAAGAAAAAGTGTCATAGAGTTCTTAAAATCTAGGTAATTAAATATAGTCTTTATATCAGTGCCTTACCGTTATTTATAATAATTTCTTATTGGTTAATAAAGTAGAATATATTCACAGAAATATCTACTTCCTTATTTTTATTTAAAATAAATCTAAATAAATTTTGTAAAACATTTTTTCGATTATATATTTGCCTCATTATTTAAAATTAATCTTAATAAAATGAATAAAGTAATTTTATCTGCGTTAGTATTAAGCGCAGTTGCATTTGTATCATGTTCAGAAGATAAAGAACCTATTGTAGATCAAACAGTAACAATTCCAGATACGTATAAATTTGAAAGAAATAATGTTAGTACGGTGAGTTATTCAGGACAAACTACTCGTATTAAAATGGGAGAAGAGCTAATAGGAGCTTTAAAAAAGAGAGAAAGTACTTTAGACCAATTAAATGGAATGTTTGCGCATAAAGAGGGAGATAACGATTTTTCTGATGCCGATTTAAATGCTTCTTCTAAAAGTGTTAGAAGTAAAACCGCAGCATCTAGAGATTTCTTTTCGGATAATAGTACAGAAGCAAACGCTATAAAAGCCAAATTTGATGGATGGATTAAAGAACAGGTTGAAGATGTTTTTCCAAAATGGGAAGATGCTGCTGAAGCAGGTAAGGCTGGGCAAATTCAAGAAAATGGAGGAGGATCTGTTCGTTATGTAAATGCAAAAGGATTAGAATTAAACCAAGCAATTAATAAAGGTTTAATAGGAGGTTTAATGGTAGACCAAATGTTAAATAATTATTTAGGTGTAAATGTTTTAGATGAAGCTAATAATGTAGCAGAAAACGATGCTAATACTCTTGCTTCAGAAAAAAATTACACAACAATGGAGCATAAATGGGACGAAGCGTTTGGATACTTATATGGAACAGATAATGCAGAAAACCCTCAATTAGGGGCAGATAGTTTTTTAAGTAAATATATTGCTAGAGTAGAAGCAGATGCCGATTTTACTGGAATAGCGGACGAAATTTACAATGCTTTTAAATTAGGAAGAGCTGCAATTGTTGCAAAAAATTACAAGGTAAGAGATGAACAAGCTAAAATAATTAGAGATGCAGTTTCTAAAGTAATTGCTGTAAGAGCTATTTTTTATTTACAGCAAGGTAAAGCAAATTTAACGAAAGACAAAGCTTCTGCTTTTCACGATTTATCAGAAGGTTTTGGATTTATAGAATCTTTACGATTTACTAGAAATACGAATACTAATGTTGCTGAATCACATTTAAATGCAGTAGAAATTAAAGAATTTACTGATGTTTTATTAGAAGGTAATGGTTTTTGGGATGTAACAGAAGTTGAATTAGACGATATTTCAGAAAAAATAGGAACTGCTTTTGGTATTGATGTTGCTAAAGCAGCTAATTAATTAGAATTATTCTTAATAAAAATAATTTTATAAAAAGGTAGCTGTATTTACAGCTACTTTTTATCTTTGCGCTGATTTATTTAGAATAAATAGAAATAAGAGATTATGTTAAAAAAATATTTAATTATAATTACTTCATTAGCAGTTTTTTTCAGTTGTTCTAGTGAAACAACTGAACCTAGTGGAGGTGGAAATGCAGATAATTTTGATAGAGGAGCATTATTAGAAAATGTAGCAGATAATATTATTATTCCTGCATTTCAAAATTTGCATGACGAATTAGTTCTTTTGAATGAGAAAGCAAAAGACTTTTCGCAGAACCCAAGTTCATTAACATTAGGGCAAGTAAAAACATATTGGCTTAGTTCTTATAAAGCATGGCAACAAGTTGCAATGTTTGATATAGGAAAAGCAGAACAATTACAATTCGTAAATCATTTTAATATTTATCCTGTTACAGTAGCAGATATTGAACAAAATATAACCAGTGGATCTTATGATTTAAAAAGTTCAAATAATCATGATGCGCAAGGTTTTCCTGCTATAGATTATTTATTATTTGGAATAGGCTCAGATGAAGCGCAAGTTTTACAAAAATTTACGACAGATGCTAATGCAGATGGATACAAAAAATATTTGACAGACATAACTGCGTTCATGGAAACTATGATTGCTGAAATTATGCAAGATTGGCAAGGAAATTTCAGAGCCGATTTTATAGCAAGTACAAGCAATACCGCAACAAGTTCATTAAATAAATTAATAAATGATTATATTTTTTATTATGAAAAAAGATTAAGAGCAAATAAGTTTGGTATTCCAGCAGGTAATTTTTCTAGTACAGCACTGCCAGAAAAAGTTGAAGCTTTTTACAAAAAAGATATTTCAAAAGAATTGGCTTTAGAAGGATTAGATGCTGTTCAAAATTTATTTTTAGGACAAAGTTTTGGAAATGCAGCGGTTGGTGAAAGTTTTAAAACTTATTTAGTAAGTTTAAATAAATCTGATTTAGCTTCAAAAATAGAAGATCAATTTACGAAAGCTAAAAATCAAATAAATAAACTAAATAATAACTTTTACGAACAAATTAAAACAGATAATACTGAAATGACAATGGCGTATGATGAATTACAAAAGGCAGTAGTATTATTAAAAGTAGATATGTTACAAGTGTTTAATATAAGTGTAGACTTTGTAGATGCTGACGGAGATTAATTAAAGACATAATAAAATTTAAAAGCTGTCTGTATTATTTTTCAGACAGCTTTTTTGCGTACTAAATGAATTTTAAAACATACATATTAAAGACAACCAATGCAGCTCCATTAGCTGTTTTTCGTGTCTTTTTTGGTTTCTTAATGTGTATAAGTATGGTGCGCTTTTGGTATCATGGATGGATCGATAAATTTTATGTTCAGCCAAAATTTCATTTTTCTTATTATGGTTTTGAATGGGTGAAGCCAATAGGAACTTATACGTACCTATTTTTTATCGTGGCAATTATCGCTTCTATATGTATTGTACTAGGATATAAATATAGAATAGCAATTATAACCTTTTTTGTAAGTTTTACTTACATAGAGTTGATGGATAAAACCACCTATTTAAATCATTATTATTTTGTAAGTTGCCTAAGTTTTTTATTGATTTTCTTACCAGCAAATGCACGATTTTCTTTAGATGCTTTTATCTCTAAAAAAGAGTACAGTCTTATACCTAAATGGACGATAGACAGTGTAAAACTATTGTTAGGTATTGTTTATTTTTATGCAGGTTTAGCAAAGTTAAATTCAGATTGGTTGTTTAGAGCCATGCCTTTAAAAATTTGGTTGCCATCAAAATACGACCTTCCAATTATAGGGAGTACTTTAATGCAACAAAATTGGTTTCATTATGCAATGAGTTGGAGTGGAGTAATTTATGATCTATGTATTCCTTTTTTATTATTACAAAAAAAAACACGTTCTTTTGCTTTTGTTTTGGTGGTTATTTTTCATGTATTTACAAGAATTTTATTCCCAATAGGAATGTTTCCTTATATAATGATAGTTGCTACGCTCATCTTTTTCGATGCTAAAATTCATGAAAAAATAATTTCGGTTATAAAAAAAGTACTAAGACTCACTTTGAATAATATTTCAAGTATAAAAACATATCATTATAAAACTACTTTAGTACCAAAAATTATAGCAGTATTTTTCATTTTTCAATTACTATTTCCGTGGAGGTATTTAGTATATCCAGGAGAGTTGTTTTGGACAGAAGAAGGATACCGTTTTTCATGGCGGGTAATGTTAATGGAAAAAGCAGGATATGCTAATTTTAAAATTATGAATGGAAAAACAAAAAAGTTTTTCTATGTAAATAATACAGATTTTTTAACAAGTTTTCAAGAAAAACAAATGAGTTTTCAGCCTGATTTTATATTGGAATATGCTCATTATTTAGGAGATCATTTTACAAAACAAGGGCATCAAAATATAGAAGTATATGCAAATTGTTTTGTAGCATTAAATGGAAGGTTAAGTAAAAGATATATAGATCCTTTCATAGATTTATACAAACAAAAAGAAAGTTTTAAACATAAAAATTGGATTTTACCATTTACAGATGAAGTTAAGATTAAAGGGTTGTAGTTTTTTAGTGTTATTATTAATGATGGGGGCATCTATAACAGCACAAGTTAAAATAGTAGGTAAAGTTTTTAACCAAGAAAAAAAAGGGTTACAAAAAGTACAAATAATAGATAGTGAAGGTGTAATACTAGCAGTTACTGAAAGTAGTGGGAAGTACGAGTTTTCTACCTTAAAAAAAGAATTTACTGTTTTGTTTTATTTAAACAATTATGAATTACAAGAAATAAGAATAAATACAGCAAAACAAACAAAATACGATATTACATTAGCTTTATTTTCAGAAGAACTATCTGAAGTACAAATACAGGCTAAAAAACGAAAAGCTTTTGAGTTAAGACGCTTAAAAGATGTGGAAGGAACCGCAATTTATGCAGGTAAAAAAACAGAAGTAATATTAGTAAGTGAATCTACTGCAAATTTAGCAACAAATAATGCCAGACAATTATATAATCAAATAGCAGGATTAAATATTTTTGAAAATGATGATGCAGGTTTACAATTAAATATAGGAGGTAGAGGGTTAGATCCTAATAGAACAGCTAACTTTAATACGCGTCAAAATGGATATGATATCAGTGCAGATGTTTTAGGATATCCAGAGAGTTATTATACGCCTGCGGCAGAAGGGATAGAAGAAATTCAAGTAATTAGAGGTGCTGCTTCTTTACAATACGGTACACAATTTGGTGGGTTAATAAACTTTGTAATGAAGAAACCTAATCCAAATAAATCACTAGAAATTATTACCAGAAATACCTTAGGGAGTTTTAATTTGTTTACCAATTTTACAAGTATAGGAGGAACTTCTAATAAGTTAAGTTACTATGCATATTATAATTATAAGCAAGGAGATGGTTTTAGACCTAATTCTGAATTTAATTCAAAAAACGTATTTGCACATTTTGGATATGATTTTAATAGCAAAACAAAATTAGAAGCAGAAGTTACTTATTTAAAATATTTAGCGCAACAAGCAGGAGGTTTAACAGATACGATGTTTAATGAAAACCCTTTTCAAAGTAATAGAACCCGTAATTGGTTTTCTGTAGATTGGTTTTTATACAATTTAAAATTTTCGCACGATTTTTCTGAGAACACAAAACTGACCTTTAATTTTTTCGGGTTAAATGCTTCTAGAAAAGCAGTTGGTTTTCGAGATAGAAGAGTGAGATTTGCAGATACATTTTTAGCTAGAGAATTACTGACAAGTGATTTTAATAATTTTGGTTTTGAAGCTCGTTTTTTAGATACCTATACACTATTTAATAAAAAAGCTACTTATATAATTGGAGCAAAATATTATAAGGCAAACAATACTTCTATACAAGGGCCAGGATCAAATGGAAGAGATGCTGACTTTACTTCAGCAATAAAAGAATTCCCAAACTTTACTTTTCAATCTAATTTTGATAATCCAAATGAAAATATTGCTGTCTTTGGAGAGCATATTTTTTATCTTAACGACCAGTTATCTATTACACCAGGATTTAGATTTGAATATATTGCAACAGGAAGTAATGGTTTTAGAAAACGTGTTAATTTAGATGGAGCAGGAAACCCTATAGGAAGTACCGAAGAATTTGATAATATAAACAAAGAACGTTCTTTTCCTTTATTTGGATTAGGAATTAGCTATAAACCAAGCAAAGAGTTAGAAATATATGCTAACGGTTCGCAAAATTACCGTTCTATTACTTTTTCAGATATAAATATTGTAAACCCATCCAATGCAGTTGATCCTAATTTAGAAGACGAAACAGGTTTTACATTTGATTTGGGAGTAAGAGGAAATATTAATAAGTATGTATCATATGATATTGGTGGTTTTGCTTTGTTTTATGATAATAGAATAGGAGATTTTACAACAACAATTCCTCCTTTAAATACCGTTGGTTTATTAAGAACTAATGTTGGAGAGGCTAGGATTTTAGGTATTGAATCCTTAATAGATGTTAATTTGAAAAAAGTTTTTCAATTACCAAATAATTATAGTCTTAATACATTTGTGAATGCCTCTTTTGTAAGTTCTGAGTATACAAAATCAAGAGCAAATGGAGTAGAGGGAAATAAAGTAGAATTTGTACCAGATGTTAACTTAAAAACAGGGATTAAATTTGGTTATGATAATTTATTAGCAAGTGTACAATATAGTTATTTATCAGATCAATTTAATGATGCTAATAATACTATTACAAGTGATGATTCTAATGCAGTACGAGGAATTATTCCTGCTTATGGTATTTTAGATTTTTCAACTTCTTATTCGTATAAATTTTTAAAATTAGAAGTAGGAGTGAATAATCTTTTAAATAAAAGCTATTTTACAAGAAGAGCTACTGGTTATCCTGGACCAGGTATTATTCCTTCTGCACCTAGAAATTGGTATACTACTTTACAATTTAAGTTTTAATTGCATATAAATATTGAGAATAAAATTAATAACATGATTTTTTGCGTTAGGGATTGTAGCATTTGTTGGAGCTCTTTAAAATTTATGACTATAAAATTTTAAAAGCGACTGCGTAAAGCCCGACCTTTAGGGAATGCTCTAATTTAATTGTCTATTATAATCTGATTTCGATGTAAAGATTTTAATTTTTTAAATTGTCATTTTTGCTTCTTAGTATTAAGGTAAAGAAGATAGAAGTTTAAAAACTTAATAAATATTTGAAAAACAATTAGATAATGAAATGTAGTTGGTAGTGATTTTTCGACATGAAACTGTATTGAGAAAGAGAATTTAAAAACGAAAATTAAATTCTTTCTGAATTTCACTCGAACGGATTTATTTTTCTTAGATAAAACTCAGGTTATTTTATATAATTAGTTGTCAATAAACTTTTCATGCATTTTTAAACAGAAATAAAATTTTTTTCATGTAAAACATCTTCTCCATTGAATTGGTATGCAACAAGCTTTCCACCTTTTGCTACGCTATAATCTAAACAACAAATATTGTTTTTGTACAAAGAAGGTGCACCTTTTAGCCAATAATGTCCAAAAAAAACGATAGAATTATCAGAATAAAAATCTAGGGATTTTAATTCAGATAAATCAATAGGTTGCTCTGGTAATTCTTGAATAGATTCAACACTAATTGATTTATAGGTCATTTTAGAAGGGTTTTCCCACCATTTTATTCGCATTTCTGTTCTTTTAGTTCCATCTTTGTCACTAAAAAATAGCCCTGCAGGAATTTTCATTTCTTTACCTTTTAAAACTAATTCAATAGCACTATTTAATTCTGTATCTTCTTTTGCAGATTCATATATAAGAGAGTCTGTTAATTTACCATTCACTAGTTTTTCTTTTAAATATGCAATGCTACTGGTATCCCAACAAGCATGAACGGCCTTAAATTGCTCAGTTTCATAAAAAAGAGGTAATGTTTGAAACCAATCTAAATATTCTTCATATTCCTGTTGTTTATTTTGAAACTGTTTAAGTGTTTCGTAATGTTGAATAATATTTTTTATTTTATGCTTTCTAAGATGTCCACCACCTTCTTTTTCAGTAAAATGAAAACATAATGCATTATATTCATGATTTCCCATTAGAGCAATAGCATTTTTAGTATCTACCATTGATTTTACAATTTCAAGAGTTTCTCTAATTTTTGGGCCTCGATCAATATAGTCACCCACAAATACTACTTTTCTTTTGGGATGAGAATAGGTACCATTACTTTTCCTATAACCTAATTTCCATAATAATTCTACTAATTGGTCTGCATGCCCGTGAATGTCTCCAATAAAATCGATCATATGATGGTTTTTTTGTTTATAGGTTTTCTTTAAAATGAAAGTGTATAGTTACTTAAAAGTAAGTGTTTGTCTTATTTAATTGCTATTCATTTTGAATACAAATATGGGATTTTTTTATTCTTTTTTTCTTTTTGTGTAAAAAAAACACAAAATAATTTTGCAAGGTTGTTTTTCTAATGTATATTTGTGTTATAATTACGCAAACAAATAAAGTTATGCAAAATAGAAACGAAAGAAAAAAGATAGCAGAAAATACACTAGAAGTTATAGAAAGTGGATTTTATATTAACGATAGAAAAGAAAAAATATCAATCCAAGAATTATTGGATTATGCGATTAGCAATTCAAAATTATATACACCAAAAGAATCGGATGAATTATTAAATAAAAAAAAAGAGATTATTGGTTATGAAACTTGTATAAGAGTAGAGGAAGAAACAACACTAAATAGTGTTAAGAATTTAGTAGCAACAGTTAATGAAGAAGTTTTGTATTTGAATTTTGCATCAGCAAAAAATCCTGGAGGAGGCTTTTTAGGAGGAAGCCAAGCACAAGAAGAAAGTATTGCTAGAGCTACAGGGTTAGTACCTTGTTTAAATAATAATTTTGAATACTACGAAGTAAATAGAAAAACAACCTCTGGTTTGTATACCGATTATATGATTTATAGTCCGAGAGTTCCAGTTTTTAAAAATGAAGAAGGAAGGTTGTTAGATTTTCCAGTAGTAGCGAGTGTGCTAACAGCACCTGCAGTAAATGCAGGGGCAGTAAGGAAAAATTCACCTAAAAAAATAGGAGAGATAGAAAAAGTAATGAAAAGGAGAATAGAAAAAGTTTTAAAAATAGTAGAAGAAAAAGAGTACAAGCATCTTGTTTTAGGTGCTTGGGGATGTGGGGTTTTTAGAAACGAACCCAATGATGTAGCAAAATGGTTTAAAGAAGTGATCACTACCAAATTTGAATCATCATTTAAAAATATTGTATTCGCTATTTATTCGAGAGATGAAAAATTTGTGAACGCATTTAAAAAAGAGTTTATATAACCTATAAAAAGAAACAATGGAAAAAGAGTTAAAACCTAGATTTGTAGATG
This sequence comes from uncultured Tenacibaculum sp., assembly GCA_947498055.1. Taxonomy (GTDB): domain Bacteria; phylum Bacteroidota; class Bacteroidia; order Flavobacteriales; family Flavobacteriaceae; genus Polaribacter. The sequence goes on from CANMJA010000024.1 coordinate 16,043, forward strand.
CATTAAAAAGAAATAATGATCAAATAAGAGAAGACAGAGCAAAAGCAATAGGAGAAGATTCAGAGTTAATTTATAAACGAAGAATAGAAGATATTGAATTAAAAATAAAGAGAATAGCAAGAGAACAAGAAGGAGCTATTGATATTAGTCCGCTAGACAAGAACAGTTTAACGTTTGCAGATTTTAATCCAGAAGGGTTTGTGCAAAATGATATAGAACTTTCTTTAATAATAAGAAATTTAAAAATTCAATTCGAAATAGCAAAAAACAGATACGAATATTTATTCGGTAAAAAGTATTAATTATGGGAGGAACGAGATATAATGTTAGCAAAAGAGCTGCAAAAGCCATGAAAGAAGGCTACGCAAGTAAGTCGGTAAATGAAATTTTTAAACAGAACATAGAAAGAAGAGTTCATAAATCTATGGATCCTAATGGAATTGATTTTAGAGAAGCAAGAGATTCTGAAGTGCATCCAAACTCTTTTCCAATTGTTTTAGGGCTAGATGTTACAGGTAGTATGGGACATATACCACATGATTTAATTAAAGAAGGACTTCCTAAATTAATGGGAGGAATTATTCAGAACGGAGTACCAGATGCCTCATTACTTTTTTTAGGAATTGGAGATCATGAGTGTGATTCATATCCTTTACAAGTAGGTCAGTTTGAATCTGGCGATGATGAATTAGATATGTGGTTAACCAGAACCTATATAGAATCTGGCGGAGGGGGTAATGGAGGAGAAAGTTATTTATTGGCTTGGTATTTTGCGGCATTCCATACCAAAACAGATGCTTTTGAAAAACGAAATCAAAAAGGAATACTAGTAACTATCGGAGATGAACCTAATTTAAGAGCATTACCAGCTTCTGCAATTAGAGAATTTATGGGACACGGACAGCAAACATATAGTCAGTTAGAATTACTAGAAGAAGTACAAAAGAAGTATGAGGTATTTCATATAAATGTTTGTCACTCACAAAGAGCTATTCAAGCAGAAACAGGATGGAAAGAAGTATTGGGAAAAAAATGTATTTCAGTGGAAGATTATAAGACCATACCAGAGGTAATTAAAAATTTGGTATGTGATACTTATAAAACTTCAAAAACGAGTATTAAAGCAGATATTTCAGGAGTAAGTTTTGATGATATTGATATGTTATAAGTACATGACAAAAACAGTGTTTATCTTTTGAAAGATTAATTTTAAAGACATCACAGGTTTTTAAAACCTGTGAGATCTAGACTTTAAACATTTGTTTATAGAAAGTTAATTTGTTTTATTAGGTACTGTAAAGTATCTTATAATAGAGAGTGTTAAGTAAGGAGGAACCCCTTGTTTACTAAATAAATCTTAAAAATGGAAAAGTAAAATGAGAGATATTGATGTGCTATTGAAAAAATTAATTCCTCCAACAGGATATCAAAATCGGAATGATTTTTATAATGAAGATTTGGTTTTAAGTTTAACAGAAGAAGAAAGAATAGAAGTAGAGCGAAATTTAATAGAAATACTAAAAAAGAAAGAAGATGATTTAGTTGGAGAAATATTGGTAACAATGAAATCAACAAAATCTCTTTCAATTTTGAAAAAAAAATTGAATTTATGTAATGATTCCTTGATGAAAATTATTTGGGCAAGTTTTATAAATGAAATAAAAGGTGGAGATGAAGAAATGAAATTAATAGTATTAAATGAAATAAAAGGAGTAACCAATACATATGCTATTACATTAATGTTTTATTACTTATCTCGGTTTTCAGATTCGAGAATTAATGAGGAAATTAAAAAATTTATTGATCATACTGATTATTTAATAGCCAATAATGCAAAAAGATCGTTAGGAATTGAAGCATTATAACTTTAAAAAAGAACACAATGAAAAAAGCTAAAATAGTAATAGGTTTAGGGTTTGGAGATGAAGGAAAGGGAATTACCACTGATTTTTTGTGTAGCCAGCACCCAGAAGCAATGGTAGTTCGATTTTCAGGCGGACAACAAGCAGCACATACGGTAGTTTATGAAAATGAAAAACATGTGCATTCTAGTTTTTGTAGTGGAGCATTACGAGGAAATTTCTCCTATTTTAGTGAACATTGTACTATTCATCCTTCCCTTTTATATAATGAACAAAAAGAATTAGAAATTAAAAGAGGAAATACGAAATTATATATTCATCCGTTAGCAAAAGTAACTACTCCTTTTGATGTTTGGAGTAATCGTAATAATGCTAAAAATTTAGAGCATGGAAGTTGTGGAAAAGGAATAGGAGCTACGATGAAACGAAATGAAGGGCCGTATAAATTATATGCCATAGATTTAATTGGACCAAAATCATTGTTCATTGAAAAACTAAAAAATATAGCGAATTACTATGGAATAATTGATAATCAGGAATTAAAAGATGATGTGGCTTATTTTTTAGAGAGTGTAAATGCAGTTGATTGGAGAATTAAAGACTATTCATTTTTAAAACAATACGAAACTATTATATTTGAAGGTAGTCAAGGTGTGTTATTAGATATGAATCATGGGGTTTTTCCAAATGTAACTTATGCAAATACGACAGCAAAGAATGCCATAGAAATTTGTAAACAATTGCAGATTGAAGATATAGAAACATTTTATGTATCGAGATCTTATGTTACAAGACATGGTAATGGTTGGATGTTAGAAGAAGAGGAATTAACCTTAAAAAATAACGAAGAAGAAACTTGTGTGTACAATGAGTATCAAAAACATTTAAGATTTGGAAAATTAAATGTAGAGTTGCTTTTACATGCTAAAAATATTGATCAAATTTACAATCGATCTATCAAAAGTAACATAGTAATTACTTGTTTAGATCAACTTGAAAATTCGATAGCTTTTAATACATTAAAAATAGAATTTAATACGGTTTATGGATCCTATAGTCCTGAATCAAAAACTTTTAAAAAACTAAAAATATGAATCCATTGTTATATACAGATGGTTATAAAGTAGACCATAGAAGACAATACCCAGAAAATACCACTTTAGTATATTCTAATTGGACACCAAGAAAGAGTAGGATAGAAGGAGTTGAAGAAGTAGTGTTTTTCGGATTGCAATATTTTATTAAAAAATACATTTTGGAAGACTTTGCCAAAAACTTTTTTCAAAAGTCTAAAGAAGAAATCTGTAAAAAATATGCAAGACGTATTAATAACTATTTAGGTGAGAATCAAGTAGGAATTGCACATATTGAAGCATTACACGATTTAGGGTATTTACCGATGGTAATTAAAGCTTTACCAGAAGGTGTTTCTGTGCCTATACGAGTGCCTATGTTTACGATGTATAATACATTACCAGATTTTTTTTGGTTAACAAATTATTTCGAAACATTATTGTCTACAACTGTTTGGATGCCATGTAATTCGGCTACAATTGCTAAACAATATCGTAAAATATTAGATACCTATGCAAATGAAACTTCTTCAATTCCTGAGTTTGTAGATTGGCAAGGACACGATTTTTCTATGCGAGGAATGGCAGGTTTAGAGGCTGCTGTTGTATCAGCATCTGGTCACTTATTAAGTTTTACAGGTACAGATACGATTCCTGCAGTTGATTTTTTAGAAGAATATTACAATGCTAATTCCGATACAGAGTTAATTGGAGGATCGGTAGCAGCTACAGAACATTCTGTAATGTGTATGGGAACCAATAGTGGAGAGGAAGAAACATTTAAACGTTTAATTACAGAGGTATATCCTAACGGAATTGTTTCTATTGTTTCTGACACTTGGGATTTATGGAAAGTATTAACAGAATACTTACCCAATTTAAAAGAAGAAGTACTAGCAAGAAATGGAAAAGTGGTAATTCGTCCTGATAGCGGAGATCCTGTGGATATTATTTGTGGAAATCCGAATGGAAAATCTATAGAAGAAAAAAAGGGAGTGGTAGAATTATTGTGGGATATTTTTGGAGGAAATACCAACGATAAAGGTTTTAAAGAACTAGATGCTCATATTGGAGCAATTTATGGAGATAGTATTACTTTAGGCAGAGCCACTCAAATTTGTGAACGTTTAAAAGAAAAAGGATTTGCATCTACGAATGTTGTTTTGGGTATTGGTTCATTTACGTATCAATACAATACCAGAGATACGTTTGGTTTTGCCATGAAAGCAACTTACGGAGAAGTAAATGGAGAAGGGAGAGAAATTTTTAAAGATCCTATTACAGATGATGGAACTAAAAAATCTGCAAAAGGATTGATTAAAATAGAAAAGGAAAACGGAGCCTATAAGTTAGTAGATCAAGTTTCTTGGGAGGAAGAAAAACAAGGAGAACTAAGAGAGGTTTTTAGAGATGGTAAATTATTAGTGGATGATAGTTTAGCGGATATAAGAAAGAGAATTTAGTTGTTTGTGTAAATAATGACAGTATTAAAAATAAAAGCGGGTTAAACAATTATAGTTTAGCCCGCTTTCTTTTACACAAAATTTTGGACAGAATTAATAAAAGAATTCTCGAATTCTTTTATTAATTCTTGTATTTCATGTTCGTTATACTTTCTTGAAAAATGAACTGGTATTGGTTTTTCAACATTACATTCTTTCATGATTTTGCCAGACATGCTTGCATAGCTATGATAGTTTAATAAAGCTAATTCTTTGTCTTCGTTTTTATAAAAACTTTCTATAAATACTTTTTTACATTCAAAGAAATGTTTTTTAATTTTTAAATGATTTTCTTCATTAGCAGCATGGTCCATAATAATACCTACAGAGTCTCCTTGTTGTATATGAAGTAAATAAAATAAATCCTGAGCAATATAATTTTCTTGATGAATAGTAATTACAGCATTATTTTGTTTTAAAGTATAAGCATCTTTTAATTTTTTAACCCACTTTCCTCCTTTAAAATTAGTCGAGGTTAAATCAATTTTTAAGGTATCTTTTTCTTTAAATAAATAAGCTAAGGTTGGAATTTTATGATTTAGAAGTGTTGCAGAAACAGTAAAATATTTCTCTTCAAAAATTAAATTAGTATTAACTTCTTTAAGATACTTTAATTTCCATAGAGGAGGAATAACTTCGTATACTATAAACTTGTTTTCAGAAATAATTTCCCTTATTTCATAAACAATAGCATTTTCATCAATAAGATTCCAAGTATAACTTTTAATTCTAAACTGTACTTGTTCTGCAATTCCTTTTGGGCCACAAATAATAATTCGTCTTTGTATACCAATTTGGTGTCTTATAATTGCATCAAAATTTACAAAATGATCTATGTGTGTATGACTTATAAAAATAGCATTGCAATTCTGAATTTCTTTAACACTTAATGCTTTAGCATCTCCACATTCACATAAATAATTCCAAGGATGATTATCTGGTTTTATGAGAATAGAAATGTCTTCTTTATAAGAACTTTTAACTTCTGAGATAAACATATTGCAATTTTAATATTGATTACAATACTAACGATTTTTGTGTAAAATAACATAGTAGTACATGACAAAAACAACTTAAACCTATATAAACACATGATTTATTAAGTTTAAAAAACTCAGACCTCATAGGTTTTGAAAACCTGTTAAAGCTTTAAAATCAAGTCTTTATAACATTATAGGTTGATTTTTGTCATGTACTTAGGTAAAATAATTAATTTTTATAAAAATTAAATTTTCATTTCTAAAAGACAAACGGATGCATTATGATAATGAGAAGGAAGATTTTCTGAAATTCCAATTTCATGAATATCAATAAATTTAAAACCATTTTTTACATAGAGAGTAATAAGTCCAGGGTTTATACTTGCAATATCCAATCGCAATAACTTTTTTTGATTTTGCACAGCAAAACTTTTAGCCCAATCGAAAACGTTAGAAAGAAGGTTTTTTCCTCTGAATTTAGGATTCATAGCTATTCGATGTATATACATGCTAGGAGCCTCATTTTTTTCTAACCATATATCTGGGTCACTAAATGTAGTCATCCATATACATGCAATATCAGCATCTATTATCAATTTCCATTGTCTATTTTCTAAAATTTCTTGTTCAATTAAATCTTTATCAATTATGGGCCAAGGTAATCCCTTTTTGTTTTTTTGATAAGTGATAGCTTTATTGTATAAAATTTGAATAGATTCTAAATCGTTTATTGTACTATTTATTATTTTCATATTTATTTTTTAGATAAGGCAAGTTTAATTCCTAAAATGATGAATAAGCTACCGGTAATTTTATCTAACCACATTTTGAAACGATAGTTTTTTCTGATTTTATTAGATGATTTAGAAGAGAATAAAGCTAAAATTAGACACCATATAGTACCAGTAGTTACAAAAGTTAAACCTAAAACAAGAAAAGGAATTAAACTTGTAGAATGTGCTTCATTAATAAATTGAGGAATAAAAGCTAAAAAGAAAAAAGCAACTTTAGGGTTTAAAAGATTAGTAAGTATTCCAGAAATATAAATTTTTCTATAATTAATCTCAGAAAGCTCTTTTTTAAATTCAAAAGAACCTTTAGAGGAAGATCGAAACATTTTTATGCCTAAATAAATTAAATAAATAGCTCCTACATATTTAACAACTTGAAACGCAAGAGCAGATTTAGCTAATAAAATAGATAAACCTAAAGAGGCAAATAAACAATGAGTTAAAGCACCAGAAGCAATTCCTAAAGCAGATATAAAACCTGCTTTTTTGCCTTGAGATACACTTCTACTAAGAATATACATGGTGTCTGCCCCAGGTGTTAAGTTTAAGAGTAAAGAAGCTAATAAAAAAGCTTCAAAATTAATAATTCCGAACATGTATTTTTATTTTAAATATTATCATTCAAAGTTAAATTAGAAGGTTGGGTTAATTTGTGCAATTTGATTTATTTAAAAGTTATTTATGCTTATTTTTAGGCGTTAAAATGGGTAAAATATGCATACAATAGATGAGTTCGATAGGGCAATTTTAAATCTCTTACAAAAAAACAATAAACTAACTTCTTTAGAGATAAGTTTTGAGGTTGGTTTAAGTCAAAGTGCTGTTCAAAGAAGGATAAAAAGATTAAGAAAGAATAATGTTATTAAAGCAGATATTTCTATAATAAGACCAGAATCTGTAGGGTTAGAAATAACTTGTATTGTAGATGTAATTTTATGTGAGGGAAATACAAAAGCAATTAATGATTTTAAAAAAAGTATGAGTAAATGTAAGGAAGTAGCCCATTGTTATTATGTAACAGGCTCATATGATTTTGTTTTAATAATTCAGGCAAAAAATATGGCACATTTTGAAGAGTTTCAAAAGAATTATTTGATGGATAATCTTAATTTAAAACATTTTTATACACATGTGGTAATGGATAAAGTGAAAGAAAATTATAACATACCATTTTAAAAATGTTAATTTTTAATATATAAAAAACTCGAATATCAAATGACATCCGAGTTTCTACTTTTAATTTAATTTTAAGTTGGTTAGAACTTATTATGCTCCCCATTCTTTAAGAGAGTCTTTGTTTAATTTTATATAATCAGCATTACCAGCTTTTTCAGCATGCATTAAAGAAGCTTTTGCTGCTTTAATGGCTCCTTTTTTATCGCCAGCTTTTGCATGAATTAAAGATTGTTTACGTAACATCCAAAAACGAGGATTGTCTTTAGTCATTTCAATAGCTTTACCAATCCACATTTTTGCTTTATTAATATCTTTACCTTCTTCTAAATAATAAGAAGCAGCAGAGTAATAATCACCAGCAGCAGGTCCAGCCATTACTTTATCAATATTTGCTACTACAGATTTGTCAGTAGGAACTTCAAATTTAATACCTGCATATACATTTTCCCATAAAATACCTAACACAGCAGAACTATTGCTAAGATCGTCAATAGTAATAGTGAAAGACTCAATTTTCATAGGCATTTTTTCTACTTTTACATTAGTAGTTAAAGCAACGTTACTATCTTTAAATTCTCTAGGAGTTCCCCAGTTATTTGTGTCTTTATAAAAGATAACTTCCCAAGAAGAAGCGCTAGGTTTTGTAAAAATTGCATAGGCACCTTTTTTCAAAGACTTGCCATCAATCATAACATCTTCACTAAAAGTAACAATCGTATTTTTATTAGCTCCCGTTCTCCATAGTTTTCCATAAGGAACTAAGTTTCCGAAAATTTTTCTTCCTCTCATACCAGGTCTAGAGTACTCAACGGTAACATCAGTTAATCCAACTTTTTGTTCTAATTTAGAAGAAGGACTAGGCTGAGGAGTTTTAACTTGTGCATTAACTGTAGTAAGTGTTAATGTAGCCACAAATAGACTTAAAAATGCTTTTTTCATGATTAAATTAGTTTATTTTTCTATTCGATAAAATTACGGCTTAAAGAAGTTATAAATGTTAACAAAAACTTAAAATACGAGATTGTATCTTTGCAAGTATGAAAAAATATATATCGGAATTTATAGGAACTTTTGCACTTATTTTTTGTGGTACAGGAGCAATGACTATCAATGAAATAACAAATGGTTCTATAGGACACGTAGGAATAGCAATTACATGGGGATTAATAGTAATGGCTATGATTTACGCTTTTGGGGAGATTTCTGGAGCGCATTTTAATCCCGCAGTATCTATATCTTTTGCATATGCAAAGAAGTTTCCTTGGTCGGAAGTACCTAAGTATATATTTTTTCAAGTAACAGGAGCTATTGCTGCAAGTTTTTTGTTATGGTTTTTGTTTCCAGAAAGTAAATTTTATGGAGCTACAATTGCCTCTACAGATGCCTTAAGAGCTTTTATTTTAGAATTGATTCTCACATTTTTCTTAATGGTAACTATTATAAATGTTTCAACAGGAAGTAAAGAGGTTGGTACAATGGCTGGAATAGCAATTGGAGGTGTTGTATTATTAGAAGCAATGTTTGCAGGACCAATAACAAAAGCGTCTATGAATCCAGCACGTTCATTAGCACCGGCAATTGTATCAGGAAAGTTTACCGACCTTTGGTTGTATATGGTAGCACCAGTTTTAGGAGCGTTACTAGCAGTAGCCACTTGTAAGTTAGTAAAAGATGATAATTGTTGTGATGGAGAATGTTAGTATGAGACAGAGAATTTATTTATAAGTAGAATCTTAATTAACTAGTTTTAATACCTAGAAAATAAAAAAGCAGAGTAATTAAACCTTATCAGTTTTGTATTACTCTACTTTTAAATTTTTATAAATTAATTTAAATGTTTTCTTAAATAATTACTTTATTCACCGTCTAAAGAAAAATTAATTGGGAATCCATATTTTACAGAAATTCTTTCTCCATTTTTATAAGCTGGCTCAAATTTAGGTAAATTAGAAACTACACGTATTGCTTCATCATTTAAAATTTTTCCGCCTTTAGGACCAAGAGCTTTTATATTTGTGACATCACCATTTTTATCGATAATAAAACGAACCCAAACTTTACCTTCAATTTTATCTATTAAAGCTTTATCAGGATATATAAAGTATTCTTGAATATGCTTCATCATTTCATTATTAAAACAATCTAATTGATCTCCACCTTTTTCATTAGTACAATTAGTGAATACAGGAATATTATCTACAGAACTAAACTTTTGAGCACTTCTAACTTCTTCTTTTGTTAATCTATTAGTTAAAGCTTTAAGGTTTGTTTTAAACTTTAATGAATTAGATATATTAGAAGAGTGTTTTATGGTAGAAATTCCAGCACCATTTAACTCATTGGCATTAGAAACAACTTGTTTTTTTCGTCTCTTTAAAAATCTAGTTTTAGATGCAGATATTTTTACTGAAATTTGTCTAGTTTTTTTGTTACCACTCTTTTTTGATTGCTCAACAGTACATTTAGTAATGCTATTTAAATCAATAACAGGAGATTTTTCAGTGTCACAAGTTTGTTTCTGACTAAAACTATTCATAGTCAGGCTAATAAATAAAAGATATACTAATTTTTTCATAAGTAGGGGATTTTACTTTCAATTCTTACACAATTAAAGAAAAAATTCGCAATAATCGTTCGTTTTATCGATTAATGGTTCATTTCTATCTGTTATTGGATAATTTTAATAGTTTATCTGCAGCATTAAAAGGAGTTGTTTTACTTTGTTCTAGTTTTTTTATTTCTTTTTTAAGAAGAGTTTTTACCTCATTATTTTCATAAAATCGTTTTTTTAACTCTTCCTCTATGGTTGTATAGAGCCAATTTTTACTTTGGGTAGCCCTTTTCTTTTCAAAGTATTTGGTTTCTTTAGCCTGCTGTATGTATGTTGAAATAGTTGCATAAATTTTATCTATACCTTTATTGTTTAGTGCGCTAGCAACCATTGTTTTAGGTGTCCATCCATTTTTTTTTGGCGGATATAAATGCAAAGCACGATTAAATTCTACTTTTGCAATTTTTGCATTTTTTATATTATCACCATCTGCTTTGTTAATAACGATAGCATCTGCCATTTCTATAATTCCACGTTTAATGCCTTGTAACTCATCACCTGCACCAGAGAGTTTTAGAAGTAGGAAAAAATCTACCATAGAATGAACAACAGTTTCACTTTGTCCAACCCCTACCGTTTCAATAATAATAGTATCAAAACCAGCTGCTTCACAAAGAATAATACTTTCTCTCGTTTTTTGTGCCACACCTCCTAATGAAGTACCTGAAGGAGAAGGACGTATAAAGGCGTTTTTATCAGTAACTAATTGTTCCATTCTAGTTTTATCTCCTAAAATACTTCCTTTATTAACAGAACTACTAGGATCTACAGCTAAAACAGCTACTTTTTTTCCAATATTGGTTAAGTATTTACCAAAAGTTTCTATAAAAGTACTTTTACCAACACCAGGAACACCAGTAATACCTATTCTTACAGAGTTGTTAGCATATGGTAAACAAGCATTTAAAATGGCGTTTGCTTTTTGTGAGTGTTTTTTATTAGTGCTTTCTACTAATGTTATTGCTCTACTTAAAAAAGTGATATCACCATGTAAAATTTTTGAAACATATTCTTCTACAGAAGTTTGTTTACGTCTATTAATTTTAATTTTTTCCGCAGAATTAATACTAGTAGTTTCTGGTGGAGAAATACTTTGTTTTTCAGATAAGTTTGATTTTGAATTCTTTGCCATTAATATACTTCTACTAAATACTATTGGTAAATTTAAAAATAAATTGTTGTAAAATGCAACGCATTTAAAAATGTATCGTCTTTAAGACAAGAAATCTGTTAATGAAATCAACTAAACAGCTACATCAGCAACTCATTAAAGAGTGTAAACGGCAAAAACCAAAAGCGCAATTACAATTATATAATATGTATTGTAAAGCAATGTTTCAAATTGCATATAGATATATGAAAGATATAAATTTAGCAGAAGATGTTATGCAAGATGCTTTTGTAAAAGCATTTAAAAAAATAGCTTCTTATAAAGGAAACGTAACATTTGGAGCTTGGTTGAAGAAAATAGTAATAAATCAGAGTATTGATGAGTTAAAAAGAAAAAAAATCTTAACAATTTCTATGAATGAAGAAGTTTTAAATGTGGTGGAAGATACTGATTGGGAAGTAGAAGATGATGTAACAAAAGAAAGGATATTACAAGCAATAGAGAAACAAAAAGAAAAGTATCGATTGGTATTAACCATGTATTTAATTGAAGGTTTTGATCATAACGAAATAGCAGAAGTATTAGGAATAACAGAAGTTACTTCCCGAACACATTTAATGAGAGGTAAAAAATTAGTAAAAGAATATTTAAACAAAAAGAAGTATGTCGAAGGATATTAGAGAGGTAATGAAGGGTTTTAAGGAAGAAAAATTAGAACTATCAAACGAACATGAACAAAAGTTTAAAAAGAAAATGCAAGAGGCCTTTTCTGTAAAAAAGAAATCTTATAAGTGGTGTTATGTTGCAGCATCTGTAGTGATAGTGCTAACATTAGGAAATCATTTTTATAGTACATATAATAGAGATATTCCATTGACCTCGAAAGAAGATAACGAGCAAAAAATAAATTTAGGAAACATATCTCCTGAAATGCAAAAGATTGAAAATTACTACTTAACAGCTATTAATTATGAAATAGCAAGTCTAGAAGTTACTCCAGAAAATAAGGCCTTATTAGATGAGTATTTAGAGAAGATTAATAAGTTAGATATTGATTATAAACGTTTAAACCTAAAGTTAAAAAAAGAAGGTATAAACAATACTACAGTCAATGCTTTAATAACGAATCTTCAATTACGTTTACAACTTTTAATTCAGTTAAAAGATACAATTAATGAGTTACAATTTAAAGAGAATAACGATGAAAATATTACGATATAAACTAGTACTTTTTTTAATTTTTAAAGGAGTTATTTTACAAGCTCAAAAAGATAAAAAGAATTATAGAGAAGAATTTACAGTAACCCCAAATGTAGTTATAGATGTGAATACAAGGCATTCTGATATTGAAATAGAAACATGGAATAAAAATAAAGTAGTAATAGAAGCTTTTATGATGGTAGATGGAGAAGAGATTTCTGAAGATATGAAAGATGATTTTTACAAAAAATGGAATTTTAAGGTTACAGGAAACAAAAATGAGATTAATATAACATCTAGGTCAAAATCAAATATAGATATTTATTCTTTTAATTTTGATACTCCAGATTATAGTTTCTTGAGTAATTCGTTAAGTGATTTTTCATTAGGTAGTTTAGATGTTTTAGATTCCTTAGATTTTATAATGCCACCATTGCCTCCTTTACCACCAACGCCACCTTTACCGCCAATGCCTCTAATAGTAAATTTACCATCAGAGTTTAATTTTGATGCATATAAAAAAGATAAGAATTATTTAGAACGATGGAAAAAAGAAAATAAAGATGTATTAGGTAAAAATGCAAAAGTTAAAATAGGTAAAAATTCAATTTCAATTACAAGTAATGATTCTAATTTTACGATGAGTGAATTAAAGCAAAAGGAGCAAGAATATTCTGAGCTAAAAAAAATTAAAGAAGAAATGAAAAAGGAAAGAAAAAAAATGTTGAAACAACGTTCTGAAATAAGAAAAAATCTTTTGAAAGAAAGAAAAAAAGAATGGCATATGCATAGAAAAGAATGGAATAATAAGAGAAAAGAGATTTTAAGTTTATTAAAAAAGCGTAGTAAATTAAAAATCAAGAGATTTATTCGTATTAAAGCCCCTAAGAATGCAAAGTTTAACATGAATGTTAAATACGGAGCATTAAGTTTTTCGAAAGAGTAAAAAAAGAATTTAACTGTTTTAAAGTAGAAACTTTGAAACACTTGAATAAAATAGAAATGAATAAGTTTTAAGGGTGTTTCAGTTCTAGAAATTGCTTAGTATAACAAACTATATTAACTTTAGTGATAATTAACTTTTTGTGATTATAGCTAAAGTTAATAACTTTTTAAGATGTAGGTTTTTAAGTGTTTATTTATTTTCTATATATTTGCATTAAGAAAATTTTAACATTATAATCCCTAATTGTCTATGAAGAAAATTACTTTTCTGTGTTTTTTCTGTATTTTTTATTTAAATAATATTCATGCTAATTTCTTACCTATAGATAGTATTGCTAAAAAAGAACTAGCAAAAGAATTTTATTTTTCTTCTATGAAAGCTGGAGAATTTGATTCAAAATATATAGAAGAAAACTACAAAAACCCGAAGTTAGATAGTATTCTAAGTAAAGCAAAATCTTTTTTTAATAAGTTGGTAGAAACAGGTAATCTTGTAAATGAGCTGAAACCTGACGATATGATAACTCTACCTGTAGGGGTAAAGAAAAAAGTTAAGAATACCACTTTTATTATGGGAATCAGTGAAGCAAAATTTTATACTGATTATACTGAAGTTACTTTATTTTTAAAATTAATATTACCTCAAACCGGAGCAAATGGAAAACAATTAGAATTGTTTTTTGGAGCAGATAATGTGAAAATTTCTCATAAAGGAGGAATATATGGAGAAGCAGATATTGCTTTGTTAGGAGATTTTCCAATACCCTTAGATGGAAAAAATACACTATTAGAACTTCAAGGAGGTTTTAATATGAAAACAGGCGACATTGCTAAGAAAACTTATGTAACAATAGATTGTACAGGGTTAAAGCAAATTGGTATAGCAGCGGATGTTATTTTTTCAAGAAATTTAATACAACCATTAAATAAGAGTAACAAACTTATAAAAGATAAAACAGTAAAAGTAAAAGGCTCTTTTGAGGCTACAGCAAGTGATTGGAACGATATTATAGCAAAAGTAAATATTAGTCACCCATTTCAAATTACAAAAAAAGAAAACAGAACCAATACAAACAGTTCTAATAATGTTGTAGATAATACATCTAACAAAACAACAGATGATTTGGAAGGGAAAATGGGATTAGTTTTCGAAGTGAAAGATGCTGTTTTTGATTTTAGTGATTTAAGAAATTCATCTGATGTACATTTTACAGACACTTACAGAGAAAAATTTTTAATACCAGGAAATGAAGAATTATGGAGAGGTGTGTTTATAAAAAAGGTAAATGTAATTTTACCTAAAAAATTTAGGAAAAGAAATGAAGATAATCGGATGTCTATTTTTGCAGAAAATTTACTAATAGATGGCCAAGGATTAACAGGTAAATTTGGAGTAGATAATCTTTTAACAATAGAAGAAGGAAGTGTAGGAGGTTGGCAAATTTCCTTTAAAAAAGTACATGCTTCTTTTGAAGCAAGTAAATTTACAAAAGCTGGGTTTGAAGGGCATTTATCATTACCTATGCAAGGAAAAGTTACTGTAGCAGATGTTAAAAAAGAAGCAGAAGGAAATTTTGAAGGAATAAAAAAAGCGATAAAGTATTCTGCAATTATTGATGTAGAGGAAGATGATTATAGTTTAGTTTTAGAGCCTATAGCTAAAAACGGACTCTCTTTTCCAGTATTTATGGCAACTGCTCGTTTAGAGTCAAATTCAAGTGTTTTATTAAGAGTAAAAGATGGAAAGTTTTTACCCAAAGCAAATTTGTATGGTAGTTTGGGTATACATGGAAGTAAATCAGATGCAGAAAATCAAAATAACAACCAAACTCAAAATACAACTACAGAGGAAAAGAATAAAAAGGGAGAAGCAGGAGCTAAAAAAAAGAATCTAGTTAATTTTACTGGAATTACTTTTGAAAATTTACAATTACAAACAGAAGCACCTTATTTATCTGTAGATAAAATTGGTTACGAAGGAGGAAAAAATGATTTGTCTGGTTTTCCAGTAACTTTTTCAGAGTTAGCTTTAGAGTCTAAAGATAATCAAGCATCATTAATATTTCAAATGGATGTTAATATGATGAGTAAAGGTTTCGCAGGAGGAACTAAATTAGAAATTCAGGCAAATTATAAAGAAGAAAAAGACTATACGACATGGAAATTAAAAAAAGTAAAGCTTCATAAAATTAATATAGAAGCAAACTTAGGTAGTGTTAAGTTTAAAGGATTAGTAGATATTAAAGATAATGATCCTGTTTATGGTAATGGTTTTTATGGAGAGTTAGAAGCTGACTTTAATAGTATTAATGTGAAAGCAACAGCATGGTTTGGTAAAACGGATGTGCGTTATTGGTATGTGGATGCTTATGCAGATTTATCAGGAATGACTACCAAACCTACTATTGGTCCTTTAGAAATTAATGGTTTTGGTGGAGGAGCTTATTATCATATGACAAAAACATCCAACCCTCCAAAGCTAACCTATCAAGGAGAAGTAGATAAAGATGGAAAACCAATTCCTGTAAAAACACCAAAACCTCCTTCAGGAATGGACTATGCACCAGATGCAAAATCAGGCTTAGGTTTTAGAGCAATGCTAGGTTTTGCTATTGGAAATGAAAGAGCTTTTAACGGAAAAATAGGTTTTGAAATGGCTTTTAATACCAGTGGCGGTCTAAATAGAATTTTATTTTTTGGAGAAGCTCATATGATGAAGGTTATCGACTTTAAGTTTGGAGATAAGTTTAAAAAGAAACTTACTGCAATGCAAGATAAAATCAACGAATTTGGAGAGAATAATAAAACAATACAAAATTTAAAGAAAAGGAATTTAGTGGAATATAGTAAAGTAGCATTCCCTCAAGATGGATTGACATTTGATGTAGGCTTAGATGCACATTTTTCTATGGAAATGGATTTTGTAAATAATGCTTTTCATGCAGAAATGGAAGTATATGTAAATACTCCAGGAGGTATTGTAAAAGGGATGGGACCAAGAGGTAGAGCAGGGAAAGCAGTTTTTCATACAGGACCAGATGGTTGGTATTTACATTTAGGAAACCCAGTGCCTTACGATACACAAGCAAATAGAATAGGATTGAAGGTAGGAGTTGGTAGTTTAAGTGTTAAAGCTTCTACCTATTTTATGATTGGAGATAAAATACCAGGAAGTCCACCTCCTCCTAAAGAAGTTGCAGACATCTTAGGAATTGATGATTTAGGCAAGTTAGATTATATGAGAGATCTAAATGCTTTAGGAGATGGAAGAGGCTTTGCTATAGGAATGGATTTAAGTGTGAATACTGGAGATATGAATTTCCTAATATTTTATGCAAAATTTATGGCAGGTGTTGGTTTCGATATTATGATAAAAGATTATGGAGAAACTGCATGTAAAGGAAGCGGACAAATAGGTATTAATGGTTGGTATACAAACGGACAAGCTTATGCATATTTAGCAGGAGAATTAGGAATTAAAATAGATTTATGGTTTTATAGTGCTAAAATACCTATTGTTAAAGCAGGAGCAGCGGTCTTATTACAAGCAAAATTACCAAACCCTTCTTGGTTTAGAGGATATGTAGGAGGGTATTACAGTGTTCTTAATGGACTTATAAGAGGTAGTTTCCGATTTAAAATTGAAATAGGTGAAGAATGTGAAATTATTGGAGGTGCACCTTTAGGAGGATTAAAAATAATATCAGGAGTTACACCAGATGATAATGCAACAGATGTTGATGTGTTTACAAATCCGCAAGCAGCTTTTAACATGAGTATTAATAAACCTTTTAAATTAGAAGATGATGAAGGAATAAAACAATACAGAATTCTTTTAGATGAATTTACGGTTACAAAAAATGGAAAAAAAATAGAAGGAGAATTAGAGTGGTCAAATACAAAAGACGTTGTTAATTTTATTTCTTACGATGTATTGCCACCAAAATCTACTATTAAAACAAAAGTAGTGGTTAGTTTTCAAGAGTTAAAATCTGGAAATACTTGGGTAACCATTATGAATAAAGGTAAAAAGGCACAAGAAATAGAAGAAAGAACCTTTACCACTGGTACTGCACCAGATTACATACCTATAACGAATGTTTTATATACATATCCAGTAATAGATCAGCCCTATTTTTATCAAAAAGAAAGTAAGAATGGATATGTAAAATTAAAAAAGGGACAACCTTATTTATTTAAACCAGAAAGTAATCTTACACAGAAGGTGAAATTTACAAATACAGAAGGGTTTATAGCAACAAACAATGTTTCTTATAATACAGGAGAAAGACAAGTGAACTTTACCTTTAGTAAATTTAAAAATCAAAAGAAGTACCAACTAGAATTGATAAGTTTACCACCAGAACAAGCGAATGCAGAAAATGGAGTTTCGTATACAAAAATAGAAACAGGACAAGAAGGAAACACTGTAGAGGTGAAAAATAAGGAGGTACAGAATGTCGTAAATAACGATTCTGAAATTAAAATATTTAAATATAGTTTTAAAACAAGTAAGTATAATACACTTTCAGATAAAATTAGAGCTAAAAATATCGTACAACATTATCTAATACCTCATTTCTCAGATACACATTTTATAGAAACAGATTATAAAGATTCTGAAAGGTTTGATGGTTTAGAAATTGAAGGAGGTAAGTATACACAAGCAAAACCTTTAATTCAAGTGGAAGCTGTTTTAGATGATTCTTACTATGAGGATAAAATTCACGATTTAGTTTATAAAAATTATCCTAGAGAACCTGAATTTACAGTAGATAGAGATATTAATAAATTAGGTTTGCCTCCTAAAAAAGCAGTAGAATCTTTAACATGGTATACTCCATATTTAACGGAGAGACCTAATTATTCACTACTAAGTAAAAGAATACCATATAGGTATAATTTAGTATGGTATTATAAGCATGACTTTGTTCAGATTAGATATAAAATTGTAAATAAATATTTAAACCAACCAACAAAATACGCTTCACAAATAAAGAAGTATGATCATATTATTAATGGTGTTTTTCCAGCAATAAAATCAGGTAATTATAAAACGAAATTACAATATGTAATGCCTGGAGGTATATTAGGAACTAGTAGAATTTTTAAATATAAAAACCCATTTTAAGCGTGTTAAAGTATAATAGAAATATAAAAGGTATTGTTACAATAGTACTACTACTATTTAAAGTAAACGTTGGTTTTACTCAAAAATCGGATGCAGAAGAGGTACCAGATGAAATTAAAGTAATTGCTAGACCTTTTACTGATAATAGAATTTTAGTTAGATGGGGGTCTACTACTCCTATATCTTTTAGAAAGTTAAATAAATATGGGTATCAGTTAAAGAGATATACCATTAGTATTAGTGGTCAAACATTAGATAAACCGATAGAGAAAAATTTAGGTTTCTTTAAACCTGCGCAACCAGAAGAATGGTTAAAAGTTATAGAAAGTAATAATAATGCAGCCATCGTTGCGCAATCTATTTTTGGCAAAAGTTTCGATGTACAAGGTGTAGGTGCTATGCAAGGCATTATTAATATGTCTCAAGAACAACAACAACGTTTTACATGGGCATTATATGCTTGTGATCAAGATTTTGAAGTAGCAAAATTAGCTGGTTTAGGATTTGAAGATGTAGAAATTAAAGCTACAGAAAAATACGTTTATAAAGTATATTCCATGGTGCCTGAAACAGAAATGAAGATACGAGATGGAGGAGTTTTTATAGGAATGCAAGATTACGAAGCATTGCCTAAGCCTTTAGATGTAGCGGCTGTATTTAATGATGGAAGAGTAATGTTAAATTGGAATTATAAAATACATAAAACATTATTTAATAGTTATTTTATAGAAAGATCTACAGATGGTAAAAACTTTAAAACTTTAAATAAGTTACCCTATACATCTTTAAATAGTGGTGGAAAAGTGGATACTAAAAGAATTTATTATATAGATTCCATACCTAATGATAAAATTCATTATTATCGAGTAAAAGGAAGAACTCCATTCGGAGAATTAAGTCCTGCTTCTGATATTATCTCTGGACGAGGACAAAAGCTATTAGCATTTTCTCCTAAAATAACTTCTAAAGAAATTATAAATGATGAGAAGAGTGTTATTTTAGAATGGGAATTTTCAAAAGAAGGAAATCAGCATATCAAAGGATTTGAAGTAAACCGTAGTGATAAGGTCGATGGAGAATATAAAACAGTGGTAAATAACATTTCTCCTTCTACAAGAAAAATTAGATATGATAATATAGCTCCTACTAATTACATTACAATAACAGCTTTAGGAAAAAAAGGAAGTAATACAAGATCTTATCCTGTATTGGTACAACCGATAGATTCTATTCCGCCAGTTAAACCTATAGGACTTCAAGGTAAGGTTGATAGCTTAGGTGTGGTAAGTTTATCGTGGAAAGCAAATACAGAAACAGATATGTTAGGATATCGAGTTTTTAGAGGAAATAATAAAAACGAGGAATATACTCAAGTTACAGTAGCTCCCCATAGAGCTACCACATATTATGATAGTATCTCTGTAAAAATGTTAAATGATAAAGTGTATTATAAAATTGTAGCGGTAGATCAACGTTTTAATATGTCTGAATATTCTAATGTATTAAAATTAGATAAACCAGATTACAATCCACCTAGTCCACCAATTGTCATTTCTTATGAAGTAAAGAAAGAAAAAATGTTTTTAAAATGGGCGAATAGTAGCAGTAAAGATGTTAAAAAACATGAAGTGTACAGAAGGATTAAAAACAATACTCCATGGAATTTGATAACAACTATTCCACAAGATTCGCTAAAAAAAGAATATACCAATTGGGAAGATGCTAATATAGAAGGAGGAAGAACTTATCAATATTTAATAAAAGCTGTAGACGATAGTAATTTATCTTCTAAAAACATAAAACCAGTAACTATTGAAGTACCAAGATTTCAATTATTATCGGGAGTTAAAGGTTTTGGTAGTTATGTAGATAAAACCAATGGTTTTATAGAATTGTTTTGGAAAGTTGTTCAAGAAAAGAATGTAGCAGAATTAATGATATATAAATCCTTAAAAGGAAAAAAGGCATCTTTATTACGAAGTGTTCCTTCAACAATTAAAAGAATTGTAGATGAAGATGTAAAACCGAATAATATATACTCTTACATTATTCGCCCAGTATTTATTGATGGTAGTTTAGGGCAGGTAAAAATGATTGAGGTTACATATTAAACTATGTTTTTTATAGAAAAGGATTTTTATTTAAAGAGAAAAACAGTTGAAAATTTTAGTTAAAAAATAAAAGTTATTTCATCAATATTTAGTGAAATAATAAAAGGCAATGAAGAAAATAAATCAAATATATAGATTAGTAATAATAGTTATTCTTTTTTTGAGTTACGTAGGGAATTCTCAAAGATATCAATTGTTTAAAGTGAATAGAAGTGAAAGTTTTATATGTGGTAATGTGCCTATAAGGCCAGGAGAATCGTTTGTATCTCCTCCTGAAATATATGTTGCATCAGATCCTAATTATATAGAAATTCAGCCTTTGCCAGGAGTTCAAGGAAGTAGAACAACAAGAATATTTTATGGTTTAGAAAATATGCTATGTGGTATAACATTAGATCCATCTAGACCTCTTGTAAATAAATGCTATAATGATCTTTTAAATTCATTTACAATAAGACCATCTAATTTAGATATAAAGTTAACAACACCAACAAGTGATATTACTGGAGATAATTCTACAGGAGATGAAGTAACATTAACAGCTACAGAAGGTTATCATGAATTAGTGTATAATTGGCAAGTATTTATAACTCCTGAAGTAGCAGATATATTAGAGAACCAAGGTGATAATCGATGTGGTTTTTATTTTCAAGGTCTTGGGAATACTATAGAAGAAAGTCCAGGAAGTGGACCTATTGGTCCAGGAGGACCTCCAGGAGGCCCCTTGCCAAATGTACCAAGATTAGGTTGGATAAATTTACCCAATAAATACTTAGGAGAAAATAAAATAACTTTTACGGCAGAAGATTTATTTGGTATAAATGCACCACAAGTAGTAAATAAAAGTTTACAGTTTAGAATAGGAATGTCAAATGGTTATAATTCAAGAATATTTTCTTTTTCATTTATAGCAAGTTCACCTAAGCTAGTACAACCTCCTACAGTTAAAAATGACAGATGTAATTATAGTAAAGAAGGAACTTTTACAATGGTTTTAAACAGAGATTTGATAGAAGAAGGAGGATTGAAAGAGCAATTAATAGTGTCTTTATATGACGAGAATACTTCTAGTTCAGTACCCCCAAATACATTTAAGTTTTTTAAACAAGAATCTACAAAAGTTTTAGTACAAAATTTAACTACTACACCACCAACCTATAGTTATACATGGCAAGAGCCTTTAGAAGCAGGAAAGTATAGATTTAGATTTCAAACCTTATTGGGTAACGGAACAATTGACCCAAACGATGGAAGTTGGGCAACACTTGAGTTTTCAGACGATTTTGAAATAAAAACTCCCCAAAACATAAAATACCAAATTACGAGTACCAAAAAAGAGACTTGTAAAGGAGCATCAGATGGTGAAATGGAATTAGCAATTGAAGATAGAGGAGAAGGAAATAATAGTAAGTATTCGTATACATTATATGAAGTAAGTGGTACTAGAGTTACAGAAGTACCTGGAAAAAAAGACATTTCATTTACAGGGTTAAGCGTAATAATAAAAGGCTTAACACAAAAGAGATATAGAGTAAAAATACAAGATGAAAAAGGATGCTTTGCTAGATAAAAAAATAGTTATGATAAAAAATGACACATTGATTATGATGAAAAAAATAAAAATATCCATATTACTAATTATAGCACTTTCCTTAATAAGTAATGTTATTTACGCACAAGGAATTGGAACAGAAGGAAAGGACGGAGAAGATATTTTTTATGAAATTAATATTGGAGGGCCAGCTGCTAATCTAGGGGTTTCTTTTGATATTAAAACACCGATAAAAGTAAATGGAGGAACTGGTACTTTTAAAGTGATACCAATTGGGGGAACACCACCGTATAGAATATTTATAAAAAGAGGTACAACAATAGAACAGCAGATAAATAATGTTACCACTACTACAGAAATAGAATCTAAAGAATTATTACCAGGGAAATACCTAGTAGAAATTAGAGATGCAAACTATGTGAATACTTCCAGTACATGTAATACAATTACAAGTGCTGAAATAGAATTAATAAATCCTCCTTTATTAAGAATAAGAGGAGAAATAAGTCAAGAAATACAGTGCAATGGAGGTCAAGGAAAAATAAGAGCTTATATAAGAGGCGGCGCTGGGCCAGAAAGTTATACTGTACAATTATTAAAAGGGAGTAGCATAGAAGAAACCAAATCGTTATCCTATTCAGGAAGTGTGGAAAGACCTATAGAATTTACAGGAGTTTCTGTTGGAAACTATACAATAAAAGTAAAAGATAAATATAATATTGAAAAAGAAACTGGGATCATTAAATTAGAACAGCCAATAACTTTCAATGTTACTTCTGTAAATATAAAGAAAAATGTTAGCTGTAACATAGGAAATACAGGAAACAAAAGTGATGGACAAATAGAGATTAAAACCGTAGGCGGAACTGCTCCTTACAAAGCAACAATAAATGGAGCGGGTATTACAAGAAATATAGAGTCTCCATCTAATACGATAAATATAACAGGATTAAAAGCGGGTAGCTATTCTATAACTGTAGAAGATGCTTTTAAATGTGTTAGAGTATTTAGTTTTAATAGAACAATAAATCCACCAAGTAAAATAGAAATAACTCCAAATGTTACATCTAAAACTTCTCCAACAAATATAGATGGTCAAGTAGAATTCGAAATAACAGGAGGTGTACAAACAACAACAGGTTATACGTATGAATTTAATGGAAGAAGATATACAAATGCAGATAGCAATGTATCAATAACCAATAACGGAGGAAAATATATTGTAAACTTCACAAAACTAGATGTTGGAGATTATGTTTTTAAAGTAACAGATAAAAATAGTTGTAGCGAGAGCGTAACTATAAAAATTAATAATCCAAAGGAGTTAAAAATTGATAATACGATTCCTACGCATGTTAATTGTTATGGTGAAAAAACAGGGCAGATTAATGTAATAGCAAGTGGTGGATTTCAAACTCCCTATAGGTATCAATTATTTAGAAGAAATAGTTCTGTAGTGTTAAAAACTTTAAGAACACCAATTTTTACCGGATTAGAAGCGGGTGATTATACGGTAAAAGTAGCAGTTATTATAAATGAAGGAGGAGTAGATAGAGTTGCAGAAATAAAGGAAGCAAATGTTAGAATTAATACAGCATCAGAAATAACAATAAATCCCCCTGTAATTAAAAATGCTATTTGTAAAGGAGATAATGGTGAAGTAACATTAGCACCTAGTGGAGGAACAGGAACTTTAACTTATCAATGGAGAAAGACTGGTAGTTCTTCTATAGTTTCAACTAAAAGAGACTTAGAAGCAAAAGCTGGTATCTATAATGTTACTATTATAGATGCAAATACATGTAGTAAAATATTTCAAAATATAGAAATAAAAGAACCATCTAATGAACTAACAGTGATCACTTCCGAAGTTGATCTTACAATTAACACATTAGATTTAGGAGGAATAAACCCTGATGGTAAAATAACAGTTACAGCTACAGAAGGGTGGGGTGGTTATACATATCAATGGAAAGAAGGAAGTAATAATCTTACAGAAACATCTAATGTATTAGAAAATGTACGAGCAGGTATTTATTCAGTAACAGTAACAGACAGAGAAGGTTGTAGTAAAACTCTACCTAACTTAGAGATAAAAGAACCAGAACAAATTAATACAACAATTTCATATCCAAATGAAACAGATAAAATAAGTTGTAACGGAGCTAATAATGCAACCATACAAGTAAGCTTTAATAGTAATGGACCAATTATAGAAAGCTTTCAATGGTATAAAACTACCAGAACAAATTTTATTTCTGGAACTAAAGATAAAAACATAATAGATGATAAAGAACCAGGTAAATATGGAGTAGAAGCTATTGTTAAAAACAATAGAAATGAGTCTGTAAAAATTTATCCAGCAAATGATTTTGAAGTTATAGAACCAGAAAAATTAGAAGTAGATATTGTTAAAACGAAACCAAATAATAGCACTTGTTTTGGTGAAACAGGTTCTTTAAGTTTATTTGTAAAAGGAGGAACAGGAGACTATACATACCGTTTACGTAGAAATGGAGGAACTTTAGAAACACCGGTAGTTTTTAGTGGAAATGTAACCATACCAAATTTAGAAGCAGTAAATTATAGTGTAGAAATTAGAGATGCAAATAATTGTTCTTTAGAAAAAGAATATGAATTTAAAATTGAAGCACCAACAGAAATAGTTGTGACCAAAGTAGAGGATAAAGATGCTACTGTTTTTGGTAAATCAGATGGAATTATAATAGTGAAGGTAGCAGGAGGCTTACCATTCAATCCAACAGCTACAGCACATTATAACTATGTGTTAACAGAAAACGGAAGTACAATTTCTGTTAAAAATGGAAGTACTACAACAAATTCTTCAGGAGAGCAAGTTGTAGAACTTAGAGATATAGCAGGTTCTGTAGCAGGAAAAAATTATGTATTAACCATAACAGATGCAAGTACGGGAGGTTGTGCAAAAACAACATTACATACCATTAAAGAACCAGAAGTGCTTACAGTAAGTTTACAATTAGATAAACATGTTAATTGTTTTGGAGGAAACGACGGTCAGCTTTCTTTAGGAAATATTACTGGAGGAAAAACAACGAATTATAGATACGAATGGTTTAAAAAAGAGGCTGGTGCATTTATTTCTTTAGGAGCAACAAAACCTTTAGCAATTGAAGCAGGTGAATACAAAGTAAGAGTAGCTGTTATTTTTGAAGGTAAAGAAACAGAGAGTAAAGAAACTAATATTATAGATATTTTGCAGCCTACTCCTTTAAAAGTAGTAGAAACCATACAAAAAGTAAGGTGTTTTAACGGTACTGATGGAGAAATAAAATTAAACGTTACAGGAGGAGTTATTGGTGGAGGTAATGCTATATACACCTATAATTGGTCAAATGGAGCAACAACAAAAGAGATTAGTAATTTATCTGCGGGTAGTTATACCGTAACTATTACATATAATGGAAGTTGTAGTTTTAAAGAAACCTATCAAATAGAAGAACCAATAAATGAATTAGTAGGGAATTTAGATACATTTAAAGATCCAACAAGAAACATATTAGATTTAAATGGTACAATTCCAGATGGTAATATTACAGCTACTATTACAGGAGGTAGAACTCCTTATGTGTATAAATGGACAGATGCATTAGGAAATGTAGTAGGAAATAATACCAACAAATTAGAAAATGTAGGAGGAGGAATTTATACCTTAGAAGTAACAGACGATAATGGTGTAGGATGTGTAAAAACATTTACTAGAGAACTAAAAGAACCAGCACAATTTTTAGTATCTATAAACCCTTTATTAGTTGAAGAATTAAAATGTTTTGGAGATATTAACGGAAGTATAGAAGCAACTGTTGAAGGAGGATTAAAAGACTATACATATAAATGGTATGAAAAATTAGCAGACGGAACAAAACAATACATTTCAGCTCCAAAAGGAACTGTACAAAAATTAGAGGCTATTGGTGCGGGTACTTATGGTGTAGAAGTTACAGATAATGGAGGTATTGGAGTTACAAAATCTGCAGAATTTGAACTCGTACAGAATAAAAAATTAGAACTTACTTATAATGTTAAACCTGTGTCTTGTTATACAGGAGAAGATGGAGAAATAGATATAACAGTAACAGGAGGAACAGGAGTAGGAACTTATACTTATAATTGGGAAAGAGGAGATAAAACAGAAGATTTAAAAGGATTAGTAGCAGGAAAATATTCTATTAGAGTATTAGACAGAAATAATTGTATTGTAGAAGAAAAAGACATAGAAGTTACCCAACCAGAAGAACATATAGTAACAGCAATTGATTTTATAACACCAACAGGTGCAGGAAAAGAAGATGGTAAAATATCAGTAAGTATTTCTGGTAATACAACAGATTCCTATACATTAGAATGGTTAGATGGAGGTGGAGATATAATAGGAACTACAGAAACTATTGATAAATTAAAAGCAGACAATTATACTTTAAAAATACTAGTAGACGGAAAATGTACATTTGAACATGACTTTCCTTTAACAGAGCCAAAAAAATTAGAAATAACAATTAAAGAAATAGGAGAAATTAAATGTTATGGAGATTTGGCAGGGAGATTAGAATTAGAGACTACAGGTGGAGTTGGCGGAAATAAATATAAATGGTTTAATGTAACTACAAATTCTGAAGTTAGGGGAAATTTAGAAAAAGTATTTAATTTACCAGCAGGAGAATATTATGTTACTGTAAAAGATAGAAATGGTATTGAAGCAAGAAGTGAAAATTACACTATTACTCAACCGCCATTATTAGAAGTAACCAGTAGTTCAGAAAATGTATCTTGTTTTGATCATAAGAATGGATTTATCACTTTAGAGGCACAAGGTGGAACCGGAAAATATTTTTACAGTATAAGTAAAGATAAAGCAGCTTATGAAACAGAGGTAGAGTTTACAAACTCTACAATGATTTCTAATTTAGATATAGGAACTTATGATATTAAGATACGTGATGAAAATGGATGTGATTTAAAAGAAGCAGGAGTAAATAAAATACTAAGTTTTACTATAACACAACCAGAAAAATTAGAAGTTTCAGAAGTGGTTACAAATGCTACAGGTTTTGGTTTAGAGAATGGAAATATCATAACTACTATTACTGGAGGAACAGAACCTTATTTATATTCTTGGAAAAATACATCTGGTACAGAAATAGAAACAACAAAAGATATTACAAATTACGGAGCCGGTATATACACTTTACAAGTAACGGATGCTCAAAAATGTGTTTTAAGTAAAGAAATCACGATAGATCAGCCAGATTTATTAGAAGTTACCATTCAACAACAGAACATTGTTTTATGTAAAGGAGATGAAACAGCAAGTATTATTTCTGAAATAAAAGGAGGAATACAACCTTACAAAACCTACGAATGGTTTAAAAAGGGAGAAACAGATGTTAAATCGATCATTCCTAGATTAAATAATATTGGAGTAGGTATTTATTATTTAGTTGTTACAGATGCAGAAAATAATAGAACACAAAGCGCAGATATTAGTATTGAAGAACCTGATTTTTTAACGGTTAATTTAGTTTCTAAAAGTGAAGGTTGTGGTACCAATAATGATTGGGCAATAGAAGCAAATGTTTCTGGAGGTACTGCACCATTTAAGTATTTTTGGAGTACAGGTGCTACTACAAAAGAAATAACCAACCAATCTTTAGGTACTTATTTTGTGGTAATAACAGATGCTAACGGATGTCAAATAACTGAGAGAATTACTTTAGAGAACACTAATATTTTTAATGTAGAAGTAACCACCAAAGAATTAACTTGTTTTAATGCTTGCTCGGGAGAAATAGAGTTAGATATTACAGGAGGACAAGCACCGTATACAATTCATTGGAATTCAGGGGCAACTACAACAGCTATTAAAAATTTATGTGCAGGGCAATATATTGTAGAAGTTGAAGATAGCAACGGTTGTAGAGAGGTAAAAACAATAGAAATTAAAAATCCAGAAGAATTTATTTTTGAATTAATACCAGATAAAGTAACCTTATGTCAAGATGAAAATATAGAATATGACGTAACAATGAATAATGTGTCTGAGTATCGCTGGACTTCTACCAATGGGTTTACTAGTGATAAAAGTAAAGTAACCTTAGAAACAGCAGGAAATTATACTTTAACAATAGTAACTACAGAAGGATGTACGGTTTCTAGAAATTTAGAAATTATAAAATCAGAAACTATTATCGATGCGCAGTTGATATTAACCTCTCAAGCATTTGCAGGGGAAGATATTGCAATTATTAACGTATCTGTACCAATTAGTTCTAATGTAGATTGGCAAGTACCTCCTAATGTAGAAATAGTTCAAAAAGAAAAAGAAGGTATTATAGTAAAATTTCCAGCACCTGGAGATTATGAAATATCACTAGTTTCTTTAGAAGGAGATTGTTCTAAAAAACAAACAAAAGTAGTCACTGTTTTAAAATCTAGAAACTTAGCAGATGCAGGCGATTCAGAAGATCCATTTATTAAAAAATATGAAGCGTATGCAAATCCAAATAAAGGACAATTTAAAGTAGACGTAATTTTAGAAAAAGAAGCAGAAATATCGTTACGTTTATTCGGATTAGGTGCAAGTACAGTAACACTAGATAAACGATTTAAAGGAGAAAAAGAATATACAATAGATTATGATATGAATGTACCTGCAGGTATATATGTATTATTATTAGAGACTTCTAAAGCGAAAAGAATATTAAAGATAATAATTGAGTAATGAAGAAAATAAGTTGTTTTTTAATATTGTTGGTACTATTATCTGCCTGTGTAGAGGAGGTTGCTTTACCTGTAAAAGTAGATTTTAGAACAGAAATTGTAAACCAAGATAATACGGTACCTGTACAAGTTAAGATTATAAATGATACTGAAGGTGCTGATAGGTATCAATGGACTTTTGAAGGCGGTATTCCTAGTACTTCAGATAGTAAAAACCCAGGAACTATTATTTATGAAACAGCAGGAGAATATACCATTGTTTTAGAGGCTTCTAATAGAGACGATAGTGTAGATAGAAAAGAACTTAAAGTAAATGTAAAACCTTCTGTTTCTGTAGGTTTTGAAATAAATATAGTGAAAGATAATTTT
This sequence comes from uncultured Tenacibaculum sp., assembly GCA_947498055.1. Lineage (GTDB taxonomy): Bacteria > Bacteroidota > Bacteroidia > Flavobacteriales > Flavobacteriaceae > Polaribacter. Next base: position 45,213 of record CANMJA010000024.1, read on the forward strand.
TCTCCAGTAGAAGTAGCAATTACAAATACAACTACAGGTGCTACTTCTTATCAATGGACATTTGAAGGAGGCGAACCAGCTACTTCTTCCGAAGAAAATCCAGAAAACATCTTTTTTAGAACACCAGGAACGCATAAAATACAACTAGAGGCTAGTAACGGAGAGGAAATACATACCGTAGAAAAAAGTATAGAAGTAAATCCTTTATTGGTAGCTAATTTTGATTATAAAGTGCCTTTTATAGACGATGATTTTCAGGTTCCTGTAAAAGTAACTTTAGAAAATCGAAGTATAAGTGCAACAAATTATGAATGGCTATTTGAAGGAGCAGACATAAGCACAAGTACATCTGAAAATCCAGAAATTATCTATACAACACCAGGTACTTATAAGATAGAGTTAAAAGCAGCAAATAGTAAAAACGAACAAGCAATTACCAAAACAATTACTGTTGTAGAAAATACGAACCTAAGAGTTTTTGAAAACATAAAGTTAGGAATAAATACGGCACATAAAGGAAATACCATAGGAGCTTATTTTTCTACAAAAACAAGAAAAGTATACACACAAGAAGAAGTTACACCAGAAATAGGAGCTAAAATCGATATTGCTTTTTTCGGACTTAATAAGGATTTTTCATTTAATAAATTTAGCAGTCCAGATAAGGTAGAGGAGGTCGCATTAGAAGCAATACCAAATGCTACTACCACAAAATTTATAAATAAGGTAGAAAATTGTACTTGTGGTATTGGTATTTCGGTAAGTGAATTTGATGCAATAAAAGACGATACCTTATTAAAAACATGGCAAGTTACTGAAACAGTAGACGGATTAAAAGAGTTTGATAATTCGTTGTTGCCAAGAATAGTGGTATTTGAAACAGCCGATAATCGCAAGGGAGTTATCAAGATAAAAGAATTTAAAGAAGGAGACGCGTTGAGTTCTTATATTCTAGTAGATATAAAAGTGCAAAAAGAAGTTGAATAAGAAAAAGAATATGAAAACGATATTAAGTTTTACAAACATGCTACAAAGATTTTTTATTATAATAGGTCTATTACTAGGTACACTTGCAGTAAATGCACAAACATTTCCTGTACAAGTTACCCCTCAGTTACTACCTCCTTTTACCGTTAAATTATCGGATTACACTACTACTGCTAGCGAAAAATTAGCAGTAAACATACTATTAACAGATGTAAATGAAATAGGAAGAAGAGTACGGTTAAAAATGTATGTAGAAGGACAAGGACTTTCTATAAGTACACAAGACATGGTGGTAGGAGCTCCTCCAATTTTTGTAGACGGGGGAATTAATTTACGATTAACAAATATAGATTTACAAGCCTATTTTCGGTTAAATAATTTAAGAGGCATAACAGCACAACAATACAACAACCCTTTACCTAACGGAGCGTATAACTATTGTTTTGAAGTGTATGATTATTTTTCAGGGTTACAACTATCTTCCAAAAGTTGTACTACAGCTTTTTTAGTACAAAACGATCCTCCAATATTAAATTTACCTACCAGAAATAATGTTGTAAATGCAATAAATCCACAGAATGTTTTATTCACGTGGTCACCACGTCATACCAACATCAGTAATATTCAATATGAATTTACGTTAAAAGAAATTTGGGATCAACAGAATCCGCAAGCCAGTTTCTTAGCTTCGGTACCTTTTTATAGAGTAGTAACTCGTAATACCACATTGTTAGTTGGACCAGAAGCGCCTCAGTTACTATCAGGAAAAATATACGGTTGGCAGGTGAGAGCCTTTCTAAGTGATGGTATAAGTGAAACATCTGTTTTTAAAAACGATGGAAAAAGCGAAATCTTTTGGTTTAAATACATAGAAGATTGTAAACCTCCAAGTTTTTTGCTTTCTCAAGCATTAAGTACAGAATCTGTACGAGTTAACTGGCAAACATCAGAACATCTAAAATACAAAATACAGTATCGTAAAAAAGGATTTGGAGAAGAAGATTGGTTCGAGGTAAATAGTTATACAAACGAAGGAAATATCTATAATTTAGAATCTGATACGGTTTATGAATTTAGAGTAGGAGGAGAGTGTACCCCATTATCAGGATATGCTTATTCTAATATTCAAGAATTTACCACTCCTAAGGTAGATGAAGAAGCCTATTATAACTGTGGCTTAATGCCAGAAATAAACATAAAAAACCAAGAACCTTTACCAAGTTTAGAAATCAACGATACATTTACAGCAGGTGATTTTCCTGTAGTAGTAAGAAAAGTAGAAGGAAGTAATGGCTCTTTTAGTGGTTGGGGGTATATCACCATTCCTTTTTTAGAAAAAATAAAAACATTAATTGATTTAGCAGATCAAGCTTTTGGGCCAGATGAAAACGGAGAAGGAGGAATAAACATAGGAAAATACACTCGTATAAAAGTACAGTTTAATAATATTAGTATAAATACAGGGTATCAACTAACTGGTGGAGTAGTACAAACAAGTTATGATGCCAACTGGGGAAGTCTTTTAGATGTAGACGAAGTAATAGATGATATAGTTGGAAATGACGGGAAAGTACAAGGTTTTGATGCAAGTAATATAGATATTAATACAGTAACGGTAGATGAAAATGGAAATGTAATAATTACACCAGAAGAAGGAGATCCTTTTAAAATAGAAGTTCCTTTGCCAACTGTTATTACAGATAGTCAAGGGCAGCAATGGACAATTAGTGAAGACGGTACTGTAACTGAATCGGTAATTGCCGATGGAGGTGTACCAACTAAAAATAATACAGAAGGTATTAGTGGTGGCAGTACAGGTAATAGCGTTCGTCAAATAAGCTCAAAAGATGTTAAAGTTGAATTTATTCCTTCAGGAAATTATAGTACCGATGCTTACAACAAAGCAATAACTTCTAATAAATATAAAAGAGAATATGAATTTATAGAAACACAAGATAAGGAAGAATACGAAGTGTTATATAAATTGATAAGTGATACACCAGATATTATTAAGGCAAAGGTTACACTAGCAAATGGAAAAAAGAAGGAAGATATTATTTTTAAAACCTTACAAGGTTCAGAAGTAACTTCTTCTTGGTCTTCTGATAATGAAGTAGTATTAAACCTTACCAAAAAATTTAATTTTGGAAAAGAAGAAATTATAGCTGCTGTAAAACCTAAAGATTCTACGCAAAAATATACTATTGCAGGAAAGCTAAATGTATGGCATGCACAACAAAGAAATATAAACATCACTTTAGTATCTGTAGATGGCGCTTCTACAGCAGGAGTTAGTGATAGAATTAACGAAATCTACAATAAAGCGGGAGTAAAATTTACGGTATCTGAAGATAATTTAGATATTAATTTAAAGACTCTAGATGTAGGAGATAGCGATTTACTATCGCATTATACAGAGGGTGAAAAAGCAATTATAAATGCATATAAAGGCAAAGGAACTAAAAAAGACCAGTATTATATTTTCTTTTTAAATAAAGAAGACAATGTAACATTATCAAATCCTGCTTTAAATGGTTTTATGCCTTTAAAACGTCAGTTTGGTTTTGTTTTTACTAAAAATAATCCAGGAAGAATTGCTGCTCACGAAATTGGACATGGAATTTTCGGATTAAAACATCCGTATGACCAGTATAATGCTAAAAATTCTAAAGGAAATACGGACTATTTAATGGATACAGGCTCAGGTACTGCTTTTAGCCACATGGATTGGCAGAAATTACATGCGCCTGGTATTCAGTTGTACTTGTTTCAAGGGGATGAAGATGGGGAGCAAATTGGAGATAATTTATTAGCAGCAAGGTTTATAGAATCTCTTAAAACTTCCATTGTAAGTACTAATTTAGCCATAAATGAAGCAATAGCGTCTTCTGAATCAAATCATGATAATTCAATTACTGTTTTAGAAGAAGTAATAATCGATACTAATTATTTAGAGAATGATATTGAAATTAGAGCCGAAAAAATAACGACAACAGATGGAGATGAATTTAGAATGTTTTTAAAAGTAGATAAACGAACTTTTTCTAACTCTGAAGAAAAAGATAATTATATAAATTATGAAAATGTTATTGAGAGTTTTAAAAATAATCAATTTACATCTGCTGACGGTACTGATGTAAGGCTTTTTCATAGTTATGAAGACAAACCATTATCAGAAGCAGATATTAAAAAACTTAAAGAGGTTTTTTTATCTAAACCTTCTGTAAACGGAATAATGCTTGTAATGCCTGCTCAAGATTTTCCAATTTTTAAGAAAACTATTTTAGAATTTGAAAATAATGAACAAGCGCAAAAAAAATGGCTAACAAAATTAAATAAAGCAGTAAAGGATAGGGATTATAATCAATTGCAAAAATACCCTTCAGAAGCTTTTGAGATTTTATCTAGAGAATCAAGAATTTCATTATTGAAAGATGTTGTAAAAAGTGACCTTTCATCTAGTAGTAATTCATGGCGAAGATTTTGGGGCGGTGCGGATGAAGAGATTGTATTATTATCCTTATTACAATCTATAATATATGATCAAACTAAGGGTGATAATTCAGCTTTGAAAAGTTTTATTCAGAATGATCATTATAAAGAAGTATTTGAGAATATAGACGATGACGATATATGGGCGAAATTATATGAAACAATTGGGCATTGGACTTCAAAAGCTGATCAAAAAGTATTATATGATTTATTATTAGAAGAATTTAAAGAGGGAAAAATAAAAGAATATAAACTTGATTTATTAATATCTATAATTGTAGGGACCGATAAATATAAAAAAACTGAAACGAAAGCTAATATAGTTGAGTTAATCAATCATAATCATGGTTGGACTAAGCATATTTATAAAAGTATGACTGATCTTCAAAAAGAATATTTTGTAAATTACCTTACAGGATGGGCTACTGAATATTATGGAGATGAGTATAATAAAATTAAAAGGTCTTATGAAATTTGTGAAAATCAAGGCTGTATATACAAAGGAGTTGATCAAAACATAAATAGTCTTCAATGGCTTAAAAGAGATAGTTTTTCTTTGAAATACATTGGTTATTTTGATGAATGTGGTGATAAAATTACATATAAATGTCAATTATTAAATAAAACTTATGTTAGAGATAATATAAATCCAGATAAACACTCTTTCTATTTTACACATGAGGTAAGAGCATTTTCAGTTAAAAATCAAAATATAATAGTTAAACCAGTTTATTATAAATTAGGATCACCATTAAGTACTTTTGTAAACATACATCTTTTAGAAAATTATAATTATGCTAAACTAGAAAAAGGAAAAGTATACACTGTACCTCTTATTTGGGCTCATCATTTTGCTGAGAAACATAATGATAAGTTAAGTGGAGTTGGTTTAGATCTTGCTCTTAGAACTGTAGCTGTTGTAGCAACACTTGCTAGTGCAGGAACAGCTTCTCCTGCAACTATTGGATTTTTATTAGCACTTGAAGGAGGAGGTATTTTATTAACTTTAAATGAAAACGAACTTAGAGGGAAATGGTCAAATGAAACATTTGAAAAAGTACAAAAAGCCTATATTACAGTTGAATTAATAGTTGCAGGGGCAACAGCTATAAATGGTATTAGTAAATTAGATTTTAAGAAAATTGGAGATAAATTAAAAACAATTAAGAATCCAGTTACTTTGACTAATTTAAAAAATGGTTTGGTAACTATTCATTCTAGTATAAAAGAAGCAATTAAAAAGGGAGCTACTTTAGATTTTAAAAATCTTGACTATAATGAGTTTTTAAGATTAATTAAAGAGATAGATCTTAGAAAATCATTTATTAAGTTTTCTAACGATGTCAAAATAAAAATTAATACAAAATTTAAAGCTTCTATAATTAAAGCAGGTATTGAATATAGTATAGCAACAGGAAAGTATTTAGATAAACTTAATTACAAAAATTTATTATTAACACCTGCAAGTAATGTTACAGTAGTGACTAATGTTGCAACAGATGCAATAAGACTTGGTAGTTTAGATAATGTATATATAAGACATCAAGGATTAGTAAAAAATAAAAATATAGGTATTTATAAAGGGGTAAATGGAAAAATTTATTTAAAACTATTTGATGGTGTTGATGATGTTTTAAAAAATAGTGTTCTTACAAAGTTTGAAGGAAATACAAACTTAATAAAATGGGTTAATTCTATTGAGGACAATATTTTATTGAAAAAACTTGATGAAATTAATTTATCCCCTAATTCAATTTCTAAGCTTGAAGATAATATTTCTTCACTTAAATTTCACTTTGAGTCAAATCCAAATTCAGTTTTAGGATGGAAAGTTTTAGATGATGTAGGAGCTAACAAGTTGCTGAAAAACGACTTATCTTTATTAACTAAATCGTCTGAATTTATTACATCTGGTTTTACAAAAACCGATGTAAAGGACTTATCAAAATTAATGGACGATTTGAATCCTCATGTTAAAAATTATGTAGATCGTTTTGGTAAAATAGAGAAAAATTTATCAAGAGATGAAAATTTTATAAATATAGCAGAGAATATTATGACTTCTATGATAGATGCTAAAAAGGCCAATTATTTATCAAAATACGGTATAGAGACAAATATTATTAAACAATTAAAAATTGTTAAGGAGTCTGGAGGGATACAAAATCTTGATGAATTGGATTACTTTATAAAGCATATGGCAAGAGAGACAAAAACAACTCCTGGTGATATAGTTCATTTAAATTACGTAGTAGACAAATTAAAAAAAGGACATAAAGTTCATATTGAGAGTAACCTACCTCTTCATAAAGTAGATATTGTTGATAGTACAGTAAAAGAAGCAATTGAATTAAAAGGAGCTACTACTGTTGATGATGCAAAATTAAAACGTCTTATGATAGGAGCCGTAAAGCAAGTATTAAAAAATAATACCCCTAATGGATTTAAGAAAATATCAATGGTACAAATATTAGAATCTACCAATCCTGTTTTTAATAAAAATGGTACTGATATTCTTAAATGGTTAGAAAAATATTATACTCAAGTTGGGAAAAGAAATAATATAGGACCTTTTTTGAGAAAAGTGGATATTATTAGAATAAAGAATAATATAGGTACTTTTAATTTTACAATAAGTGATTCAGGTATTATTATAAAACTAGATTAAGATGAAAACGAATAAATGGATAGCAACTTTAAATACAGAAGTTTTTGATTACTATTTAAAGATACCTATTACTAAAGATAATTTTATTGAAAAAATATATACAATAGAAGAAACAATATTGAAATATGGAAACAAATTTAACATACTTAAAATTATTCCCGATTTTTTATTAAACAGATATAAACAAAATAAATTTAATGCATACAAAAGGCTTAAAAAATCAGACTTTATTTTTCTCTTCGACTTTGACTTATGTACAGATGAAAAAATTAAAATAAAAGATTTAGAAGAAGAAGAAGCGAATTTTTATATGTATTCAGAAGAAGGGGAAGTAATATTAAAATCTTTTAATCTTACGGAAAATATAATATTTTACACTTTAGGTGATGCAGTTACATATGAGGAAATCCAACAAAATGATGTAAATGAGATTTCAATTGTTTTTTGTTCTGATAGTAATATATGGTTTGATGAAGTAGACAGTGAAAATATTATTGCTTATTCTGAAAATAAAGAAGAGAATGAAGATAATATAGAGCTAGCCTTATTGAATACCCCTCGCCTTAATAGTTTTTTCAGAGAAATCAAACAAGTAACTGAAAAATTAGGAGGAAAATGGAGTTTAGAAACTAATTATCCAGACAAAGTTACTGAAGATGGTATTTTGATAGATGGAAGAATTATCTATCAAGAGGATATAGACAAAAATAATAGAGTTTTATAACTAAAACCCGATAGCGCGGATTTGTAATCCGTGCCAGTTATACTAAACTTAGGCTCGAATTTTTTAGAGTATTGAATATAATTAGTCGGAGTTTAGGAATATAGAAAATGATAATAGGAAAGAAAAATGAATATTAATAATAAAGTTAATAAAATAGAAAAAAATAAGATTGATTATTAATAGTTGTCACCAGATAGCGCGGATTTGTAATCCGTGCCAGTTATACTAAGCTAAGGCTCGAATTTTTTAGAGTATTGTATATAATTAGTCTGAGTTTAGGAATGTAAAAAATGACAATAGGAAAAAAACGAATATTAATAATAAAGTTAATAAAATAGAGAAAAGTAAGATTGATTATTAGTAGCTATCACCCGAAAGGATTCGGGCGCGAACAAGGGAAATCCTACTGGAAATTTTCTTAAAAATGTACCATTTAAAAGGACAACAATACCAGTTTTTGTAGATTGGATTCATTCTTCTGTCAATAGTGCTTATTTAAAATATATTCAAGACAATCATTAAAATGAAAGATATTTTTAAAAAATTTAATTTAAAACCTAAAGGCCTCCATAATATAGAGATAATAAATCAAGAAGAGGGGCAGAATATAGAAGAGAATAACGTATTAAGGTTGTTTTTAGAATATAATGCTGGTTATTTTTTCTTATCGAAAATAATAAACTCAATAGATAATAAAGACGAATTTTTTGAAAAAATTTATGGTGAAAGAGGTGAGTTTGTTAGAATAAAAAAAGATATCACTATTATTGGAGTTTATGATGAAGAGTATTTAGATGTTGATTCTAATGGTAAATATATAGGAGAAGGAGGAGAGAGGGAAAAAATGAAATTAGCTACATCGGATTTTAGAGAACTATTACAAGAGTGGTCAACATTTATTTACAATAACGGTAAATCTATTAAAATAGCAATTAAGTTTAAAAAAATACTGGAACCAGATAGCTCGGATTTGTAATCCGTACCAGATTATACTAAACTAAACTTAGGCTCGAATCCCCGATAGCGCGGATTTATAATCCGTGCCAATTATACTAAACTAAACTTAGGCTCGAATTTTTTAGAGTATTGTATATAATTAGTCGGAGTTTAGGAATGTAAAAAATGATAATAGGAAAGAAAACGAATATTAATAATAAAGTTAATAAAATTGATTATTAATAGTTGTCATCCGAAAGGACCAGATATCTCGGATTTGTAATTCGTACCAGTAATATTTGATTACGAATTAAAGAAGCAATAAAAATGGTAAAAGAATATCTTGTTTTAAATATTTTATGAAATTGAAAATTAATGATATGGAAATAAATTTAAGTGTAATATATAAAAAAGTAATATTAGTTATTTTATTACTTATTGGATTCCAGATCTTTGGGCAACATAAATATATGATAGAGGTTGATTTTTCAGTAAGAACAAGTTCTCCTTATAGAGCTTGGGGAATTACTTTTTATTATGTTGAAGGTACTACGAATAAAATTATAAGAACGTATTCGTCAATAATTCCAACTACTCAGAGAGGAAGTGGTTCATATACCTTTACAACAACAAACCCAATAAGAAACATAAGAATGGATGCATTTGCAGTAGTAAGTCCAACTACTACTTGTGACCCAATAGGAGTAGTAAATGCTAATATTCAAAACTTTAGTCCAATAATTCCTTTTAATGGATGTGAATATAATTCTAGCTCGGTAAAAAATACTTTAAATAGAGCTATAACTGGTCATACTTGTATAACAGGTTCAGTAAGCACATTTAGGTTAATAAAAATTGAAGATTTTGCAAGTATTAATAATTATTCAGCTATTAATGATGAAATTAAATCATGTGATTCTAAAAGAATTTTGATGCCTACTAGTTGTAATTATGCATTAGAATATAAAATTCCGAATAATGCAGATTGGGAAGAATTATTACCGTATCGTAGTAATCCTAGTTTTGTAAATATTTCTAAATCAGATTTTAGAGGACTCTATATAAATCAAAATTTACAAATTAGAGTTCGTTATTTACCAAATAAAGGAGAAACAGATAGATCTGCTTATTCAGATATTCTAACTTATAAGATAACAGATTGTTCTCCTCCATTTAGAGGATTAATGTCAGAAAATACAAGTTGTAGTTATAAAGAGAATGGTAGTTTTGAATTAAAAGTAGCTAGAGATTTAGATGCAGGTGAAAAATTAGCAATAACAATTTACGAAAAAGACACTGGAAATGTACCTTCAGGAGGACAAAATTTAAGCATAACCACATTAACAGCTAATTCAGATGGTACTTTTAGTTACAAATGGCCAGAAAAATTACCTTCTAATACCTATGAAATTAAATACCAAACAGGAAGTACATCCGAAGATTTAAGTAATTCTTTTGATACTTTAGAAGTAGCAGGAGAAATAGATATAAAAAGTCCAAAACCAGTCACTTTTTCTTTAACACAAGCATCCGATAAAACCTGTTTTTCTAGAAATGACGGATATATAGACGTAGAAGCAGATGGAGAAAACGGAAGAACATTTTTTTACCAATTATTAAAAGACGGCGTAGTACAGAGAGTTAGCGGACAAGAATGGATTCCTTTTACGAATGCTAAAACAACAAGAATAGCAAGGTTAGGAGAGGCTAAATACAGAGTGAAAGTACAAGATTCTGAGAAATGTTTTTTTAGGAGATAAAAAATAAAAAATGGGAGTAAAAAAAATAAAATTATTGATTATTCTTTTTTTAGGAATTTATAATATTAGTTATTCGCAAGGGTATAAGTTTCATGAAATTATAGAGGATAGTTCACTAACATGCGGTCAAGGAGATATAGCTGATGGATTACCTCCAGATGCTTTTGATAGAGGAACGCTTTTTATTTCAGGAACAGGAAATTCTCTGAGGGGTGTTTTTATTTCTTATGATGATGGTAAAACAGGAACTCTTATATCTCTAACTCCTGAACAATTAATATGTGGGCATACATTTGATCGTCCAGTAGATTTATCAAGTTTTTGTGAGGATGTTTTTGTAGATTTTGTTAGTATTCGCCCTGACGATAATTTTAAAATAACCTCAGGTTTAGCTCCAGGAGAAGATACAATACCAGTAGTTAAATTGGATGCAACGCCAGGGTATCATTCTTTAGTTTATAATTGGCAGTATCTAGACTATAAGGATAATGAGTGGAAAAATTTCCCTTCGCAATTTTTAGGTAATAGTTCTATTGATTTTTCAGTGGTAGATTTGTTTGGAAATAATGCTTCCGAATACACTAACAGACCAATTAATTATAGAATACAGTTATGTAATGGTTGGAGTCCACCAAACTCTATATTTACATTTACTTTCATTCCAGAATCCCCAGAATTCATAAACGCCATTCCCACACCAACCACTTGTAATTATGACGAAGATGGAAGTTTTGAATTAATAATAGGAAGAAATATAAATGCAGATGAAAAATTAGCAATAACAATTTATGAAAAAGATACAGGAAATGTGCCATCTGGAGGGCAAAATTTAAACGTAAGAAGAGCCGATTTAATAACTAATTCAAATGGTACTTTTAGTTATAAGTGGCCATTAGTTCTACCAGCGAATACCTATGAAATTAAATACCAAACAGGAAGAACATCCGAAGATTTAAGTAATGTATTTAATAGTTTAGTACCAGTAGGAGAAGTGATTGTTAAAAATTCCAAAGAAGTTACTTTTTCTTTAACACAAGCATCCGATAAAACCTGTTTTTCTAGAAATGACGGATATATAGATGTAATAGCAGATGGAGAAGACAGACGAACTTTTTTTTACCAATTATTAAAAGACGGCGTAGTACAGAGAGTTGGCGGACAAGAATGGATTCCTTTTACGAATGCTAAAACAACAAGAATAGAAGGGTTAGGAGAGGCTAAATACAGAGTGAAAGTACAAGATTCTGAGAAATGCTTTTTTAGGAGATAAAAAATAAGAAAAAGAAAAAAAAAAGGAAAACTTTAGAGATGATTAAAATGATGGAGAAAGTACTAAAAGTACTAAGCGTAATAAGTATATTAAATACAGGTTATTTAACAGCACAGCAAATAGATATAGGAAGTATAGGAAGAGGTACCCCTTTTAAGTTAAGTGGAAACGTAGCAGCAAACTCAGTGTTCTACAATTCGAGTCAAAATGAAGCAAGATCTCCATTTACTTATTTCCTACAAGGTAGTTTAAACTTTAGTGTATATGAGTTTTCTATACCAGTTAGTTATAGTTTTTCTAATCAAGGAGAAAGTTTAGAATACCAATTACCATTTACATTCAATCGTTTAAGTTTTCATCCAAAATATAAATGGGTACAAGCGCATATAGGAGATGTAACCATGTCATTTTCTCCCTATACTTTAGCGGGACATCAATTTAGTGGAGGTGGTGTAGAATTAACACCTAAAGGAGGTTTTACATTTTCTGCCATGTATGGTCGCTTATTAAAAGCAGTAGAAGACGACGAAAATAATAGAACAGAACCTGCTTTTAAACGTAATGGGTATGGAGCAAAAGTAGGATATCAAGGAGAAAAATATTCCGTAGAATTAATAGGTTTTTATGCAAAAGATGAAATAAATTCTATACGTATGATACCAGAAGAAAAACAAGTACTACCCAAAGAAAATTTGGTGCTAAGTATGGCTGGTTCTGTATCGGTTATGGAAGGGTTACAAATTAAAGGAGAATACGCTTCTACAGCAATAACGCAAGATTTAAGAGCCGATACATTAGATAATACAGGAGGAGTGGCAGGAATATTATTTGAAAATAGAGGATCTACAGAACACTATAATGCTTTTAAAACGGAAATGGAATATACATTTGACAAATATCGTTTTGGAGTAGGATACGAACGAATTGATCCAGGATACCAAACATTAGGTGGGTATTTTTTTAATAATGATTTTGAAAATATTACTTTAAACGGAACAACCTCTATTTTTCAAAACAAGTTGAATTTATCCTTTAATGTAGGGTATCAAAGAGATGATTTAGCCAATCAAAAAGAAACAAAAACCAATAGATCTATAGGTAGTATAAATGCAACCTATGCTATGAGTAAAAAAGTAAACATTTCTGGAGGGTATTCAAACTTTACTACTTTTACTAATAATAGATTAGATCAGTTTGAAAACATCAACGATGATAATTTAATAGACAATCAAAACGAACTATTTGATTTTAAACAATTATCACAAAACGCAAACTTAAATGTTAGTTATATTATAGAAAATAGTAAAGTAAAAAGGCAAAATTTAAACATCAATTACTCATTAGCAACAGTAGCTAATGAAGAAGATGGAATTGTTCGTATAGGAGGAGAATCTACATTTCATAACTTTAATACTTCTTATACCATAGGTTTACCTAATAAAAAAATGAATATTACTTCTGCACTTAGTACTACCTATAATACAATAGGAAGAGAAGATTCTTATACATTAGGCCCTACAGTATCAGTAAGTAAAAAGTTTTTAAAAGATAAGTTAAATACTACTTTTAGTTCTTCCTATAATCAGAGCACAGGTAAAATTAATAATACAAAATCTACTAACTTACGTTTTAATGCTAATTATATTTATAAAGAAAAGCATAACTTTAATTTAAATGCTATTCAATTATTTAGATCTAGTATTACTCAAAGTTCTCAAGATTTAACCATAACATTTGGTTATAATTATGGATTCGATTTATCTGGTAAAAAAGAAAAAAGAAGAAAGAAAATAAAAGAAAAGAACTCTGAAATATCTTATGAAGATTATAAGTTTGAAGGAAGTCCAAGTAAAATTTCTACAGAAATACTAGCTTTAGAAAATACAAGTGAATTTAAAGAGTTATATAAAATTTCAGAAATAAAAAAGGAATTATCTATAACTAGGAAAGAAATGATAGATGCTGAATTAAAATCTAAGAAAAATTATAAAGAAAAAGCATTAAAACATTTAAAAAATTTAAACAGAAATCGAAAGTTTTTAGATAGATATTATAATTTAAGCTTTATAGCATTAAAAAGATTGTATAGAGATGCAATTAATATAAAGTCAAATATTGACGGAAAATATAGTAGGGCTAAACGAAATTATGAAGAATCTATAAATAAAGAAGAAAAAATAAAGTATTATAAAAAAATAGAATCTGCATACATTTTGAATAATTTTATTCTGGAAAAATTAGAAAGGATAGAAGTAGAAGATTTAAAAAAAGAGGAAGGAATATTGTATGAACATAAAAATAAATATTTGAGTACAATATTTAAATTATTAAAAGAAGAAAAAACAGAAAATGAAATAAGTATATTTCTACAAATATCATTAACTAAAATTTACCAGAAAAAAAGCAGTATGTAGTTTAAATATATCCTTCTTATCTATTTTTTTAATTTAAACTAAAAAAATAAAAGCTTATCCACATTTTATAAAGTGTCTAAAAACTAGTTTTTGTATTAATAAAACTATTTTTAATTGATTGTGGTTATCGTTGTTTATTTTTTTAATAAATAAAATTTATTTTGTTTAACTTTTTAGGTAATTGCTTCTAACAAGAAAAGTTTTTTTTCTTTATTTTATGGGCTTTAGGGGGATTTTCCTTTTTTTTTAAAGATTAAACAAATTATATTTACAATGTAAAATAGAAAGTATAACATCTTTTCTTCATCCCCCGATGATTACATATATTATGTAGTTTAAAATCTTCTGAAAGAAGATTCTTTCAGAAGATTTTTATTTAAAAGATTCTATCTCTTTTACAAATTTATAAAAGATTAAAATTCGTTAATATAAATTAAAATTATAGTAATAAATACCTTTTCTTCGTCCCCCGATGATTACATCTATGATGGTGTATTTTTAAACCTTCTAAAAGTTTTTTAGAAGGTTTTAAATTTTAAAAAACTAATTATTTTTACTATTCAGGCAACCTTTTTACAAAATATAGAGTCTATATATTTGTAAGAACGATAAAATAATATCTCTTAGGTTGAAAATTATATCATTAAATAGAAAACAACAATTTCCATTAAAGAAAGCTTTAAAAGGTGATAGAGAATCACAAAAGCTAATTTTTGATGCATTTTCACCAAAAATGTTAGGAGTATGTAGAAAGTATGTAAAAGATATTCATCATGCAGAAGATTTAATGCTTCAAGGTTTTCTGAAGGTTTTTATAAACTTACATAAATTTAAAAACGAAGGAAGTTTAGAAGGTTGGATACGAAGAATAATGGTAAATACCTGTGTATCCTATCTTCGAAAAACAAAAAAAATGGAATATGTAAATGAAGAATATGATTTTAGTGAACATAGTACTTATAATTATGAAAACACATCAGTAGAAGATATTCAACGTTTAATAGATACATTACCTAAAGGATATAAACTAGTTTTCAATTTATATGCAATTGAAGGATATAAACATATAGAAATAGCAAAAAAACTTTCTATTTCTGTTAGTACTTCAAAATCACAGTTGTTTAAAGCACGTAAATGGTTACAAACTAATTATATTAAAATGAATAAAATTAGAAATGGCAGCGAATAATTTAGATAAAAATATAATAGAAGCTCTTAGAGATAGAGAAATAACACCTTCTAATTCTGCATGGGAAAGATTAAAGATTAAGTTAGATGAAGAGGAAAGCAATAAGAAAAAGAAGTATATATCATATGGAGCATATGTTGCAACTTTAGCATTAATAATAACGATTTCTATTACTCAATTTTCAAAAGAAAAAAGAGAGAAAGTGAGTCATTTGGTAATTAATGTAGAGAAAGAGTTTATCGCAACACCAAATGACTTAGAAGACAAAATAATTATTACAGAAGTTCAAAAAAACAATATTGGAAACAAAGGAAATAATAAGAAAAAAATATACACAGTAAAAAATAAAGATTTAATTACTTCAGAAGAAAGAAATAAAGACCTTAAGCAAGTTGAAATTTCTATTTCTTTATTAAAAAAGGACACTTTGTTAAAGAGTAAAAAAAATAAAAAGAGAATTCAAATTAATCCCAATGATTTATTGTACGCTGTAACGCATACACCAGAAGAAGTTAAAAAATATTATGCGAAGTATCATATTAATAGAAATGTAATTATAGATACATTAAAATCACAGTTAAAAAAATCAAACTTAAAAGTCGATCCAGCAGCTGTTTTGGCAGAAGTTGAAAGCCGAATAGAAGAAGATGATTTTAAAGAAAATTTTATAGATAAATTTAAATCTAAACTCTCAGAAGTGCTAGTTGCAATCTCTGATAAAAATGACTAAAAAGTACTTTTATAATTATCGATAATTAAACTATCCAAATTTACATTTACGTTTAATTTAAAAATTTAAAAAAATGAAAAGAATACTATTTGTATTAGTGTTTCTATACACTACCTATGTCCAATCTCAAGAGAAGTTTTTTGAAGAAGAAGTGAAAAAAATAGCTAAAAAGATTGAAGAAATTACACAAAAAGAAAAAGATTCTTTAAAAGAAAAAGTAATAGCAATTAATAAAAAATTAGAAGATAGAGAAATAACAATTGAAGAAGCTAAAAAGTTAAAAGCGGCAGCAGCAGCACTTCATGCTTTAAATATAGAAAATGGAGTTGCTTTAGAAGAAAGAAAATTACAACAATTAGTACAAGATAAAACGAATGGAAAGATTGCTAGTAATGATGAAGATAACTACGTTTTTAATTTACAAATTTTCGATAAAGATTTTGGAATTATCAATAAAACATCTAGAAAAAAAAGAAAGAAAAGGAAACGAAAAACGAATAAAAGAACAACAACGCAACTTGTAATGGCTTTTGGAGTAAATAATGTATTAACAAATAATGATTTAGGTTCTTTAGAAAACTCGAATTATAAGTTTTGGCAATCTAGATCTTATGAGCTAGGTTTTACCTGGAAAACTCGTTTATCTAAAGAAGCATCTATGGCATATTTTAAGTATGGTTTTTCTTTTTTATGGAATAATTTAAGAACAAAAAACAATCAATTACACATCTTAAATGGAGATAATACAGATTTAGCAACTTTTAACGAACAGCTTACAGAGAGTAGACTACGACATGTTCAAATGCTGTTTCCAATGCATTTAGAGTTAGATTTTTCTAAAAATAAAAAATATGAAGATGGTTTTGTAAGAGATAGAAGACATAAATCTTTTCGTATAGGGTTAGGAGGTTTCTTTGGTTTAAAATTAGGAACTAGGCAATATTTAGAATATACAAATTCTAACAATGTAACTATAGAAGAAGTACAAAAAAATCCATTCAATACAAGTATTTTTAATTACGGATTAAGTACCTATTTTGCATATAAAAGCTATGGTGTGTTTTTAAAATACGATTTAAACCCTTTATTTAAAAACACTAATATTCGTAATATATCATTAGGATTACGATTGGATTTATAAGTAGTGATTATAGATTTTAAGACTAAATTATTTCGCATTTTAGTGTACATTCCTTATAAAAAAGTCAAAGAGATCAAAACCTTTGAAGTTGCTAGGTGAAATTTTATTTTGAAAACAGAATAATAAAAGAGTGTGTAAACTTAGTCTTTTATACGCTCTTTTCTATTTTCCCAATCTTTTCTTAAATCTTTAGATAAAATACCCGTTCCTTTATGATTCCAACCTGGAGGTTTTATAAGATATAATAATTTTTTAGAAATAGTAGTTTTACTAAAAAAAACGTCTCTAAACATATGATACCATTCTAAAAGAGCAACTTTAATAGGATTGTTTGTTTCAATGTTTTTAACTAATCCGTAAACAGGTTTTTCCACCTCTGGTTCAAAAGTTCCAAATAATTTATCCCAAATGATAAATATACCAGCATGGTTTCTATCTAAATATTGTGGATTTGTTGCATGATGCACTCTATGATGGCTGGGAGTGTTAAAAATAGCCTCATACCATTTAGGTAACTTATTAATTAGTTCTGTATGTATCCAATATTGGTATAAAAGGCTAATACTTTGTTGTGTTAATATCATTAATGGATGAAAACCAATAAAAACTAAAGGAATCCAAAAAATGAAAGTGTAAAAACTACCTGTCCATGTTTGTCTTAATGCAGTACTTAAATTATATTTTTTGGAAGAATGATGAACTACATGACTTGCCCAAAAAAATCTACTCTCATGTGCAATTCTATGATTCCAATAATATATAAAATCCTCTAGAAATACTAAAATAGCCCACGCCCACCAAGTAAAAGGAATAGTGAAAAATTTAAATTGGTACAAAAACCAGAAAGCACCAAGCATAATTCCTTTCGTAAATAAACTAATAAAAACATTGCCTAACCCCATAATTATAGAAGTTATAGCATCTTTAAATTCATATTCTTCAAGTTTAATTTTTACGGTTAAAATAGCTTCTAAAATAACAGTAACAACAAATACTGGTATTGCATAATGAATTAAATTAGGCATTTCTGGTACAGTCATAAAATAGAAATTAGTATAGCAATATAAGAAAAAGGAAATAGTTTATAGTTTTATCATATTTTTTATAAGGAAATACTTATATTTGCAGACTTTAAAAATAATTTTAAATAATTAATTATGAATCATTACGAAACTGTTTTCATTTTGAATCCCGTTTTATCTGAGACTCAGATAAAGGAGACAGTAAAAAAGTTCGAGGACTATTTGGTTTCTAAAGGAGCAGAAATGACTCACAAAGAAGATTGGGGCTTAAAAAAATTAGCATACCCAATTCAGAAGAAAAAAAGTGGTTTTTATCACTTATTTGAGTACAAAGTAGCAGGAGAAGTTGTTGCTCCGTTTGAATTAGAATTTAGACGAGACGACAGTGTTATGCGTTATTTAACGGTAAGATTAGATAAGCATGCTGCAGCTTGGGCTGAAAAGAGAAGAGAACGTCGTGTTAAATCTGCAAAAAAGTAATCAATTATGTCATCAATTGAACAACAAGCAAAAGGAAACAAGCAAGGAGAAGTACGTTATTTAACTCCGCTTGACATTGAAACTAAAAAAGAAGCTAAATACTGTCGTTTTAAAAAGAATGGTATTAAATACATCGATTATAAAGATGCTGACTTCTTAATGTATTTAGTAAACGAACAAGGTAAAATTTTACCAAGACGTTTAACAGGAACTTCATTAAAATATCAACGTAAAGTGGCTCAGGCTATTAAAAGAGCACGTCACTTAGCTTTAATGCCTTACGTTGGAGATATGTTAAAATAATAAAGAAGTAGAATCATGGAATTGATATTAAGACAAGACGTAGAAAATTTAGGTTTTAAAGACGATTTAGTAACTGTTAAGAATGGTTATGGACGTAATTACCTAATACCTCAAGGATATGCAGTTTTAGCTACTTCATCAGCTAAAAAAGTTTTAAATGAAAATTTAAAGCAACGTGCATTTAAAGAAGCTAAATTAATTGAAGATGCTAATAAATTAGCAGAAACAGTTAAAGGATATGAAGTAAAAATAACTTCAAAAGTGGGTACAGGAGACAAATTATTTGGTTCTGTAAACAATGCTAATGTAGCAGAAGCTTTAGCTAAATTAGGAACAAGTATTGATAAGAAATTTATAAAAGTAACAGGAGGAAATGTGAAGAGATTAGGTAAGTATAATGCTGCCGTTCGTTTGCATAGGGCTGTTGTAGCAGATATCGTTTTTGAAGTAGTAGCTGAGAAGTAAACTGCTTGTTAATTATTTGTTAATAAAAAGCAAAGCACATTCTAATTAGAATGTGCTTTTTTTTATTTAATTTCGTTTGCTGTAATCAAATAAATTAAATAAAATCAAACTTTTATGATGAAGAAATTTATCTTTTTATCTTTGTTATTATCATTTAGTATACATCTTAGCGGACAAGTTACCAGTTCGAAAATAAAAGGATTTATAACAGATGATAAAGGAGCTCCTTTATTTGGAGCAAACGTAGTAGTATTACATGTACCAACAGGAACAGTTTCTGGAGCTGTAGCCCAAGATAATGGGAAGTATATTGTTAATAATCTTCGAGTAGGTGGCCCATACAAAGTAACATTTAGTTATATAGGGTTTAAATCGAAAGAAGTAGAGAATATCTCTTTAACTTTAGGAAAAACTACAAATATAGATGCTTCATTATCTGAAGATGGAGAAACTTTAGAAGAAATTGTAATTTCTGCTTCTAAAAGTAAAGTTTTTAATAGCGACAGAACTGGTGCACAAACCAGTGTAAGTGCTATTCAATTAAAAACGTTACCAACTATTTCTAGATCTGCTTCAGATTTTACAAGATTAGAACCTACTGCTAGTGGAAATTCTTTTGGAGGTAGAAATGATCAGTTTAATAATTTTTCATTAGATGGATCTATCTTTAGTAATCCTTTTGGATTGGATGCACCTACGCCAGGAGGACAAACAAATGCACAACCAATTTCGTTAGATGCAATCGAGCAAATATCAGTATCTATTGCACCTTACGATGTAACACAATCTGGATTTACAGGAGCTTCTGTTAATGCAGTAACTAAAAGTGGAACGAATGAGTTTAAAGGTACAGCATATGGTTTCTTTAGAAATCAAGATTTAACAGGAGGAAAAATTAAAGGAGAGGATGTTATAAAAGCCGATTTAAATCAAACGCAATATGGAGTTAGTATTGGCGGGCCAATAGTAAAAAATAAGTTATTCTTTTTTGCCAATTTTGAACGTGATGATAGATCCGATTTAGGAACAGCAGGTTGGAGACCAAATAATGGAGATGGAAGTTTTGGAATTGGAGAGTCTAGTGTTTTAGCAACAGATTTACAGGATGTGAGTAATGCTTTGGCAAGTTTAGGATATAATACCGGTGCTTTTCAAGGGTTTAATTACGATTCTAAATCTACCAAAGGAATTATTAAGTTAGACTTAAATATAAATGAAGATCATAGATTAGCATTTATTTATAACTTTTTAAATGCATCTAAAGAAACACCAGCACACCCTACCGCTCTTGGAAGGAGAGGGCCAAGCTTTCAAACACTTCAGTTTGAAAATTCAGGATATGAAATTAATAATAATATACACTCGTTTCAGTTAGAAGTAAATTCTACATTTTCTCAAAAGGTTACGAATAAATTTCAAGCTGGGTTTACACAATTTGATGATTTTAGAACTCCTTTATCTTCTCCAATACCAGCCATCACTATACAAGATGGTAATAGAAATAATTATATTATTGCAGGGCATGAACCGTTTTCAATCAATAATAAATTAGATCAAAAAGTTTTTCAGTTTACAAACAATACAAACATTTTTCTAGGAGATCATACATTAACAGCAGGATTTTCTTTTGAAAAATTTGAGTTTGATAATTCATTTAATTTAGGAGCATTTGGATATGACGAGAATAATGATTTTGTACAAGAAGTTGGTGCTTTTGCAGCATATCCAAGCTTAGCAGAATTTTTCACGGATGTTAATGATGGTACTTTGGCAGCAGCAATAGCGAATGCACAAAATATAGCGAATACAAATAATAGACTTCCATTAGGAAAAGGTTGGGCCTTGGCAGAAACAAATGTAGGACAATTGGCATTTTATCTTCAAGATGAATGGAGCATTACAGATGATTTTAAGTTAACATATGGGGTACGTTTTGATAAACCTCTATATTTTGATACTCAACAGAAAATTGATGAAAATATAGCTAGAAAACCTTTTACTTTTCAGCCAGATAATGACTATTTTAACCCTAATACAGGTCAAATTACAAAGTTAGATTCTAGAACGTTACCAGATAATGATTTCTTAATTTCACCAAGATTAGGTTTTAATTGGGATATTAAAGGTGAAAACAAAACACAAGTAAGAGGAGGGACAGGAATTTTTACAGGACGTTTTCCTTTTGTATGGTTAGGTAACCAAGTACAAGGATTAGACTTTTTCTTTTATCAAATTGTTGATCCAGAATTTAAATGGCCACAAGTATGGAGAACTAGTTTTGGAATAGATCATAAGTTTGAAAATAATCTGATAGTAACTCTAGATGCTTCCTATACAGAAGATATTAACGGAGCTCATGTACAAAATTGGGGATTAAGAAATCCATCCAACAATCTTAATGCACCTGGAGATAATCGTCCTACTTATGCATCTTCTGATTTTATAAGTAATAATGCATATGTATTTACTAACTCAGATAAAGGAAGAATATGGAATGCTTCTATAAAGATGCAAAAAACATTTGATAATGGTTTGTATACCAGTATTGCATATAACTATTTGAATGCAAAAGATGTAAATTCTATTGAAGCAGAAATTACTGGAGATGCATTTGATTTTAATCCTGTATCGGGTAATGCAAATGATGATGTATTATCTTATTCTAGATATGGAGATACGCATAGAGTTATTGGTGTAGCCTCTAAAAAGTTTAATTATGGTAGCGAAAAATATGCTACAACAATTTCAACTTTCTTTGAATATGCACAAGGAGGAAGATTTAATTATACCTATGGAGGTAATATTAATGGAGATTCGTCTTTTCAAAACAATGACTTAATATATGTACCTACTTCTAATGAAGTTCAGCAAATGCAATTTACTGGAGCAGGTCAGGCAGAAGCTTTTGAAGCTTATATTCAACAAGATGAATATTTGAATGCTAATAGAGGGACTTATATGGATCGTTATGGCGCTTTAGCACCTTGGAGAAGTCGTTGGGATGTAAAATTACTTCAAGATTTTAATTTTAACGTAGCAGACGGAAAACAGAATACAATTCAGTTAAGTGTTGATATTTTAAATTTCGGGAATTTATTAAACTCAGAATGGGGAGTAGTACAGCAGCCTAATAGTTTATCACCAATAAGTGTAGATAATATTGATGCAAATGGGGTTCCAACATTTACTTTTGATCCTAGTTTAGAAGAAACTTTTGGAGTAGATGCTAGTTTAAATTCTCGTTGGCAAATGCAATTAGGTTTACGTTATATTTTCTAACAACAGTATAAACAATGCAAATAAAAAAGCTATAATAGTCATATTATAGCTTTTTTATTTTTTAGATCATTAAAAAACAGTGTTTTTCCTTATAATTAGTTAAAACTAAAGTTTCATATTTGTGTAAACATACTTATCAAAAAGCTTTATATAATTTTTAGGGGATTATGAATTATATAAAAATCTCTGACTTTTTCAATAGTAAAAAGTCAGAGTTTCTTTTTTATAAAACGATTTCTTGGTTTTTAATAATATCATCAAAAGTTTCTCTTTTTCTAATTAAATAGTCTTTACCTTCATGAATCATCACTTCTGCAGGTCTATATCTAGAATTATAATTA
The DNA here is from genome assembly GCA_947498055.1 of uncultured Tenacibaculum sp. Taxonomy (GTDB): domain Bacteria; phylum Bacteroidota; class Bacteroidia; order Flavobacteriales; family Flavobacteriaceae; genus Polaribacter. The sequence goes on from CANMJA010000024.1 coordinate 68,414, forward strand.
GAGGCCATAGAGAAACAGTAAGCTCCAGCATTATGGAAACATAAGATATCGTCTTCCTTTATTTCATTAATTCGTCTATTTGTACCAAAAGTATCTGTTTCACAGATATAACCAACAATACTATAAAAACGTTCACGACCCTTAGGATTAGATATGTTTTCTATATGATGATATGAATTGTAAAACATAGGTCTTATTAAATGATTTAAACCACTATCTATTCCTGCAAATACTGTAGAAGTAGTTTGTTTAATTACATTAACAGTAGCTAAAAAACGACCCGCTTCACTTACTAAAAACTTTCCAGGCTCAAACATTAAGGTCAAATCTTTACCGTATTCTTTACAAAAATCATTAAATCTTTTAGATAAATGTTTACCAAGGTCTTCTATATTCGTGGAAATATCTCCTTCTTTATAAGGAACTTTAAAACCACTTCCAAAATCAATAAATTCAATTCTTTTAAACTGTTTAGCAGTATCGAATAATATTTCGGTAGCCATTAAAAAAGTATCGATATCTAAAATATCTGAACCTGTGTGCATATGAATACCATTAATATGCATCCCTGTATTTTCTACAACTCTTTTTATGTGAGGAACTTGGTGTATAGAAATACCAAATTTTGAATCTATATGTCCTACTGAAATTTTAGAATTTCCTCCAGCCATAACATGTGGGTTAATTCGTATGCATACAGGAATATTTGGGTGCTTTTGACCAAAAAGTTCTAGTATAGATAAATTATCTATATTAATCTGAACACCTAGTTTTGCAACATCTTCTATTTCTTTTAAAGAAACGCCATTTGGAGTGTATATAATATTTTGAGGTTCAAAACCAGCAACCAAACCTAATTTAACTTCTTGAATAGATACTGTATCTAAACCACTACCTAATTGATTAAAAACCTTTAGTATGTTTGCGTTAGATAAAGCTTTAACAGCATAATTAATTTTAACATTCTTTACCTTAGAAAAAGATTTTATGATACGTTTATATTGACTTTTTATTTTTTCTGTATCATAAACATATAAAGGGCTATCATATTTTTTTGCTAAATCTAAGAGTAAATTATTATCCATTTTAATTCTTTTTTAAAGTTCAAAAGTATAGATAAGGTTAATGAAAAAAAAATAGCATGGAAGAATATAACACAATGTTTTTTTTATGTAAAATATTATACTTCTTAAGAAAAAAGAAAATTGCATGGAGTTTAAATAAATTATTACAGTGCATAACTATTTATTTGAGTATATAAAACCACCGTCTTTGACGGTGGTCATGTTTTAAAGGCTTTGCCATTTTTTAGGTTTACCTC
>CANMJA010000025.1 GCA_947498055.1 uncultured Tenacibaculum sp.
GAAATCACAATGTCTTTAGAAAATTCATCTGGAATAGATTTCTTTTCTTCAAAATAAAGATGAAGATCTTTTTCTTTTACTTCATGTTTTGTCAAGTCAAAATGAGTAATTAATAGTTCTGGTAGTATAAATTTTAAAACCTCTAGTGATGATTCCAAGTTGTAATCTGTTTTTTTACAAAAATCGAAAATCTATTTCAATTCACACACAACTTTTGTTCTTGATCCTATATTATTTGATAAAAATTACAAAGTTGGAAAAATATACAGGTGCATTTTTGTGTTAATTACCATGACGATTAATGTAGGTGTTGCACAATCTATCTCGCTAAATCAAGAGAAAATTAGTGCAGATACAGAAAAACTATTAAACTTAATTGAAGAAAGTATCAAAATACCAAAAGCCATTAATTTTAGTTTAAATTCTGCTTTCACTTTAAGAAACAAATTATTTTCCGAAAACAAAAAGTTACACAAAAAATTACTGAGTGACTATAAGAAATCTCCAAATAATGAAGATGTACATATTGCTTTAGCTACCTATTACAAATCCATAAAAGATACGATACAAGCTAAAAAATTTTACAAGAAAAGCTATGGAATTCTAAGTGAAAGACATCCTATTAAAGATAGTATTACTCATTTTTTAAAGTTAAGTGTAGTAAAGGGAGAATTAGGACTGAATTTTTATCCAGAAATCAATATTCTAAAAAAAATAGGCTTACTGGCACCTCCTGAAACTTACAATAAATATGGAGGTTTTCTATTCATCATATATTTGGAAAATGGAAATTATGAACTGGTAAAACAAAAGGCAAAACTACTTTTAGAAACGCAATCGGTAACCAAACCAGAGATTATCTTTTCAGCACTTATATATGCGTTGATATATGAAAAAAAGAAGAAATTTGGGAAACAAGAATTTTTACTTCTAGATAGTTATGCCAATAGATATAAGAATAATAAAAACATTCAAAGCCTAGCAAAGTTAGCAAGGCTATATCCATTTTACTTCAAGTGGGGTAAAGACAATTTAAATATGCCTATCGAAAAAATTACTTTATCTAAACAAGATATTAGCACATTAAAGTCTTTAAAGGAACATATTTTCAAAATGTTTAGAAAGCACCAGATTAGTAATTTTTATCATCATTACTACTTAGGGCATGTTAATTTTTTTAGCAAAGATATCGATACGTCCATCTATTACTTTGAAAAAGCTGTTAGTATAGCATTCAAAACATCTCAAAAAAGTGAAGATTTAGTAACTCTTTTTGAAACACTTGTAACTTTATATACTCTGAAAAAAGAATATTCAGGACTCAGAAAAACTCTTGATTATAAATCAGATATTTTTAAAAATGATAAAAAAGTAATTGCCCAAAATTTTTACTTAAAAGCACTTACCTTTTTAAAAGAAAAAAATTACAAAGAGGCTAATATCTGGGTGAATAAAGCCTTGAATACAAATCCTAAAAATGCAAATATTTTATCCCTTAAGGCACATTTAGAATTTATAAAAAAGGAGTATCAAATAGTTGAGCCTCATATGATTTCAGCTATAAATAATACTAGTACAGAACACAATTTATTTAATAGATATTTTCAATTAACGATCTATACAATGTTATTACAACAAGTAGAAAATGCTTTTAACTGGTTTCTAGAAGCATTACATGCAGCAAAAGATGAAAATGAATTAAAGAAAATAAAAGAAATAGGGAAAGCATATTTTAAATAGTATACACATAAGCGTCGATTTATAAATTAACACATATTGTAGCAGATTCTAAAGATGGTACCTATTATAGAGACTTAGTAATATATGGAGAAAACAAACCACAGGTCATTGATTTTGAACCTGTTATTCATTGAGGTGATGATAGAAAGTGTTCCAACTTATAAATTGAAACCTATGGTACTGTATTTAATTGATTGGTTGTAATTCGATTTCTTAATTTGGCATCAAAAGAATAAAGATTTTTGATGCAATATCATTTTAAATTTAAAATAGGATTAACTCGGCAGAAATATTTAAACACACGTTTATGAAAAAACCATTTTGGATTACAGAAAACAGCCCTAAAGACTTTTTTGAACTTATTAAAGAAGATATACCTAATGCTACTTTTTGGGATGTTTTTACAGATTATCAGCCACAAGGTATAGAACCAGCAGACACTTCGAAAGCATGGTTGGCTCAGCAAAAAGAATTGATTACAACGATTATCAATACGTATTTTGCTGATACAGCACTAGAAAGTGACCAATTAGATGTACTTTCTGAAACTTTTACCGAGTTTAGTTTACCAGAAGAACAACGCTATTTTGATGATTTAGATAGGACATATTTTTCGTTGGTGAAAAAAATCCACGAAATACACCTAGCACCATTGGCGCTCAATGGAACTACCTATAGTGTGTTCTTATATCACTTGTGTAATGCGATAGAAAAAAATATTCGTAAGCTCTTAGCTTCAAAGGGTGATACAAGTGTAATAGATGACATGTTAGCAAAAATTCCTAATTGTTCTGAAGAACTAAAACAGCAGATGATCGATAATTATCATAAAATGATGACGCAACATGATGAAGAGACCTCTTACGATAATTACTACAAGGAAACGCAATATGAAGAAGATGATAGTTTTGAGGAACAAGATAATGTAATCTACCCTCAAGTACATTTGGCATTTTCAGATACATTTTATGGAGATAATGATGCTGGAAATATTTCATATAAAGAGCAAGAACAAATCGCTAATGAAAAATTTGAGGCTTGTAAAGCCGAAATCTGTAGTCTATTGGCGCAGCAACCTAACGAAGCTTTACAACCAAAATCATCAGGTACATTTAACGATAAGCAATGGGATGCTTATTTCGATTTTACTGAAAAGCATGCTATGGCAAATGAATTAAGCAACCAATTTTCAATCTGGAATGATGATACCAGAGTTCTGTTTTTAACCATGCAAAAGGAAGATAAAGAACTACCCTATGAGATTAAGTTGGTAGGTATGCCGCTCGAAGATTACAAAAAACTTTTAGAAAGCTATAATGCTATTTTTTAGTTCTTAAGGCTAAAAACAAATAAGTCCCAACTTATAATATGGCACAAGTATCGTTTTTTTAAAGGTATTGTATTTATTAATTTAGTGAAGGGTTTATTTCTACTATAGAATTGTTAATCAACTTCGTGTAATAACATAAAACTTATCAAAAGAAAATGATATCACTAAAAGAAATCAAAAATAGCATGTCGAACAAAATTACAATCCCAACAGCATTTGATGAGTTTTACAATTGGTGTTTAGTAACTCATACTAAAAACCCAAACCATGCATTCTTTTTTGATTTTAAATGGGATATAAATAAAGATTTGCTACTTGGTGTTTTAGGGAAAAAACATGATGATAAATTTGGTGTTTTTGCATCTACACCAGACGGAAGTATATATGCATTTTGGATAGACGAACAAGAACAACAAAAAATTATATATATAAGTTCTGATGGAGGGAATGTATTTGTGCTTGGTAACACGTTTATGGAGTTTCTTCAATACCTGTCCATTGGCTATTCATCACCCGACAGTGCTGATTTTACATTAACCTATAAACAAATCGCTGAAAGAGATAAAGTAGACTATAATACCATTAGTGCAGATAACATTAATGCATATCATCAAAATTATGGAAAACCATTACAAACCGAAGAAGGCATTAAAGCATTATTTGACGAAAATATAGACGATAAGACTCTTGAAATGATGTTAGAAATAAATAAAAATGCCGCTTTATCGCTACCTGAAACAGATGCAAACACAGTTGAAAAAACAAAAAAAGAAATGAAAGAACTAGACCAAATAATGAATGAACAACAAAATAATTTTAGACTATGGCTAACAACACATTTTAAAGTCCATTTACCGCAAAAAGGAATGGATGTTTTGAATGTAAATGATACCTCTTTTGAAAACTGGGTACATCAAGTAATTAACTAAAACAAAGTATAGAATGACAAAACCAGAAAAAACAATTTTAAAATGACACAACGCATACTAAAAGACATAAGACTTTATGAGAGCAAAACTGAAAACATTGCAGGGCAACCATTACCGGCTGAGCTAGGTGGTATTATAAAACCTTCCGAACAAACCTTTTTTATCGCTAAAAGAATAGCAAGAAAATTAAATGAACTAAACTATTCCTATGGAGAAATAGACCACATTTATATTAACCTCTCCACTTTTTTAAAAGTAGAAGAGATAAAAATTTCTAATCGTGACATTGATAAAAGAATAAAATACATAGATTTTGGTATTGCAGAGAGTCATTTTAACGCGTTGAGAGAAGAAGATAAAGATACATTTATTGAAAGCCTAATACTGACAGTAATGCGATATATAAGCGATAAAAATAATTTGGAGTTTATAACGCAAACAGCATTAGCACTAGTAACACACGGTCGAAAAATGAAAATTCATTTTAAAACCAAAGAAACAAAAACATATCAAATCGCTATTTATTATCAAATTGCCCCTGAAAATAACCAGTCTAAAGCAATTATAGAATATCATGACAAAAAAAGTAATGCTAAACAAACAAAGCAGTTTGCATTAAAAGATTACGAAGACATCTATTCATTAGTAGATACTATTACCATCAAAGACCAAAAACTCATATTAAAACCTAAAAAATCATATATGGCTCAATTAGTAACCCAAAATTATGAAACACCCGTTGAGTTTGAATTGATATAAAGGTACCAATAGAAAATAGGTCAAATAAACATAAGTTTTTCAAAGAAAATGCAAGAAACCAATAAAACATACAACCTTGGATATCTTAATGGATGGTTATCAAGCATTGCCAGTGTTAATGATAAAACAAATCACCAATTCGATTTCAAACTAACAAAGCATGAAAATGCAGAGGGATCTTTACAAGAAAAGCTTAATTTAATATTTAAATAAGATGGATAAACTAGTAATTAACATATGGGATTCGGTAGGGTTAGGAATTATCATTAAATTTCCAACAAGCATACTAATTTCTAATCAAACTGGAGGAACCACTTGTTTACATCCAAAAATAGAAGGCGTTTTTTACCACTGTTAAACGATTATAAAGAAGAAACTCATGAATTTTTAAGTACAGAAATTGAGTTAACAAATTATTTTAAAGATAAAAAATATAAAGGTAATGGTGCTACAGGTGGAATTGATATGGAAGATGTTAAAAACATAAGCGCAATACTATTACATTGGAGAATCAATGAATTTATAGAAATAGACCTAACCAAACTAAAAGAATCTCATGAAGCTTGGATTCACATAAAAATTGATACAACCAAGAGAACAGATTTAGTAAAAGAGTTTGGTAACTCTCCTTTAAAAGGCATTTTAACATGGTCTAATAGTGATTAAACCACTTCAATGTTTAAAATACCTCAAACAAAAGCCTATTACACAATTTAATTCAATAAAGAATACTTAGATGAAATTCGAATTAACCAATAACGAAAGAAAATATGTAGGTATACAACCTGTAGATCCTCAATGGGATAAGGTGCAACTTACCAATGAAATTTACATCTATTTTGCAGGAAGTACTATTGTCAAATCCATAACAATAACAAAAGATTCGTACAAAGAAAATGACATGGATGAAGAAACCTCTGAGGATAGAACCATGTTATTACCCAAAACAAAAAAGGGTAAACCCAAAAAAATAAACTTTTCTTCCTTTCAAGCTAGAAATTGCATTGGTACTTACTTTTGGTTTATCTCATCAGAGGTTACGATTGCAAATTACACCACTCAGAAAACATTTTATAGTACTTTTTTTGAGCGTATGGAAATTAAAGATTTTACAGCACTAAGAAGCTGGCTAACAAATTATATCGAAACATCCCCTAAAGATTATCTAACGGCTATAGAAAAATTCGGAAAGGAAGAAAGAAAGAGTTACAAGATTAAAGAAGGAGACTTTTTTACTTTCAAAGTAGACCGAGATAATTATGGATTTGGCAGGGTATTACTAGATATACGAAAACTTAGAAAAGAAAAATTCTTTGAAAAAGAAAGTCATTTTGGTCTACGTAATTTAATGGGGCAGCCACTTACCATAAAAATCTATCATAAAATTTCTACAGATAAAAACATTGCGATTGAAACACTAAAAAATCTTCCCTGTTTCCCATCTCAACATATTATGGATAACCGGCTATTCTACGGAGATTTTGAAATTATTGGCAACTTACCTTTAACGCATAACGAGCTAGAGTCTCCTATGTCATTTTCTCGGAGTATACATTACAACACTCCCGATTTAGTATACTTGCAGTGGGGACTTATCTATAAAGAAACCAACATAACTAAACTCCCCAAAGATTTAAAAGAAATTGCTTTTAGAAACGAAGTAGTAGGGTTTGATTTACAATTAAGCAAAGACATTTTAGTGAATTGTATAAAAAATAACACGAATGATTATTACTGGAAAAGTGATACTCACTACATGTACAAACAAGATTTACGCAATCCAATACACAAAACACATAAAGAAAAGATTTTTAAGGTATTTGAGCTACACCCAGAATTAACATATCATGAAAACCTGACATTATTAGGTAGATGAGTAACAATGTTTTAAATGCAAAAAGACAACACGCATAGAAAAATACTAAAACAGCAGTACCAAACCCTTATAGTTCTTGGTATACCAACAGCTATAATAGATGATTATAAAAAATGGCTGTTTTTTCTGCAAGAAGGTTGGGATGTAGAGATGAGTTGGCATTATGCTAAAAAAATGACAGAAATACAACAAATTCAGTTTTATCGTTTTGCTCAAGCACATCATTTGGAATCGTCTTTAGCCAACGAGATTGAATTAAAATATAACCTAAAAGACAAACAACGTTTTGAAATACGAATGGTAAAAAGTAACAACCAACAAACAGCTTTCGATTTCTTTATAAATGGTGAACAACTCTCTAAAAAATTAGGTGTTAACCGATTTGATATGATGTATTGCGATGTCGATTTGGATGTGTTTTCTACAGATAAAACCAAGTTTCCCAATTATAATAGACAACAAATTAATACTAATGCCGTGTCACAATTTTTAGGCAATAGCAAACCCAAGAACCAATTTGGAACCAACCGAATTATATTGTATCGAGATCACTCAGGAAGCGATTATTGTGGTGTGATTTCGTTTTGTTTAGAACAAGAAGATGATGTAGTAATATGGAAAAATATTACTTATGAAGATGACGACTTTGAGACTGGAAAGGCTATTGAAAATAAGGTAATAAAACCTATAAAAGAGCTAAAATTTAATGCCAAGGAGTACCATTTAGAATTCGAGAACTATTTACAAAGAATTAAGGATATATCCATTAAATTGAATAAAAATGGTTAGCAGACATAAATTGGATTTAACAATAAATTACAATTAGAAAAGCAATGAACAAAGAAGCATTAATCCATAAGATTTATGAAGCATTTCGAGATGTAAAACTAGAAAACGGCATTGGACTTTGGGAAGCACAAGGGCATGATGACCGACTTTCTGCAGAAAAATGTGCTGAATTAAGAGAAAAAGACGAAAAAGAAGATTGGAAAAAAATCCCAATCATTGATTTGTATAAATGCAGCAGTTCGTTATCATTTTTTGATGCTAAAGGATTACGATTTCACTTGCCCATTTTTTTACTCCTCGATTTAGACCATTTTGAAAAAGAAGAAGACGAACTCCACAGCGATGGACTAGTTGCATCCTGTAGTGTACCAGATATTGTATTTCATCTACTGTTAGGATTGAGATATGTAAACCCTAAAGACAGTATAGAACGAGGAATAAGAGAACATTACAACGAACGGTTTTCTTTGCTTACTAACCCTCAAATAGAATGCATGATAGAAATTCTTAGAATTCGTATGAAAGAGATAGAAGAACACTATAATAGTAAGTATGTAGAGCAATTAGTGGCAAGCCCAATAGCTACAAAAGATGATGAAAATTACAAGAAGCTCAAAAAAGGAATTAAATACTGGAAAACAAGGATAGTATAATTCCTCATTAACACAAAATAGTTGACGTTAACCCGTTCCTTTAAAAAGAAGTGTCAACTTATAGTTTGGTACCTTTTAATCTTTAAAACATAGTAATTTAGCTACTTATAAGAATAATAATGATATATTGTTACACATACATTATTGTTGTAAGTAATTAGAATGAACCAAAAACAGGTAAATAGAATAATTAAATTGCTTAAGGAAAAAGGAATTTCTTTTGACAGCGGGTTAACTGATATTGAATTAGAAAAAATTCAAAACGATTTCGCAATCAATTTTCCAAGTGATTTAAAATTATTACTTCAAACTGAACTTCCAGTTAGTTCTGGTTTTGTTCACTGGAGATATGGAATAAATAGTGAAAAAGGGAAACAAGAGATTGAAAATAGACTGAATTGGCCATTAGAAGGTATGCTGTTTGACATCAAGAATAATTCATTTTGGTTAGATAAATGGGGAACTAAACCTTCTGATTTTAAAGATCAAAAGAAAATTGCTGAGAATGAATTAATAAAACAACCGAAATTAATTCCAATTTATTCTCATAGATATTTATCGAGTGAACCAAGTGAAGTAGCCAATCCTGTTTTTTCTGTATATCAAATGGATATTATCCATTACGGAAAAGATTTGATGGACTATTTTTCGAATGAATTTGGAATTGAATTGCCAATATCTTTCGGAACTATAAACACACCGAAACGAATTCGGTTTTGGAGTGATATGATTGACTTAGATAATGAAATAATTGAATAAAACTATAGACAATACTATGTAAAAATGCATTAAAACGCATTTTACATTAACCGTTCTGTTTAATTAAAATGAAAGAAGGATATAAATTCATAAAATCCCCTGACGGGAAAGAACGAGAAATTGATTGGGAAGAACTAAACCAACTCAAAAAGGACATTCTATGGATTTATGACGAAAATTTTGGTGATATCATAAGTGTTTTTGCCCCAGACTACTCATTTAAAAGTAACTATTGGGAGTACTTGACCCTTGATGGAGATAAGTGGTTTTATGATGAAGAAAAAGCATTTTATCATTTAGGTTGTCTGATGGTTTTGCTTTGTTGCTGTTCAGAATATGTTGACATAGCAAGTGGAAGTCAAGACGTTTTTGAAAGAGATAATCTACCAGTAATTAAAAAATATGTAAAAGAATATCAACCACGAAATGAGAGCGAAAAGTTAATTAAAGAAAAGGTCTTGTTAGGATTGAGCATAGCATCATCAATGACACCAGAAAACTTGATGAATAATGAGTTTGTTCACAAAAGAACTTCTGAATACTATAAAGGGTTAAATGAGTTGGGAAATAAAATTATCAAGAATTATTACGAAGAAAAATTAAAATAGAATATAAAAATTCGGCTTTGTGTTTGTGTTAATCTAAAAAAACATACACTATAATTTTCAAACGAGTGTTATACGTCATTTAAGAATTATGAAAGGGAAAATTAAAAAGCTTATAACTCAATATTGGAAAAAGGAAATTTCTCAAGAAAACCTTGTTACCAAGTTTGACAAGATATTAAACGAGAAATATACAAACTACAGTGACTTTTTTGAATCTGTATTTGAAAATCGGAATGATTATTCAATAATTATCAATTGCATTGCATTGTAGATTTTTTGAACTTTAAAATAAAAGAAATTGAGGTGTTTTATATGGATAAATACCCAATAGATTTAAAAAAAGTAGATGATGCCATAGAGTGTGATGAAAATTATAAAGTTCTTAATGAAGGTATTAAGTACTGGGAAGCAACAATGTATTATAATTAAAAATGAATATTATATACAATAAACAAATCATAGGATTCGTGAAAAATGTAAAAGCAGATATGTTTCATGTGTATGGTGATTTTATTGAATCCGCTAATTACTTAAAAATTAAAAAGAAAATAGAACGGTTCGAAATGCTTTGGAAAAAATCTGAAAATGACGAGGAAACTGAAAATAGAAGCTCATCAACTAGCCAAGTTGAGACATGAGATTAACGCATTAAATTTAAAGGCAGGAAATGACAAAGAAAGCTATTCCAACATCAGAGACTTTAAAATTATTGGAGGGGTTTCTGAGTTTAAATTTGTTTGATTATCATAAAACATAGTGCTTAAACAGTACCTAAAAAGAAAAGATTGTTTGTGTTTCAAACTAAATAGTATAAGTCAACAAGGTTCAACTTATAATCTGGCACCTGTAAGTTGTTTGTTTACTGTTTCATATGTGTTAGTTTAGCTACTCACAAAATAGATATTATGGTAATTATATATAACTGTTACATGCTATTTGAAAGATGACCAACATATGTTTTGACATATCATCTAATTTAAGACCAGAAGAATTTGTTCAATATTGTTCAGACCAGGTAAATGTAAAATCAACTAATTTTGTAGTGATTGATAATTCCATAGATTATTGTTCAGTAAATGAAATAGAGTCTGATAAGGTTTATATAGAACACAGAGTTACTTCAGGACAATTTGATGCATGGTACGAAGTATATCTTAAAGATGATAGGTTTAAAGATATTGAAAATAGAATAGACTTTTTAAAAGTATTGAGTTCAAAATATAATTTAGAAGTCTTAACATCAGACGAGGACTTAAATCCATATTCTTTTATTCTAATTAATCCTGATAAATCCTGCTGTACCATTGATGTTGACTATGATACATATGATGAGAAAGGAGAAATGAATTTTGGTCAATATTGGAATGCAAATTTTGGAACTATTGCATTAGAAAAGAAGATTGATATTGATGATTTAGAAAAAAGACTGAGAGATATATTTAGTAAATACTATGATGAACTTAGTTTAGAGTATTACAATCAAGATTTCTATTTAAAAAGTTTAAAAGAAGGAACTTTTTTAAGAAAACTACTAAAAAAGAATTATTCACACCATTTTATCGTTAAACCAATAGGAAAACAAAATTGGTATTCGGTAAAACAAAAGGTGGATATTTTTACAGAAGGAATCAAAAAATTAGCCAAGAATTCTGATTTTGAGATTTGCTTATTTCCTGCAGATTATTCAAAAGTGGAAAATATACCTGGCGGTTCAGATAGTGAAGAGTATTGTCTACAATATTTCAATAGATTTGAAAAACGGACAATATATAAAAAGAGAAGGAAGAGTTGGTGAAAAAACGGCATGTAATACTAAAAAAACATAGGGCTTTTGTGCTTAATCGAACCTATCATAATAGTGAAGAGAAATATCAAAAAGTCTTGAAGCTGTACCCATAAAATATAAGTTATGCTAAGTTTAAATGAAGAGCTACTAAAAGAGTGGGCGTTGAACTCCAACGCTTACCTAATGCCACAAGACGAAGAACTCTTTTTGGCAAATGAAACCTATTTTGAAATCATTTTAAAAACTTTAGATGATGACAATATTTTAGAAAACAAAAGGAATATCCTTTTAGATGCACTATGCATTTTAATATACGATAACTCAAACGATAAAAATCTTAAAAAAGATGAAGTTTTTAAAAATCGTGTTATAACCGTGCTAAATAAACGAAAACACATGTTAGATTTAGCAGGCAATTACATACCAGATTACATCAAAGAGGTGGTGTATCCACAATTAAACAACCAAAAGTAGCTATGAAAAGTAGTAAACACAATTTTGGAAAGTTTGAAAAAAAGCTCAACGGAGTAACCAAATTAGTTGAAAAGGGTCCAAATATTGGGTTGATACAAAATACCATCATAGGATTTACGTATAAAGTAGAAAGCAATACAATTCAACAGCTTAAGGTTAAAAATGTATACTATTACCCCAATGGAAAAGGTACCACAACAGAATATACAATAGAAACCAATGCCTTATTTGCCTGCCTACTTACCATACCTACTGTTCAAAAAGAGATGCTCGGTAATTTTAGGTTTGTGGTAAACTTTCCAGAACACCCCGAAATAGAACCACAGGAACAAACCTTTTATGTGTTTGACCAAACACAAGGCGTACTTTTTCAAAATAACTCGTTTACACCCGCAACAGAACAAAATATTGAAGCATTTGAACATAAATACAAAACCTTATTGTGTGACGATTACAAACAGTTTTTAAAAACCCATAACGGAATGTATTTACACTGGTGGCACTATTCTAATGAATTTGACCAAAATAAAGGGGCTTATCAATCTGATAAGTATGGTTTTTTACAAACACATTATCCATTTCATGAAGATTTAGGAAAACGCTATAATGATTGGGATTGGATTCATGATACACGAGTGCTTTTTGGTATAGGTAATAACAATCCGTACTTAGATATTAAAGATGTAGATAGTATCAATTTGTTTTACCATAACAATTTAATGCCTATCCTATAGGACAAGACCCTGGCGGAAATTGTTTAATGCAAATTGCACAAGGTAAACATCGGGGTAAGCTGGCTATGTTAGACCATGAAGTTTCTGGCCCAATGATAGATTGGATAGAAGGTATAACCACCAATGAGGTCTATAAAATTCCACCCCAAAAAGCTACTGCAGATGGGTTTTTAGAAGATTGTTTTGAGTACGGTGGGTTAACGTTATATGAATTTGGGTTTGACGCGTTTTTCGCCGAAATCATCAAAAAGCATGAGGTTTTATACAACAAAATGAAGGCGAAATATGGAAAATCATAGAGAAATAAAATTTCTAGAAGAAACATTAGTATTTAGTAGACTATTTCGGGGTATTATGCTCTTTGGCGGTACTAATTAAATAATCAATACCATTAAAAAATATGAACAAAATAGTATTTATTAATCTATTGTTGCTGTCGGTAATAGGATACAGTCAATCAAATCCGTTTAAAAATTTAGAATACGACACCGTAATTGCTTATGAATTTCATAGGGAATCGAATAGAGGAAAAGATGTTTTTGGTAGGAGAAAAGAAGTTATTGAGAAAAAAAAGATACTAACAAAAAGGCAAGTTGAGAAGTTAGAAGCCATTATTACATCTAAAACCAGTTATGGAGGTATTGATATGGCTTGCTTTATACCACACTTTAAAGTGATGTATTACCTTAAAGATAAAATTGTAGCAGGTGTTTTAATTTGCTTAGAGTGTAATTATCTAAAATCTTCCGTGAAAATTCCAGCTATTGAATCACATACAGTCACAAATTCAGAAGGTAATACCTATTTAAAAAAAGGATTTAGTAAGCACGCTCAAAAAAGAATGCGTAGTTATTTAACCGAAATCGGTTTTACTAAATATTTACCACCACGCGATTCATATCTAAATGACTAAAATTTTAATATTAAAAAATTATATGAAATCAACTTTGTTAAAGCGTACCCTGATAATTACAACTGTTTTTCTACAAAGCAGTTTTAATTAATATCAATAAATAACACAATGACCAAAAAAGAAGCCAAAGAACTATTACAGCATCATAGTTATACACACAAAGATTATAAGCATCCAAAAGGGATAAATGGATTTTTAGGGATGCTAAGACCCTTTAAAGGAGAACTAATATCCGCTAATTTTCATGAAATAATGACTATTTTAAAAGTATTGCAAGACGATTTTTTTAAAGAAAATTTAGAACGAGAGGTGATTTCAAACCTTTGGGGGATATGCCATTTAGCTAAATCTTGGGGTATAGAGAAAAAAGGTATGTTAAGACGTAACAACCTTATCACAGCACAGCAGATAGAACAATTAGCCAATTGGATAGATTGTATCTCTTATGCTGTAATGATGCTTTTAGAAGGCGCTGTTGAAGAAGCATTTGAACCATATAAACACTATATGGAAGCACAAAAAGAAAAATAAGAAACCTCAAAATCAATATGAATAGTAGCACTGAAAAATACTTTATCGACCAGAAAACAAACCGTATTTACAAAGAAACCACCATTTCTCGAACAAAAATCAAGAATTTAAACGAAGAAGAGGTTTTAGAACTCATCAATAATGAAACTATCCAAATAGCTGTTCATTCTGAGAGAAACCAATTAGACTGGATAGAACAAGAGGCAATAAATAAATTAACTGAGAGCATAAAACATCACATCAATCACTGGGAACACCAAAAAGAATATGCTGAATTTGAAAATGGTTATTGCTACTTCGCAGAATTATGGAAAATGAAATACGGTAAAAAGCTAATACTATTATACTATAGACATTAATGAAAACCAAGTTAAGAAAAATAAAAGTAGCTAACGAAACCTATCTATGGAATCGAAAACACTATCATTTGTCTGAATTTGAATATTCAAAGTGTGCAGAGAAAGTCATTATTTATTTAGAAGGTTATAAAAAATCACCCCTTCAACTATCCTTTAGAGAAGAGGATAACATACCACTAAAGAAGAATGTCGAAAAAGAAAAGTGGTGTGTAGGATATCCAGAAAGTGGAATAATTTGGTTATCTAAATATAAACCACCACTTCTGAACAATGAACCTTATCCTTTAGAGCAACAAAAAACAATTACAAGACTGGAAAGATAGGCTTCATAAATTTTTAGATAGTTTAAATGAAATATGAATATAAATAAGCCCCTCATAAAGTATAATGATTGGATATACCCAATACATTAAAAAGGAGTTTTTTTGAATTAGACATAAAAAACAAAATAATTTAACCAAACATGGGATTTTAGACAAAATAAAAACAAAAGTGAAATGCCCAATATGAGTGTTGAATTTGAAGATGACGGTATATATAGTACAATATATTTCTTCAATCTGTGGAAAGAATTTCAAGAGCTAAAACACTATTTAGAACATGAATATATAGATTACAGTGTAGTTGACTTTCAAGACTAATTAACCCTAAATATCATTAACCGATAAATACACCCAAAAAATAATATTAAATTTAGCATTTGTTAAAGAACTATTTTGATGCTAAAATATTTTTATATACTTATCTTTTTTTATTCTATCACATTATTTTCTCAAATAGATAAAAACACTATTCCCGTCAAAAAAAAGCTTGAAGAACTAACAAAACTTCAAAGCAAGTCTTATAAACTTGGTAATTTCAATGATTTTAAAATATATACAGACTCTATTTTAACAATCGCCAAAGCAAATCAATTTAAAGAATATGAAATTGATGCTAACGTAAGATTAGGCATGTATTATGCAACGCTTGGGACTTTTGATAAGGGTATAACCTATTACCTTAGTGCCTTAGAAATAACAAAAAACATTTCAGAGGCATACAAAAAAGAGACGGTAATTTTAAACAACTTAGGGAATCTTTATAATCAAATAGGCTCGTATGATAAAGCAGAAAAATCATTTAAAACTGCTCTGGAATATATTGAAGATTATGGTGGACCCCTTGAGTATAGAATGGCAGTTTATACAGGGTTATCGGATGTTGCTACAGCTAAAAAGAATTTTAAAACTGCTTTAGAATTTTTACAACAAGCTAAAGAAATAGGAGAAAAACTTAAACGTGATGATATGGTCATTAATACGCTTAATGAAATGGCCGAGAATTATTTAGAATTAAAACAATATCAAAATGCTTTAAAACATAGCGAAAAAGCAGAAAAATTATATACTCACGAACAATCAGTAGAACGAAGAACATTAAGTCTTTATCTTTTAGGAGCTTCATTAGTTGGGCTTAAAAGATACAACGATGCTATTGTTCCTTTACAATTATCACAAGGGATAGCTTTAACCAATGATTTTTTGAAAATAGAAATGGATGCTCATAAGCAATTAGCAAGAGCCTTTGAAAAAGCAGGAAATCTAGAAAAAGCAAATATGGAACAAAAGGGATATATACACACTAGAGAAAAGTATTTGAATTCTCTTTCAAAAGCGAAACGACTAGAGGTAGAAAAAGAGTTATCCAAGTCCGAAGAACAGCTTGTACAAGAAAGCAAATCTAAATGGTTTTTAATTTTTATAAGTATTGGTATCATCACTATTTTAGTAGTGCTTTTGTTTATATATAAAAGGAAGCGCAAGCAACTAGAGTTAGAAACGTATCAATTAAACGAAGCTAGAATTTTATTAACCAATGAAAACGAAGCCTTGAAAATTAAAATATTAAAATATGCAAAGACAAAAACAACGAATTCATTAACTAGTACTCATAAAGAAAAATCTAAAAAAACATCATTAACTGTAGAAGAACAAAATAAATATATAGAACAAATTGCAGATTACATGGAGAAAGAAAAACCTTACCTTGATAGTGAAATGAAACAATCTACTTTAGCAGAAGAGCTTAATATGAGTGTACATCTTTTTTCTGAAGTTTTAAACGTTTGTTTTGAAAAGAACTTTAGTAGCTTTATTAATATTTACAGGGTAGATATGGCTAAGCAGTTAATAAAAAATTCAAAATATGCTCATTATAAGATATTAGCTATTGGTTATGAAGCTGGTTTTCCTAGTAAAACATCATTTAATCGGGTATTTAAAAAATTAGTAGGGTTAACGCCTTCGGAATATCGCAAACAGGAATTACCATTAAGTAATGTATCTTCAAGTGTTTAAAAAAAGTTTGTAAAAACTATAATTTTCGTGTTTTTATCATTGTCAGCGATTTGGTATCTTTTGGGTAAATCAATATATTTCTTCAATTTTTTAACTCTGTTCTGAAATTCAAAAACAGGATTGAAATTTTTTAATGTCTCCTTCGGGGAATGGGAGAAAATCCCTTGCCTTTAGTTTGATATATTTTCTGTTTTTGTATAGTGTGGCATTACAGGAAGACATCTCATAGCTTATTTTGAAATAGGTGAATCTTAAGCCGACTTAAAGTCAGTTCCCAAATCTACCGGCTCCAAGCCGGTAGTAGTTTTTCTTTAAGCTTTTCCTAATCTATTTCTTTTTTTAACAAATACCAAAAAGTTTTTTTAATTGGCATGTGCCAAAATCGATCGAAATCGATCGAAATTAAATTATTTTATGAAATTTTCATGCAGGGAAAAATCGAATCATTCCTGAATGTGTTGGTTAATTAATAATTAAAGTGTTTTTCAGTTTTACTTATTTCTCCCAAAAAAGTTATTAAAGTATCTTCCCATATTTTCTTTTTGGTAGAATTTTGTAAGCTTTTATCTCTACTGAAATTTAATTGAATTTTAGTATGTCTAATTATACAATGTGAACAGTCGTTAATATATGTTTCATATGTTATATAATCATACCAAGCAATAAAATCTAACCATATAGGCTTGTGATTAGTACTTCTTTGAATAGACCAAGAGTATATTAAATTAGGTATATCATCATTTATAAGCCATCTTGGATTTCCTTTGAAATGCCTTTCCACTTCATTAAGTATAGTCCATCCTTGTTTTTCTAGATAGTTTCGTAAACTATCTATTTGTTTGCTTTGTTTAGTATTGGTTAACTGTATTCTAGACATTAAATATTTATGATACTGTAATAAAGTTATAATTTTTAAAATTTCAGTATATTTTTTTAAAGTAAGTCCTCCTAAATATATTATTTAGGGTAGCACTTTATCTTCTTTATCCATAGATAAGAATAGTCCTTTTTCATTTCCCTTTCAAACAGCAAAAGCGCCTTCGAACTCATACATTTTTTTCTTCTAACCAAAATTTCATTTTACCGTTTTTTATTTATATCCTTTAGGTAACTTAATTATTTCAAGGAATTTTAATGCATTTTCAATAATAAGTGGTTTTTCATTTTTCTTTGGTTTCCACTGCGTTTTTGTAAAATATGTTATAAACTTAGCTATAACTGCAGGTCTGTTTAAATTTATGTAAATAGTTTTTTGTTGTTCTATAGGGTACGATTCATTGTTAGGAAGTGGAGGCTTATAAGTATATAACCATATCACTCCAGTATCTGGATATCCTACACACCATTTTTCTTTTTTAAGGTCTTTTTTTAGTGCTAAATTGTCTTCTTCTCTAAATAATAATCTAAGCGGGGATTTCTTGTGTCCTTCTAGATAAACAACTACCTTTTCTACATATTTAGAGTATGTGAAATTCTCTAAATGAGAATGATTTACTTTCCATAAATAAGTATCATTAGCTATTTTTATTTTCCGTAATTTATTTTTAGTCATTATTTATGATCTTAGTTATATTTTATTACATAATATCTATAACTCTTTTAGATTTTTTTTTATCTTTTTTAATCGTTTTATATCCCAAATACCAATAAAAAGGATTAATGAGCAAAGCAGACCGTATAATATTGATAATATATGTATTCCGAAAATAGTATATAACCAATATAAAATACTTGATGTTGCTAAACCTTTTTTATATTCTAATATATTTTGATGAAAAAACCATCCAAGAAACAACATGCAAGCTAATAGAAATAAAGAAGATTTTAATCCTTTATAAACGCTTTTAGAGTTTTTACCTTCATACATATTATTTTGTACGTAAATATTATTCTTTCGTTCTTGTTTTAAACTCATGACTTATTCTTTTTCAAAATTCCAGATATAACCAAAACTTAGACCTAAACCATTTTTTTTGTGGTATTGAGTAACACGTTTTTTTTCTCTAAATTCGTTTTTTTTGATTTTATAAGTTAATCCATTATAGACACTTTTGGGAGCTTTTGAATTGGATATTTCTTCTAAAAGTACTCTTTCTTTATGAAATTGAATAACTATTGTATCTCCTTTTATCTTGCGAATAACTGCCCAACTATTTCCGTAATCCTCTGTTTTGCTGTAATTTTCTCTTACACTATGCGAAACGAGAATTTTGTTATTAGCGCTAGGATTTTCAAAAAAATGTTGTTTTGCTTTATTACTAGCGAATAAGATGTAGATATAGATTCCTATAGATGTAAAAGCAATACCTAAAAAACCAAGTAATAATTTAAATGATTTGCTCCATTTTACATAAGGTTTCTCAATTTTAGATTGTTCTTTCAATTTATTAAAAGCAGTCTCAATTTTTTTAGACCATTGTACATTGGCTATATCTGTATTACAATTTGTACAAAAAGCAGTACCGCTTAATTTTTTTGTTACTTTATAAGAAAGCCCTGTTTCTATATGTTTTTGATATACCGTAATTTCTAAAGTGTTTTTTTTACTACAATTAGGACATTCTATATTTTCAGGTATTGCTGTATGTATAGGTTCAAAAATATTCTTTACATAAATTATAATCATATTTTCTAGTTTTATTGTTTTTCTGACGCGAATATTGAATAAATTTATTGTGCAAGAGTAGCAACTTATAAATTGGCACTTCTTAATTTCCTGTTTTTGTATAAAATTATGCTATTGCCATTTTGAAGTATAATTAATTTCCTAAGAATTTTAGAGCTTTATAACTATTTACGGTTTGTAATAGATTGAATGATTTTTTTGAATTTCAGATAATCAATTTGCATCTTTAGTGTGGATGGATATTGAGTCTTTTGTATGTAGTTTTAAAATTGATAAAGTTTAACTGATGAAAAATAACTCTAATTTTGTGAAATAAATATTTTTAAAATTTCACGATGTTTTGTTTTTAATGAATAACGTTCGCAAAATAGATTAAGAGCGATTTATTTTCTCCATGTATCAATAGATCTCTATAATATGAACCATCTCTAGAGTCTGCCAAAACTTCTATACCTTTGTTGTTATAATTTTTGCTATAGCTTAGTACCTGTAACCGAATATTATCTAATAGTTTGTCAAAACAATTTTTATTGAAAGAATTGTGAGGCTTTTTAAGAAAATCTGCTGCTCCATATTGTATTATATGTGCTTTTACCCAATCGAAATTTTCTGTTAATTGATCTTCTATATTATCAATTTTTACGGTTTTTACATTATAAAATTCTTTTGGATAGTTAGCAGTAACAGTTTCTACATCTATTTTCTCTTTAGAAGAAATTTTTATGTCTATTACTGCAGGATTAAATTCTCCTAATATTTGAAAAAATTGATTAAGTAAATCGATGGAATTTTTAAGAACTTTTGTTTTAGTGATAAATTCATCTGTCTTATTCATTGTTTTAGCTTTTTTTTATCGCTAACAAAGGGTAAACAACTTCTTGTATATAGTTATCTACAGCATATTCTGCCAATTTTAATTTGTCTTTTCTTTAATTCCTTAATTACTCTGTTTTTTAAATTATTATCTTTCTTTAGGTTGCTTTCAATTGTATTATCATAAACAATAATACAAAGTGCCACTAACAATACATTTCTTTTTGTTTCAAGAGTATTTACAATGTCAAGAACTTGTAAAATGATATCTAAGTATGGTTCATCTGCTAAAAAATAGTTCTTCATCTTGTGGCATTAAAAATAGATTTTGATGTAATGACCATTCTTTAAGTAGTTCAAAATCTAAAGGAACTAATTTTTTGTAACTAATAGCGAATTTTATATTAGAACATTTCGGACATTTTACCTTAAGTGTTTTGTTATGATTAACTGTTAAGCTTTCCGTTTTTCTGAATATACTAACTTCTTGTTCATTTTTGCATTTTAAACACATTTTTAGTATTGTTTTTTTCATTATTATGTACCTATTTAATAATTGTGTTTAGCTTTTAGTTTTAGTAAAAAGTGATTATATAGTATTCGTTATTGTTTTAATTTTTTGTTGAATATCAGCAATTTTTTTACCCCAATATCTTTGTGCTTTATTGGCATCGTATTCTGGTTTGTTTTTTGTTCCTTTTTTTATTTCTTTAGGAATTTGGTACAGAAATTCTCTATTTTGATATTTGTCTTTGGCTATATCACTTTGCGTTTCTGGTTTTTCTTTTCTTCTTGCCCAAAAGTGCTGGTGTTTTAAATAAATATCTTTAATTCTCAAAAAATACGCAATTAATTCTTCTTTATCTTTTGGTATATATCCTGGGCCTGTACATCCGCAAGAATGGAATGTTATGTCTACTTTATAAAGCATTTCTATATGTTTCCAAGCTTTCATGTCATTTTTCTTGGGAGATTCAAAGTCTAATCCCATATCAGCCATTATACCGTTACATTCTGGACATCTTGCAGGTGTCTCATTAGTGTTTTTGTTATATCCATCAACAATATCTTTAAGTAGTTTTCTTTTAAAAGTTTTTCTACAAGTAAAACAAGCCAAGTGTGGTTTGTATATTGTCATTCCGTATCTACACATTGTATTTTCTTATTTCGTTTATTTATATTCTTACTTCCTTTTCAAAATAAAGAATATCTTCTTGTATGTTTTTAATTTTTATAGTTTCATAAAATGTAATGTATTCATCTCTAGTCTTAAATATAGCATTGGGGTTATTTTGATAATTAGCTATCGTTGATAAAATTTCGCTATTAACTATTTGGTTCGTTGGCTCTGTTCTAAGGAATTCTTTAGTTTTTTCAATTTCAATACCAAATATTAACTCTATGTCAATAATTGCTTGATGATCGCTGCCTGCTCCAAACTTGGCATCATATAAACTATACACATCATTTATTTCCATGTTTTTATATAGCATGAAAGAAGCAATATCTAGCAGATATACTGGTAAGTCAACTTCAAAACCTTTTAATTCTTCTTTCAGTATCCATTTTAGCAAGGGTCTATCTGTTTTGTCATAACTATTATACAATTCGAAAACTAAGTCTTTTCTGTTCCAATAATTAAGGTCAAAAGCTTCTCCATATCCAGTTTTTCCATTAGTTACAAACTTGTAATGATCTAGAATTTTTTCATTATTATTTATCCTAAATTCGGCTATTATTTTTCTTAAATTTTTCATCCTATAATTATTGTTCTATGCTATTGTCTACTTTCTTTTTAAATTCTATGGCGGCTTCGGATTCAAAAAATACACATAAATGTTTAAAAGTATCTTTTAAATAAGATTCAATATTCATTTTTTTTAGCTCTTGAGTTATTGTAAATTTTTTTATTGCTTTCAGAATAATTTTTTCTTCCTTAGATTTTAAATCGATAATTTTTTCATTGAAATATATTCTACCAGGTAACATTTCTGGTTTAAGATAATCAAGAATTGAATATTGGGTAAAAAGTAAATCAAATTCTTTATGTTGTTTTGTTAAACAGTTAAATAATAAACTTCCGCCATCTGCAGCTGTTAAAAAATTGGTGATTACGATGCCTTGCTGTAATTCGTATATTTTCATTTTGAGTTTTATCAACATTAAAAAAATCAATGACACATTTTTTTATACTTTGTTTAATTGAACAATTAGTGTTGTTAAGCATTTTATAAATGCTAGTTGGTTTGCAATTAATGATTTTTCATACTCTGTTTTAAAATCGGTTACAGTCTTGTAAAAATAAATTGGATTCATTGGATTTATGCTGTGTCCTTCTTGCATAGAATACCCATAAGTTAATTTTAAACTATTGCCTTTTTCTACTTTTAAACAACCAGTATATTGATCTGAAAAATCAATAGGTAAATAAATAACATCCCCATTGTTCATTTCTGTTATTTTTTTCTTCCAAAAAGAGATAAGTTCTACTACTGCATGTTTATTTTGATAGCATTGTTTTTTAGTTTCTATAGCTAATGTAAAATAATAAGTATCCAATTCTTTATGAATATTTAACTCAGGAATTTCAAACAATAAATCTTCATGACCTCCTTTACTGTTTTTAACGATTTGGATGTTTATGATGTTGTTCATTCTATTATAGCTTGAATTTATTTTTAAGATGTTTTTAATCGTAGCTTCTCACAAAGTTTTTCATAACCTATATTTTTAAAAATGCGATTCCATTCAGTCTTTATCTCATCTATGTTTTTAGTTTTCTTAGTTTTTACTATTTCTATTTTCTCTTTAATATTTCTGTTTTTATCTATTATGAGAATTAACTCTTCACTATTAAATTCGGTATGTTTTTTTCTGAAATTTATGAGTTTTGAAAGTGCTTGTAAATTTGAAACACTAAAGCTAATTTGACTCGATAATTCATGTGTTAATTGCAGTGTTAGGTTTTCAAATTCCGATGCATATTTAGTTTGATTATCAAACGCATCACCTTCATAGTCTGTATACAATTCAGCATATTTATTTTGGAGCATATTTAACTGCTCTTTAATAGCTTTAATTTCGGTGATAAATTTCTCTGTTTTATTCATTTTTTAGTACCTTTTTTGGGGAGATTTACTTTTTGCTTTCTCTAATGATAAGTATCATCATTATAATCACTATTATGGTTATTGTAAAAGCAATAAATACAGTTTTATTTGCAAAAATCACAATGCAACCATAACCTATAAAACTTCCTATAACTGCAATAGGAATAAGAATGTTTTCAATTATTTTTTTTCGTTTTTGCTTTTTTTGTTTGCAATTTATCATGTACTCAATTTTTAGTATTCTTACTATAATTATTCCTAATTCATATCATGAAAAAACCTTCTAGTATATGTTGTGTAACTAATAAGAAAATAAACATTATAAAATAGGTGATGATAAGAGTGATAAAAAATATACAATACCCTATTTTTTAATTTTATTTTTTCAATTATTTATAAAAATAGCTAAGAATAATATTAAAAACGGTTCAAATTATAATTTGGAACAAGTTAAAGGTATGTTTATTATGAAAAGAACAATCTTAAAGTTGGAATAGGATAGTAATAGTATATATTGTAAAGTCTTATACCAATTGTTTTTGACGATATTGTGAAGGGGTTTGCTCTACCAATTTTTTAAATACTCTATTAAAAGAAGTTTTACTAGGAAAACCAGATTCATAACCAATAGCAAGTACTTTGTAGTGTTTGTATTTAGGGTTTTTCATCAATTGCTTGGCTCTATCTACACGGTATAAGTTAATAAAACTATTAAAATTTTTTTCAAAACAAACATTTAACACTTCAGAAAATAAATGCACACTCATACCTAGTTTTTCAGCAAGGAAAGATTGTTTAATTTCATGATCTAAATATGGTTTTTCTTTTTCCATATATTCTAATATATGCTGAACATATTTATCTTTTTCTTCTTGCGTTAAATTAGATTTTTTAATACTGTTACTCGCTTTATTTGATTCTACAGAAATAGATGCTTTTCTTTGAGAAAGCTTATATATTTTTGATTTAAGAGCTTCATTTTCATCTTTTAATAATAATTGATCTTCTTTTAATTGATTGCTTTCTAATTGTATTTGTTTTTTCTTTTTAATATAAACAAACAATAAGATTAATAAAAAGGTAATTATAGAAACGCCTACTAGAATAGAAGTCCATTTAGATTTTTCTTCTTTTTTGAGAAGCTCTTCTTTGTTTAAAAGATCTTTTTCCACTTCCAATCTTTTGGCTTTAGATAACGATAAAAGATATTTTTTTTGGGTATGTATATAACCTTTTTGTTGTGCATTAGCTTTTCCTAAATTACCAAGTTTTTCAAATGCCCTAGCCAATTGTTGATGAGTATTCATTTGAATTTTTAAATAATTGTTTGTGAATGCCATTGATTGTGCCATTTGTAAAGGAAAAACAGCGTCTTCGTATTTTTTTAAACCTACCAAAGAAGCACCTTTAGTATAAAGAGTTAATACATTATTTTCTATAGAACTTTTGTTGGTAAAAAGTGCTTTTGCTTTGTTACTATAAGCTAATGATTTCTCATATTTTTTTAATTGCAAATAATTACTTCCTATAGCATTATAAGTAGTAATAAGCATATCATTTCTTTGTAGGGTTTTACCTATTTCTTTAGCCTTTTCTAAAAAAATTAAAGAAGCTTTAAAGTTTTTATTTGCTGATGAAGATTTAGACAAACCAATATAAATTGCAAATTTATATTCATCTGCTCCATTAAATTGATCTATAAATTGAATGGCTTGATTAAATGCATTTGTCGCTTTGTTACTATAGCCAATTTGGTTATATAAATTACCTAAATTTATTAATATAGAAGTTTGTTTTTTATGTTTTTCATTTAATTCTTTTGAAAGTTCTAAAGCTTCTAAATAAAAAGGTAAAGATTGTTCGTACGCATTTGTTTTTTTGTAATAAACGCCTAATTTAATAAGGGCATCTATTTCAACTTCTTTTAAGTGATGTTTTTTAGCAAATGTTAGTATAGAATCTGTATATGTTTTAAAAATTTTAAAATTTCCAAGGTTGTAGTATTTTTCTTGTATTTTAATAAAACGGTCTACTTTTTTTAAAGGTAAACTGGTAATAGTGTCTACTTTTTCTTGAGATTGAACGGAAGTGAAAAAGAAAAGTAAAGTAGAAAAAAACACTCCTAGTTTTAACATTAAAAATGATTTTAAAGTAGCTGTAAATTAATAATTTTATTTTTTCTACCGAACTAGCATTGTTGCTTTTTTATAACAATTTGTGTAAATAATAGAAAACGATAATGGTATAAAGTTAGTATATTATTTTTTATACTTCTCTAACCATAAAACATAATTATTTTTATGCTTAAAACGTTTATGCGTCCATAAGTAAAATTCTGGTTGCTCTCTTATATTTTTTTCAGTAAGTGCTATATATTTATCTGTTAACTCATATTTTTCATGAGATTTGGGGTTTATGGTTAAAAGTTCAAAAGTAGTTTCATAGTAACCTCTTTTTATTTTTTTTGTAGCATAATTAATAATCGCCATATCAAATTTAGAGGCAAGCATTTCTGCACCACTATGTACAGGTACTTTTACACCAAAAAAAGTAGACCAATGGTAGGTTTTGTGTAGTTCTGGATTTTGGTCACTAAGTAAAATATAAGCACCAGGAACTTTATTTTTTAAATTATGAAGCATGTTAGGAATCGTCTCTTGAGCTTTTGAGGCAATTAAACCAAACTTGGTTCTAGATTTTTTCATTAAATCATTAAAATAAGGATTTTTAATTTCCTTGTAAGTCCCAAAAATTTGAATTTCAGAAACTAATGGCATAGAAACAGACCATTCCCAATTATTATGATGGCAACCAGTTAAAATAATATTCTGCTTTTTTTTAGCTATTGTATTTAAAAGTTCGGGATTGGTAAATTTGTAACGTTTAGCTGCTTGTTTTTCAGATAAAGAAAAAGCTTTAATACTTTCTACTATAAAATCGCAAAAATGCTTTATATTTTTTTTCGTCAATGCTTGTAGTTCTTCTTCCGTTTTTTCAGGAAAAGCAAGTTTTAAATTGTTATAAACAACCTTTTTTCTATAACCTACTAAGTAATAAACAATAATAAATAAGAAATCAGAAAAAATATATAATAATTTCATTGGTAAGTGAGAGAAAAACCAAATGAGAGGATATACTATAATAAATGAAACTAACTTCATGGTGTCATAATTTTTGCAAATATCGCATTAAATTATAAAATAGAAGTATAGAAAACTTTTTGTTAAGTTTGTTATGTAATTACATAAACTATGAATAGAATAATTTTGTTTTTAATTTTGGCTAATGTATTAGCTTCTTTAAAAGGTTTTAATGATTTACCTTTTTTTAATACGTATAAATTTCAAGTAGGTAAAATACTAAATGGTGAAAAATTGAGAATGTTGACTTCTGGTTTTTTACATGCAGATTGGATGCATTTAGGGTTTAATATGTACGCGTTATATTTATTTGGAGATTATGTAATGAGTGGTTTTAGCGGAATCAATTTTTTAGTCATTTATTTCGGAAGTTTATTAGCAGGAAGTATTTATTCGTTAAGTCAACATAAAAAAGAACCTTATTATTCTGCAGTTGGAGCATCTGGTGCGGTTTCTGGAGTAGTGTTTTCAGCAATAATGTTATATCCAAATATGAAACTGATGATGTTTCCTTTACCGATTCCTATACCGGGATATCTTTTTGGAATTGGTTATTTATTATATTCTATTTATGGAATGAAAAAGCAATTAGGGAATATAGGACATTCTGCACATTTAGGAGGAGCAATAGGAGGGTATGTTATTACTTTGTTTTTAAGACCTGGTGTGTTACATAATCATAATACAATGATTATTGTGATGGGATGTATTATTGGTGGTTTATTGTTTTTTGGAGATAAATTGAAAAACATATAAAAATAAAAAACCGAAACTTAAAAGTTTCGGTTTTTTTTGAGCGAGAGACCGGGTTCGAACCGGCGACATTCAGCTTGGAAGGCTGACGCTCTACCAACTGAGCTACTCTCGCCTTTGGTATTGCGGTTGCAAATATACGAACATTTTTAGATTCTACAACTGTTTTTAGAAAAAAATCAATAAAATTTTTTGTCTTTACGCATAACTTTCAGAAAATGAAAAGCATAGATATTAAAACCTTCATTGTAATAAAATTTATGAGATTTTTGGTTTCCTGTATAGGTGTTTAATTCCATTGCCTCGCATCCTTTAGATTTTGTATATTCATAAATCCATGCAAAAAAACGTTTCCCTATCTTTTTTCCTCGGTAGTCTTCTAAAATAATTACATGATCTGGCTCTACACTTTTACCAATATAATGCCTTGTGCTATACCATAAACCACAAATGCCAATCATTTTTTCACCATCAAATGCAGCAACACATTCATAATTTTGGTAATTTCCCATTTCTAAAACACGTTCTTCTAGTAAATTAGCAGGAGTTTTTGTGTTTACTATTTTTAGTAATGGAAGAATATTTAAAAGTTGTTCTTTAGGAATGGTTTTAAAAATAATATTCATAAAAAAAATTTAGTTAAAAATAATGGTTTTAGTAAAAAAAATAACAGCAAAAGACACCTATTTTTTACGAAAAGAAGTTTTGCGAAAAGGAATTGATTTACCTTTTGAATTTAAAGGAGATTTAGATATAAAAACCTTTCATTTAGGAGTTTATGACTTTGAAGAATTGGTTTGTGTTGGAACTTTTATGAAAAATAATATACCTGAATTAAAGGAAGAACAATACCAATTAAGAGGAATGGCAACTTCTTTAACATCTAGAGGTAAAGGTTATGGAAAGTTATTACTTAATTATGCGACCAAAGAGTTAGAAAAACGGGGAATAAATTTTTTGTGGTGTAATGCGCGTGAGAATGCGTTGGTATTTTACCAAAAAAATGAATTCAAAATAATAGGAGACTCATTTATTGTTAATAAAGTGGGTCTACACTATAAAATGTATAAATCAATAAAAAAATGAAAATAACTAAAAATTTTTTTACAGTTCTTTTAATTCTAGTTGCAACAAACATTTTTTCTCAAAAGAAAGAAGTAACTATTAAATCAACAAAAATAACAGAAAGTATCTACATGCTAGAAGGGCAAGGTGGTAACATAGGATTGTTTATAGGTAAAGATGGAGTTTTTATGATTGATGATCAATTTGCAAAACTAACACCTAAAATTTTAAAGGCAATTAAAGAGATAACAAATAAGCCTGTCAAATATTTAATAAATACGCATTGGCATGGCGATCATACAGGAGGAAACGAGAACATGAGTAAAGAAGGAGCCGTTATTGTTTCTCATAAAAATGTAAGAAAACGTATGAGTGTAGAAACTGTTGTTAGAGGAAAAACAAGACCTGCATCACCTAAAGCAGCATTGCCAATAATTACTTTTACAGAAGATATGATGATCCATTTTAACGATGAAGATGTATTAATATCTCACGTACATAATGCGCATACAGATGGTGATGCACATATTTATTTTACGAAAAGTAATGTAATTCACATGGGAGATACCTATTTTCAGGATAAATATCCATATATAGATTTAAATAGTGGAGGAAGTATAGATGGTTACATAGCTTCTGCTGAAAAAGCCTTATTAATGGCAGATGATGACACAGTTATTATTCCGGGTCATAGAGCATTGTCTAACAAAAAAGAATTAACAGCTTATAAAAATATGTTAGTTGCTTTAAGAAATACTGTAAAAGCTAAAATAGCGATGGGAAAAACTTTAGAAGAAGTAAAAACAGACACTTCTATTACTAAAGAATACGATGATAAGAAATATGGAGATTGGTTTATTACAGGAGAAGGTATTCGTGAAACTATTTATAAAAGTTTAACAACTACTAAAAAATAAAACTAGAAGTTTTTAGAATCCAGTATATATTTCCTTTTAAATTGATCGTCGTATCTTCTTTTAAAAGGAATTATATACTGTTTTCTTCTATATTTTTTGGTTTCTAAAATACTATTGAAACCACAACCAGTAAATATTTTATCTGCATTTTCTAGTAAAAAATCAGAAGTTTTTTCTTCTTTGATTAAATAGGTGTTTTTTTCTAAATATATTGGCAAGCTATTTACAAAAGTATAGATGTATATATCTTCATTGGTTCTATATAACAATGCTTGTTTGTATAATAATAAAACTTCCTCAATAGGAGAGGAGTGCATAATTAAAAAGAAAGGTTTTTTGCACTGTTTAGAATCATTTTTCTTACTTGAAGTAGGTTTTATTTCAAGATGAAAAGGAATTTTTTCTTCTGCAGAATAATATTCTAAAGCAACTCCTTCTTCGATACTGTATATTTTATCATATTTAGGAATAGTGTATATTTTAAAATAAACATCTTTTAAAATTCTAGCCAATAATAAGGTAGTAACATTTTGGAAATGGTGAAAACCTTCTTCAAATTCGCCATAAAACCCAGCAGGAAATACATCAACTACCAATGTGGAAATACGATGTGTTTTAATGTAGTTTTCTATAAAGGTATTACAAGTACTTTTATTTCTAAAAAAGACTTCTTTTTTATGTATTACAGTAATTGGTTTAGGTAGATAACTAACAAAAGAAGAATTCGTTAAAATAACGCATTCTTCTAAAGGTATTTTTTGTGTATAAATAAAGTTATTAATTCTATTTAAATGTCCTAATCCGGCACCATACGCATAAAATAAAAACATTAGATTTTATTTAATAATTCTGCAATTAAAAATAGTTTATGCTCATTAGGTATTTCTTCTATTGCTAAAATAGCAAACGCATAATTAGTTTGTTTAGAAGATAACGTATAAGCCTCTTTTTCGTTTACAACAACAGTAGTGCCTTTTAATTTAACCTTATAAAGTTCTTCTTCATTTCGCTTTACCTTAATTTTATTTTCGTAAGATTTAATTACAAAAGCATTCGTGTTTTCTTCGTTGTTAGATACTTTTATTTTATCAGGGTATATTTTTACTTTCCATAATAAATTAGAGTTTTTATCGCGTAACTTTAAGCCACTTTCTTTAAATTTTACTTCATATTTCATTTGCCCATTAGCATAAAATTTATGTTTGTTAGGCTTACTTTTATGTGTGTAGTTTACATTATCGGCAACAATTTTTATGGGACTCAAATTAAATCCGCCAAGTAAACTACCAGAAGAAGTGGTAATACTAACATCTAGATTATTTATGTTAGTATTGTTATCTGTTTTATTGGAAGTAGAAACTTCAGTACTAGTTGCATTTAAACTAGAATTATCTTTTGTGTTGGTTTTACAACTAGTCCATAAAAAAAGGGATAAAATAAATATTAGATATGTATTTCTCATGATTTTAAAAAATTTAAGTAGTTTATTATTTCGTTTTCTTCGGTATATATAGTAGTTATTTTGTGATATAAATTAGAAGCAATTTCTTTTTTCATAGAAGTATTCATTCTATGTACTTTAAGTAATACATCTAATAATTCATTTGGTTGTAAAGGATTGTATAAAAAACCATCTTTAGTATCATCTATCACATCTTTTATTCCTCCTACGCTTGCTCCAATAACTAAATTATTGGTAGCGCCAGCTTCTAGCAAAACATTTGGCATTCCATCGTAAAAAGAAGGAATAGCAACTATATTTATAGCATTATAAAATATTAGTAGCTCTTGTTGATTGGCAAAAGGATAAAACTGTACATGGATATCTAAATTAGCAATGTACTGTTTTGTTTCTTCATCTACATCACCTATCATACAAATCACATATTCATCTTTATAAGGAAATTTAGCAAAGGTTTCAGAAAAATTTAAAATTCCTTTTTTCACTTTTAATTGTCCTACTATGGCAATTGGTTTTTTATTATTAAAAGAAGCCTTAAGATTTTCTATTCTTTGTAAATGACTAGCAGAAGGTTTCCATAATTCTGTAGTAATTCCATTGGGCGTAAAATGAGTTCCTTTATGGGACACCATTCGTTCAATTTTTTCTTTCTTTTCGCTAGTAACAGTAAAAATATAGCTAGAATTGTGAAGTGCATACAGTAGGTTTTCTCTTTTTTTAGAGAAAATCCCTTCATCAAAATCATTTCCTCTAATATGAGTAATTAAAGGAATAGAGGTCCATTTAGATAAAACAGGAGCTATATTTAAAGGCAAGTTTCCTCCAAAAGCAGCAATATGTGTGATTTGTTTTATAAAAGGAAGTTGCATGATGAAATCGCCTGCTAAATAAAGCGTAAACTCTTCTGAGTTTTGAATAGGAATGGAAGAGTAGCTTCCTTTTACAGTAGTTTCTGTATGAAATTTTTTCTTTCTATTGGTAAAATGTACGACATGTACTTCGATGTCTTTTTTTCTGAAATTACGAACAATACGATTGCAAGAAACAGCCATACCTCCTTTGTTTGGAGGATAGTTTTGAGTTATCATTAAAATTTTCATCAACTAGCTATCAAAATAAGATCCATCATCGGTGTCTTCGTGAAAAAATGTATTATTATTTGTGTCAAATAAAGAACCGTAATCATTTGCCATAAAAAGCATGTATGGGTATTCTTCATGAAATCGTTCTATCATTTTTCTTCTCCATATAGCTCTATCTTTAGAATACAATTCAATTTTATCTGTAAGTCGTGCATCTAATTCTGTAAAACAACTAATACATACTATAGATTTGTTTTCTTTATAGGTTTTGTAACTATCTACATGCGTAAATATATTTTCAGCATTAAAAGCATGTGTGTTACAAATGTTTTTATTACACTTAGCACAGTTTTTAACAGCTACATTTTCACAATTTCTAACTATAAATAACCCTGTAAACTCTTCACAATGTTTTGTCTCTTCCATAATATTAAGTTCTTGGTATTACACAACTGTAACAAGTGTTTATTAAATTAATTACTTCTAAAGAAAAATAATCTACAGCAAAAGCTGTAATACTACTAGAATCATGAGGATTGTATTCGTTTGGATTTTCTTTTTTTATATCAAATTTTCTAATCGTTTTAAAAACATAAAAAGCATCTTCTTCTACCAAATTGACAAGATTCCTATCAATAGAAGCATTTAAACTATAAGTTGCTTTTGGTATTTTCATTTTTAAAGTAAAAGGATATACCGATTTAAATTTATATTTCGTTTTTCTTTTACCACTTATACGTCCTCTTTTGTTTACAATTCGCTCTCTAATTTTTTCTGTAAATTGAAAAGAAACTAATGAACCATCGTTAAAAAAACAAGAACCCTTACTAATAGCTCTTTCATAAAAGTTTTGCTTTCCAGAAACGAAACCATAAGTATCGCTTTCGTATGTTTCTTTTTGTACAAAATTTTCTTTAGAAATGGTGTTTTTTAAGTTGGCATCTAAAGCTATTCTAGATTGTGGTTGTAAATCTTCTTCAATAAGTGTAAAAAAAGCAGAAAAATAATCGGCAAAAAAGTCGAATCCTTCTGTAAAGTTTTTACTAAACTTACTATTGCTTCTATAATTAGTAACAATAGCAATAATTAAGAAAATAAAAATAGAGAAAAATAAAAATGGAAGTATAGGTTTGGCAAATGGAAATAAAGGAAAAACCAAAAAGTTAGAAATGATAATCATGGCAGAGTATATGAAAAAGTTTTTCCATATTTTTTTGATTTTTTCACTCTTTTTCTCTTCCGCTACCTCACGTTGTAATACACAGGCTCTAAAAAACCGTATCCATTTTATAGGAGTTTTTTTAGAGTTAAAACCTCTATGTAAATGTGCTCTTTCTATAGGAGCTCCAGTATATTGTTCTTTATCTAAAACATTTCCTTGTCTATTCATTTGTGGTAATTAAATCTTCATATACTTTTTTTAATTTCTCTTTTTGCGTATTCCAAAGAAAGTGATCTAGCACTTTTTGAAATGCATTTGTAACATATTCCAGTTTTTTTTCTGGAGTATCTAATATAAAACGAATACATCTAGCTAAATCTTGCTCTCTATCTGGTTCAAAAAGTAAGGCTTCTTTTTCAGAAACTAACTCGTTAACCACAGGCAATTCTGAAGCTATTAAAGCAGTTTTGCACGCCATTGTTTCGAGTACTTTTAAAGGAGAACAACCTTGTACTATGTTTCTATCACAAGCTTTTAAAGGCGCTATAGAGGCTTCTGCAAAATGAATGTAGTTATACAATTCGGTCTTTTTTAATTTAGATTTTATTATAACGCGTTTTTGTAAGTTTAATTTTTCTACTAGCTTTTTAAATGGTTTAAAAGCTCTTTCTTTTACAGATAAACAAATAACTAATTTTAATTCTTTAAAGTCTTCTAAATACGTCATTGCTTTTAGTAATACATCTACTCCTTGCCAAGGTTGAATAGCTCCGAAATAAATAATATATTGATTTGGAGCATCTTCAGGTTTTTCAAAGGTGTTAGGAATATGAGCTCCATTAGGAATGTGTGTTATTTTTTCTTTAGGAATACCATATTCGTTTATTAAATATTCTTTAGTAACGTTAGATGGAGTTATAATAACATCAGATTTATTTAGACATTGAGATTCTAAATTTCTTAATTTTTGTAAAAAAGAAGGTGTTAAGTTTTGGTATCTATAGGGTAACTCTAAAGAAGTTAATGCATTAACTTCAAATATTGTTTTTATAGTAGGTTCCATTACCAAACCCATACCACTCCAAACATCTCTAAAATGTCCTATTTGTATGCTTTCTTTGTTTTTTTGAATATCTACATAAAGTTGCTTAGAAAATAGAGATGCTTTTTCTAAGTAATTCATTTTTTCTTCGTTGTAATAACGTTTAATAAAAATAGTTCCATCTGTTTGTACAGCAGGTAAAGAGTTATTTCCTCTTAAACAAAATAACTGAAGTTCATCGCAATGATTGGAAGCTTCTAAAATCATTTCTTTAATATGGGTTGAAGCTCCTTTAGCGCTAGGAAATACATCGTAAGTGGCATATACATTCCGTTTCATAAATAAAGGTTTAGAAAGAAATTTTCACTGTTTCTCTTTCTGCAGAATTACTAATTTCAAAGAATTCTCCTTTCTTAAAAGTAAACATATTCGCAATAATATTAGAAGGGAAACTTTCAATAGAAATATTATTTTCTTTAACCGTTCCATTATAATATCTACGGGCCATTTCTATTTCTTCTTCTAAAGAAGTTAATTCATTTTGTAGTTCACTAAAATTTTGATTTGCTTTTAATTCAGGGTAGTTTTCTGCGATAGCAAAAAGATTCATCATAGAATTTTTTAAAGCACTTTCTGCTTGTCCTTGTTCATTAACAGAAGAAGCATTTTGTGCTAAATTTCGTGCTTTCGTAATGTTCTCGAATAATTCTTTTTCATGGCTAGCATATCCTTTTACAGTTTCCATTAAATTCGGAATTAAGTCGTATCGTTTTTTTAGAAAAACGTCGATACTACTCCATCCTTCTTCCATTTCCGTCTTTTTTCTAACCAAACCATTATACACAGAAACTCCATAAAAGAAACACAAAACAACTACTGCTGCTACAATTAAATAAGTCATAAAATTATTTTTAGCTAAAATAATAGAAAATAGAAATAATAATAAGATTAAATTTATAATTGTAGAAATAATTGAAAAAAGTGAGTGAAAACGCCTTATTTTCGAATAGAGAAATAGAATTTATTGTTCGTTATTTTGTATAACTCATCTCTAATTTTCATAGAAAACGATAGGTTTGTTCATTACTTGGTAAGTTTTTATATGAAATTACGATTCAAAAATCCATTATTTTAAAACCATTTAAGGTTAAATTTATTTTTTAGTTTCTTCTTGTTGTAGCCTGATTTCTATTTGCATTCAATGGTAAATAAGTTGTTTTAACCCTAAAATGTCACATCGAGTGATTTTTCGGACTAGAAGAAAGAAAAATTATATCGAGATGTTATCAATGCATCTTTTTTAGTTGCTTATGAAGCCTTAACTCCTACCTTGATTGTTTGTCTATTTGATAGAGCTTGATTAGTACATGTTTATTCAATAAAAACTCCTATCCTTTTGAATAAATTATACTTTCCAATAGTTGACAGGAGTCAAATAACTCTATTACTTTTTATTCAGTATTTAAGTCAGATTCGAATAATTCAACTCCTTTAGGTTTGAGGTGAATTTTAAGGCTACTATTTCTATATTTGATATCAAACAAGTATTGTTTTTTAATGATTATATCGTTAAATATAAGGCAGGTGATAAGTTGATACCTAAACTAAATATAATATTTAGCTTTTATCTTTTTTGTAAAAAACACCAAATTTTATATTTGATGACTTCGTAAATAGATAACTTTTTTCGATTAAGCATATAGTGTTAACAGTATTCTTATTCTTCCAGTTCATTTATTTCTTTATAACCCTTAAATTCACCTAATTCATGATTAATAATAGCTAATGATGTTTCATAGGTTTCTTCATTAATTATAATTTGAGCAATTTCAGTTCCATCTTTTTTATTATTGTTAATTCGGCATTCTGCAATTAACTTTCCTTGCATATTATACCAACGAGAATAGTGTGATTGTTCTCCATTAATAAAATATGAATCGTTTTTTAATTGACCATTAGAGTACCACGTTTTCCAGAGTCCATTTAATTTATCGTCATAATAGTTACACTCGGATTTTAATTGTCCATTTGTATACCATTCTCTTTCTGGACCATTTTTCTTTCCATACAAATAATGTCTTTCCCACTTTTTAGAGTTATCAGCATCAAAGGAAATCCACCATCCGTGATTTTTATCATTTAGTTCATCTATTAAAACATATCCGCCATTATCATATTCTATTTTTTTTGTAGAAAGATTTTCCATTTTGGTTTATTAATACGATAAAAACTATTTCAAAATTATTTCATACAAACTAGTATTGTTTAAAGAATAATTACCAGAAATTTCTTCTACTTGTTTTTCTTTATTGTTTTTATCGAAATAAGTAATTCTAAATTGTTTAATTTGATCTTCTGGGTAAGAATTAAAAGTCATTTCAATTTCCCCTTCTACATTACTAGTTTTACTTTCTTTAAATTTATATTCTGTTAAGGCATCTACGGTAACTTGTAGAGCTAAACCACTAGCATCTTTAAATTTTGCAGTAAAAGTTTGTAATTCTTTTTCAGGTTCATTTACATAGTTTAAATATTGTTGATTGGTGTTTTGATGTTTGTTTCTGTAAAATCCAAGATGAATATTATTACTAACATCATCTAAAAAAGTATTATAACCTTTCTTTTCTGCGTCATCAAAATATTTACAAGATTCACTTGTGTTAGACCTAGAAATTTCAACTTCTTTACTATATTTTTTTCTGTTTCTATAATTTTTAAAGGCCAATACAGATCTTTTAAATAGATAAAAAACAAATAAACCAGCTAATACTTCTAAAACATAAAAAAGAACAGGTAATACATCTTGAATACCAAAAGCAGATTCTCTAATACCGGCAGATATTTCTCTAGCTACACGTTCTTTTGAAAAATAGAAGATAGCAACTCCGATGGCAACAAATAAAATAAAACCAAAGAAAAACTGCCCTTTTACATCTCTAAGAATACGATCTCTTATATCTGAATCTGGTTTTGAAGAATTAGAAGCCACTTTTTTTTCTTCAAAAAAACGTTTGTTTCTAGTATGTGAGCTTAACAAGCCTACCATTAACTCGGCAATAACTATAGAAATAAAAATAATTCCTATTCCTATAACCCAAGGAGCTTGTGGTAAAATATCTCTATAAATTTCTCTACTAAAGTAATATTCTAAAATACAGATAACAACAAATGCAATAGTAAAAGGTACTACATAAGCATTAGACATAATTTTGTCCCATTGATTTAATTTTTCTTCATCTGGTTTTACAATTTCAAAAGTATCTCTTGCTCTTTTAGAAGAAGAATTAGCTCTTGAAGCTAGTTCATCAGATATAGTAAAAAGATCTTCAGATTCGTCTGTAGATGGTTTTTCCCAATTAATAATCATTGTATAGTAGTTTTTATTTTATTATAAGCATTCAAAGTCTTCCATATAACTGAAAAAACCTTCTTTTCCTTCAAATTGATTCATTTCTAGGCCTTCAAAAACGCTAGTGTCTTTCCAACCAATTAAAAATAATTCAGCATTATCTGGTAATTCTAGTTTATTCTTAATTTTTTTAATTCTACCAGATTTTTTTGGTTCGTTAACTCCGTCTGTAAATAATACGACCATAATTTTATCGTAATCGTCTACTTTTGGTTCTTTTAAAAGTTTATTTATGTGTTCAAAAGCCAAATCAATATTGGTAATGTCATTTCCTTTGTATGGTTTGTAACCTAAAATAGAATTTTGTACAGTTTTAGATAAAAAAGTATTTAATCTAGAAGCATTCTTCTTTTTTATTTTTTCATTTTTAGCTTTTATTTTATCTGTATACTTTTTTTGTTTAGCACGTTCAGATAAAGTTGGATGTTCAGAAGTTAAAATGTTTTTATATGGTTTTAAAGGACTTACTTTTAATCTGAAAATTTCTTTGGAATTAGGAGCAGGATTTCCTAATATGGTAGAAGAAAAATAACCGCTTCCGTTTTCATTAATTACATTAATAATAGATTTGTAGTCTTCTTTATTTAATTTTTGAATGCTTTGAGAAGAGCCACTTCTATCATCACCTAAAACAATCATTATTTTACATTCAGGAATTTCTTCTTCTGCAATCTCAGTATGTTTGGGTTTAGAGGTTTCACAAGAAATAATGGATAAAAAGATGAAGAAAGGTAGAATTTTTTTAATAATCATATTTAGTTAATTTTTCTGCTAATATAAATAAAAGGGAGAGATTTCTTATAAATTTATCAGGAAGCTAAAATTATTACATGATGCTTTATTTTTTTTAATGATAAATAAGCCTAATACTTTTATAGTTTTTAATAATTAAAAATATATTTTGAGTAGTAATAGTATTTGTAAATTTCGTTGCAATTAAATAGAATACTTTACTATTTTCCTTGTAAAGAGAATTAATGGAGCATCGGTCTTGATTTTTGCTTTCTTGTACTGAGCGATAGTCGAAATATTTGCATCAAAGCAAAGAAGATAGAAATTATGGTTTTTAAGTATTTGAAAAACAAATAAATGAAAAGATGTCAATGGTGGTTAAAACCCTTACATAGGAATCAAGTAAAGTTACTATGCTAAACTTTAATCAAAAAATTAGATAATATGAATTTAAATCAAGTTACAGTACCTTCCATAAATGTATCGAAAGCGATAGCATTTTACGAAAAATTAGGGTTGCAATTAATCGTTAAATCATTACCACATTATGCAAGATTTAAATGTATAGAAGGAGACGCTACTTTTTCTATTCATTTAGTAGAGGAACTTCCTAAAGGAAATGGTGTTTATGTGTATTTTGAAAATAAAAACATAGATGCATATGTTGAGGGTTTATTAAAAAAAGGAATTGCATTTGAAGAATTACCAACAGATAAAAGTTGGTTATGGAGAGAAGCCAGATTAAAAGATGTAGATGGTAATCAATTAATTCTATTTTATGGTGGAGAAAATAGAATAAACCCACCTTGGAGAATTAATTAATTCATTTGAATATCGGCAGGAGCATTAGCCCAAATTTTATATTCGCCACCTTTTTGTAAAAGCTTGTTTTTCCATATAGCTTCTTCATCTTCGGCTAATACATTTTTAAAATCATTCTCTGTAATAAACCAAGATTGAGTGCTTAATTCTTCTTTTAGTTGATTGGTACCCCAACCAGAATATCCTAAGAAAAACCGAATATCTGTTGGTTTTATTAAATCATCAACTAATAATTGTTTTAAAGCATTAAAATTGCCTCCCCAATAAATGCCATTAGCTACCTCAACACTATCTTTTAGTAAATGAGGTACTTTATGAATAAAGTATAAATTATCCTGTTCTACAGGGCCGCCTTGGTAAATAGTAAAATTACAATTTACATCTGGTATTAAATCTTCCAAAACATACTGTAGTGGTCTATTTAATATAAAACCTACCGAACTTTGAGGAGTGTGTTCGGTTAATAAAATAATTGCTCTTTTAAACGAGTCGTCATTTAAAATAGAAGGTTCTGCGATTAATAATCTACCTTTTGTAGGTGGTAGCATTGTCATAATGTTAAAATTTTACAGTAATGTATAAATATTTTTTCATTTTTTTAACTTTTTTTTTAATAAAAAACAGTATTTATTTCCTATGTGACTGTAAACTAGTTAATCTATGCAATTAAATTTTTAACTTTTTTTTAAAAGATTAATATATTTTAGGGTGATTTTTTAGATATTTAATTTTTCTTTAACAAAAAATGCTGTTTGAGATTTTTTTTGTTTGGTTAATTCTTCTGGAGTTCCTTGAAAAATTAAATTCCCACCATTTTTTCCTCCTTCAATACCTAAATCAATAATATAATCGGCACACTTTATTAAATCAATATTATGTTCAATAACAATAATAGAGTGTCCTTTGTCTATTAAGGCGTTAAAAGAAGCCAATAGTTTATTAATATCATGAAAATGTAATCCAGTAGTAGGCTCATCAAAAATAAATAATGCTTTTTCTTTCGTATTTCCTTTAACTAAAAAAGAAGCTAATTTAATTCTTTGTGCTTCTCCACCAGATAGAGTAGAGGAAGATTGACCTAGTTTTACATATCCTAAACCAACATCTTGTAATGGTTTTAATCTACTAGCTATTTTTTTTACTTCATTATCTGTAAAAAAAGCAATAGCATCCTCTATAGTTAGATTTAGTATGTCGTCGATGTTTTTATTACAAAAATGAACTTCTAAAACTTCTTTTTTAAAACGTTTTCCATGGCATTGCTCACATTGTAAATGCACATCTGCCATAAATTGCATTTCAATAGTAACTTCTCCTTCTCCTTTACAAACTTCACAACGACCTCCTTCTACATTAAAAGAGAAATGCTTAGGCTGGTAGTTTCTTATTTTTGATAATTTTTGACTAGCAAGTAATTTTCTTATTTCATCATATGCTTTTATATAGGTAACAGGGTTAGATCTTGAAGATCTTCCAATAGGGTTTTGGTCTATAAACTCAATATGTTTTAAGTTTTCATAACTTCCTTCTACGGAAGTATGCTGGCCTATTTTATCGCCATATCCAATTAATTTTTTTTGCATTATTGGATATAATATTTTTTTTACAAGTGTACTTTTACCACTACCAGAGACTCCAGTAATAACCGTTAAGTTGTTAAGAGGAAAAGTAACATCTATGTTTTTTAAATTATTTTCTCTAGCCCCTATAACTTTTATAAAGTTTGTTGTTTTTCTTCTTTTTTCAGGGATTTTAATTTTTAAAGTTTCCGATAAATATTTTGCAGTTAATGTAGTAGATGCTAAAATCTCTTTAAAATTACCTTCAGCAACCACTTCACCACCATAAGTACCAGCTTCTGGACCAATATCAATAATATAATCGGCTTCTTTCATGATATCTTCATCATGTTCAACAACAATTACGGTATTGCCTAAATCTCTTAAATCTTTTAAAACGGTAATTAGTTTTTCAGTATCTTTAGGATGTAAGCCAATACTTGGTTCATCTAAAATATACATAGATCCTACTAAAGAACTACCTAAAGAAGTTGCTAAGTTAATACGTTGACTTTCTCCTCCAGAAAGAGTATTAGAAGTTCTATTTAAGGTTAAATAGCTTAAACCAACATTCGTTAAAAATTGTAATCGATTGTTAATTTCTGTAAGCAATCTTTGTGCAATTTTTTGGTCATACTTATTTAACACAATATTTCCAAAAAACACGGTTAATTCATCTAAAGGTAAATTAACTAAATCGGAAATAGTTTTTTCAAATATTTTCACATAGTTAGCTTCTTTACGAAGACGTTTTCCTTCACACTCGTTACAGGTTGTTTTACCACGATAGCGAGAAAGCATTACACGATTTTGAATTTTGTAGCTTTTTTCTTCTAATTCACTAAATAGTTGCTGTATTCCCTTAAATTTATTTGTACCAGTCCATACTAATTCTTGCTGTTTTTCTGTAAGTTGAAACCAAGGTTTATGAATAGGAATATCAAACTCAGAAGCGTGTAGTATTAATTCTTCTTTATATCTTTTAAAAGAATCTGTTTTAAAAGGAAATATAGCATTTTCATAAATAGATAAGCCAGTATTAGGAATGACTAAATTTTCATCAATACCAATAACACTACCATATCCTTCACAAGTAGGACAAGCACCATATGGATTGTTAAAACTAAATAAATGCAAATTTGGCTCTAAAAAAGTGAGTCCATCTAATTCAAATTTATTACTAAATAAAATAGTTTTTTCCGTTTCTAAATTTTCAATAGAACAAATGCCTTTGCCTTCAAAAAAAGCGGTTTGCACCGCATCGGCTAACCGATTGTAAAAATCTTCATTAGAATCAATAATTACTCTATCAATAACCAATTCAAAAGTAGTCGTATCAAAATCTTTTACAGGAAATTTTTCTATTCGATACACTTTGTTTTTATACTTTATTCTGGCATATCCTTGTTGTGTAAGTACTTTTAAAACAGTTTCTAAATCTCTTTCTTCAGAAATGGTTACGGGAGCTAGGAGTAGTAATTTAGTTTTATCAGCTAAAGATTTGATATGATTAATAACATCTGTAACAGTGTGTTTTTTCACTTCATTACCAGAAATAGGAGAGTAGGTTTTTCCTATTCTAGCATATAATAATTTTATATAATCATAAATTTCAGTAGACGTACCAACAGTTGATCTTGGGTTAGTAGAGTTTACTTTTTGCTCTATGGCAATAGCAGGAGCAATTCCTTTAATATAATCTACTTTAGGTTTGTGTAATTTTCCTAAAAACTGACGCGCATAAGAAGATAAACTCTCTACATACCTTCTTTGCCCTTCTGCATACAATGTATCGAAAGCTAAGGAAGATTTTCCAGAACCAGATAAACCTGTAATTACTACTAGTTTGTTTCTAGGAATAACAACATCAATATTTTTAAGATTATGCAATGCTGCACCTTTAATTATGATGTTTTCTTTTGGATTTATAGTGGAAAGATCTTTCTTCATATATAAAAAATAAGTTTCAAAAATAATCAAATTAAAAACGATGTATTACTAGTTTTTAAAAATAAAAATCAAATTGGAAATTATAAATAAATAGAAGTAAAATTTGTTTTTATATTTAAAAACAACCATATTTGTCAAATAATTATAAACAAAACGAAAAGCTTATAGCATAAAATTACTTTTTTAAATTATTAAGATTCCCTAATCGAAGAAATAATTTCTTCATAAAAAAGTAATATTATGCAACGAAAAGTTTATGACGATAGCGTTTTAGTTAAAGATTATATTAATGGTAAAGAGTTCGCTCTAGAACTTTTAGTAAAAAGGCATCAGCAAAGAATTTTTAGTTTTATTTACAGCAAAGTGCAAGATAAAGATGTTGCAGAAGACGTTTTTCAAGATACTTTTATTAAGGTAATTAAGACTCTTAAAAGAGGTGCTTATAATGAAGAAGGTAAATTTTTACCATGGGTAATGAGAATTTCTCATAATTTAGTAATCGATTATTTTAGAAAAAATAATAGAATGCCTTTATTTAATAATTCGGACGATTTTGATATCTTTTCTATACTTAGTGATGATTCTTTAAATGCAGAAAGAAGAATTATTAAAGATCAAGTATTGTCTGATGTTCGAAATTTAATAGAAGAATTACCAAGTGAACAAAAAGAGGTTTTAAAAATGCGAATGTATATGAACATGAGCTTTAATGAAATTTCAGAAAATACAGGAGTAAGTATAAATACTGCTTTAGGTAGAATGCGTTATGCATTAATAAATTTAAGAAAAGTAATTGAACAAAATAAAATAATTTTAGTTCATTAATAATAAAAAGTGTTTTAGAGCGTTTGTTAGTTGTTATCCTAAAATAAAATAACTATATGCCAAAAAAATACTCAGAAAAATCATCTAATTATGAGATGAACCCAAA
This sequence comes from uncultured Tenacibaculum sp., assembly GCA_947498055.1. Lineage (GTDB taxonomy): Bacteria > Bacteroidota > Bacteroidia > Flavobacteriales > Flavobacteriaceae > Polaribacter. The sequence continues at coordinate 43,155 of CANMJA010000025.1, forward strand.
ACAAAAGACAGTACAATTTATATTAAACTTTTCGAAATCTTTACAAATAATAAGGACTAGACCAAATGTTTTAATTGAATTGAATTTGAATTAAATCTCTGAAAGCTTCGATAAAATCGAAGCTTTTTTATTATTTATTTTTCTTGTAATAATCTTCTATCACCGTTCTTCTACCAATTTTACTAGTAATACGATCATTTTCTAATTTCCATCCTCTAGCAGGTGAGTATTCTCTACCATAATATATAATTTGTAAATGAAGTTTATTCCATAATTCTTTAGGAAATAAACGCTTCGCATCTTTTTCTGTTTGATTTACATTTTTACCATTTGTAAGATTCCAACGATACATTAAACGATGTATATGTGTATCTACAGGAAAAGCTGGTACATTAAAAGCCTGTGCCATAACAACACTAGCAGTTTTATGTCCTACAGCAGGTAATTCTTCTAAATCTTCAAAACTAACAGGTACTTCTCCATTATGTTTATCTATTAGTATTTTAGATAATCCATGAATTCCTTTTGATTTCATTGGAGATAAACCTACTGGTTTTATAATATCTCTAATCTCATCTACAGTAAGTTTTACCATATCGTACGGATTATCTGCTACTTTAAATAATAAAGGTGTAATTTTATTTACACGTTCATCGGTACTTTGTGCAGACATTAATACAGCTATTAATAATGTATAAGGATCTTTATGATCTAAAGGAATAGGGGTTTCTGGATATAATTGTTCTAAAGTATCAATTACGAACTGAACTTTTTCTGCTTTGGTCATTTTTGAGTATTTTTACTTAACAAAAATACGAATTATGACTACATTAAAAATAGGAGATAAAGCACCTGACTTTGAGGCTAAAGACCAGGCAGGAAATACGATTAAACTTTCTGATTATTCTGGTAAAAAATTAGTTTTATTCTTTTACCCGAAAGCGAGTACACCTGGTTGTACTGCTGAAGCTTGTAATTTACGAGATAACTATGAAACTTTTTTAGAGAAAGGATATGCTATTTTAGGAGCTAGTGCTGATAGTGCTAAGCGTCAACAAAATTGGATAAATAAGCATGAATTACCTTTTCCTCTATTGGCAGATGAAGATAAAACAGTAATTAATGCTTTTGGTATTTGGGGGCCTAAAAAGTTTATGGGTAAAGAGTATGATGGAATTCATAGAACAACTTTTGTGATTGACGAAAATGGTGTTATTGAAGAAGTTATTGCTAAAGTGAAAACGAAAGATCATACAGCTCAAATTTTAAGTTAAACAAGTTTTAAATACAACCAAAAAAACTTTCATTCTTAAAAATGAAAGTTTTTTACCTTATAACCCGACTTCTATGATTATTATGATGAGCATAATTAATTTTTAAATCATTGATTTTTAGCATGAGTGTCGACTATAAAGAGATATATCGAAGAATTATATAATATCTCGACACCATTTTTCTTCTTTTTAGTCTGAAAAATCATTTGATGTGACATTCTAATTTTAAAACAACTCATTTTAACTATTGGATACAAATTGAAATCACGGTTATAAATATTAAAACTTAAAATCGTATTTAAATTAATCATTTCGTAATATCAAGTCTATCTTTTTTTTAGATTTTTGTTCGTATGAAAACAAAAACTATTTTTTTTACTGCAATTCTTTTTATAAGTTCAATTCTTAGTCATGCCCAAAAAGATTTAATAAAATCTGGCCCCATGTTAGGATACTCAGATTTTAGAGAGGTTTTAGTTTGGTTACAAACAAAAGAAGAAGCAAAAATTGTTATAAAATATACCAATACAAAAGGAGAAACGAGTACTACTGCTCCTGTATTTACAAAACAAGAAAAAAAATATATCGCTAAAATATATCCAGGACCTTTAAATTACGGTGAAAAGTACACCTATGAAGTTTTGGTTAATGATAAACCAGTTACATTTGATTATAATTTAGAATTTGAATCACTTCAACTTTGGCAATATCGTATGGATCCTCCACCATTTAGTTTTGCAATAGGATCTTGTTTTTATATGAATGAAGCTAAAGATGATCGACCAGGAAAACCTTATGGAAGTTCGTATCAAATTTTTAATAGTATTTTAAAAAAGGATCCTAATTTTATGGTATGGTTAGGAGACAATGTATATTTACGTGTTCCAGATTTTCTTACAGAAAGAGGATTGAATCATCGTTACAGTGAAACCAGAAGTCTTCCAGAATTACAACCTTTACTGGCTAGTGTGCATCATTATGCTATATGGGACGATCATGATTATGGACCTAACGATTCTAATTCTTCTTATGTAAATAAAAAAATAACTGAAAAATTGTTTAATGATTATTGGGGAAATTTAAATACCAATGCAGTGGGAAATGGAGGTATTACAGGACAATTTTTATGGAACGATGTTGAATTTTTTCTTTTAGACAATAGATATCATAGAGATGCTAATGAACTTAAAAATAAGGATAAATCTTATTTTGGAAAAAAACAAATCGATTGGCTAATAAATGCATTAGCTTCCAGTAAGGCTGCATTTAAAATTGTTGTAACTGGCGGACAAGTTGTAAGTGATGTTGCTTTATATGAAAACTATGCCATTTATAAAGAAGAACGAGAAATGTTGTTAAATCGTTTACATGAAAATCAGATAGAAGGAGTATTATTTTTTACGGGAGATAGACACCACACAGAAATTTCTAAACTAGATAGGCAAGATGCATATCCGTTGATAGACATTACATGTTCACCATTAACATCTGGTGCTCATAAGCCTAAAAATGAAAACAATTCGTATATAGTTAAAGACAAAACTTTTTACGATCGTAACTTTGGTATTGTGAATATTACTGGAGCTAGAAAAAATAGAGTATTTACCCTTACCATTTATAATGCAGATGGTGAAAAGGCATGGGATTATACTATTAAAGCTAAGGAGTTACGTTACTCTAAATAGAATTACCAATTATTTTATAACTTGTTTTTTGAAGTTTAAAAAAGTTATGAAAAATAGCCGAAATTAAGTTATGAGTATTTAAAGTATAAAAAAACCACCTCGTAATAAGGTGGTTTTTATGATTATTAATCTAATGATTTATTTAAAGATCAATTTTAATACAGTACTACTATTAGCACCTTCTAAACGACATAAATAGATGCCATTAGGTACTTTTTTTAGATGTGCGTCTTTAGATCTGTCTAAAGTTATAGATGTACGCTCATTTTCTCGTAATTCGCCAGTAAATAATGTGGCAATTTTAGTACCATTGAGACTAAATAGATGTAACGTATAATTATCTGTAATTATAGGTTGCATATGAACAGTTGCTATTTCACCAACAGGGTTTCTATCGATAGTTAAAACACTTCTGCTTGTATCTGCTTGATCTGAATCTGATACATATAAAGGATGCGCATTTTCTATAGTACCAATAAATTGATTTTTAGAAAAAGACAACGTATTGTTTACAGCAAAAGTTTCATCATCAGAAATAACTTTAAAACGGATATCTTCTCTGTAGGTTCCGTAAATAGTCATAAAATAAACGAAAGCATCTCCTTGTTTCACAGCTTTCGCTATTCCTTTATATTCTCCATTTGATTCGGCAACAACCATATATTCTTTATCCATATCTAAATCCTCTGAAACGATTTTAGCAGTAAGAGACATGATAAATGGGTATTTTGTAGCATCCACCTGAATACCTCTTACCTTGGCATCTTTTAAATACTTAGTATCTAATACATCTTTATTAAAACTCTCAAATTTTGCATTTTTAAAAGATACCGTTCTTGATGCCAAATTATTTGAAGTTACAACTCCAGAATAATTTAACGTACTTGGATTCGTCATTTTAATATCATACGATTTGTTTGGAATTAGGTGTGTTAATGTACCTTTCCAACCTTTAGCAGTATATTGTGCATGACCTTCTCTACCAGAAATTTTGTCATTTATAGAAAAATTATTCGACAAAGAGCGTAAAGCATATGATGTACTAAACATTACATTCGGAATATAACCGATGTGTTGAGATTGATAATAACCATTGATAGCAATGTTGGTGTCAATAGGAGCATCGGTACCTTGAATTAACATTAACTTATCGCTTACCGATTTTACTCGATATCCTTTTGTATAATCCAATTGTGTTAACGTTCCATTTGCCTCACCAGTAGCCGAGAATGTAGTGAGTTTGTTTCCAGATAGTTCCTTAATTTCGTCACCTTCTTCCATACCTTTTATACGATGAATATCTAAAAATGTTGTTGTAGGATTGTTTACAGAATTAAAACTAACCCATTGGTACCCTTGTAGTAAAGGAATTCGTTTTACAACAGTATCTCCAGTTTCAAATAGTACAGGGCTACTAATATTTCCTGCATAAGATGTATCACCTATGGTAAACGTATGCTGTAAACCAATATATTCCTTACAATGCGAATCATCCCAAACATGAAAAGATAAATCACCCGATTCTCCATCATTGTAGAAGACATCTATTAAAATAACTGGTTGACCACTAATCATAGAAACACGACCTTTTCCTCTAATTTCATTATTGAAATAAGCAACAATAACATCGTTTGTATCTTCTGATAGTTCACCGGCAATGTTTACTATTCCTGTAAATTCTTTTTTCTCAGGATAATTAGACGCATTAAACTCATAATTGGGTGTTTCACAATTCACATCTAAGGTGAGTTCAAAATATTCATATCCAGTTTTTACAGCTTCACCTTCAGTTGTATTGTAGGTAATTACACCAATATTATTGTAATACTCTCCTTTGTTTAAATACGCCGAAGTAGTAAAATGAAAGGTCTTTTCAAAACCAGCTTCAATAGTTTTCTTATCCCCAACGGTAACGTTTGTACACGTTAACCATTCTGGTAAAGCTTGTAACTCAAAAGTAGCATCTGTACCTCCATTATTTTTTAGCGTTGCAGAAAAATTGGTGGTAGTACCTACTTGTTGCGAAGCATTTATATTGGCTTTGTCCCAATTCGTATTATTCTTATTAATGGTAAACGACCAACTATGTCCGTCTATCACATTACCATCTACACCCTTTATAGCATTGTTATTCAATATTGCCGTTAATTTAGCACCTTCTAAAAAATACTCTTGAAAATTTATAGGAGTAATAATAACCTTATTGTTATCCACATTAGTGTTCACCTCAATAGGAATATCTTGCACTAAGTACTCTATTGATAATGGCGCGGCAAAATCACCTTCAATCCAAGAAACACCATTTTCAGTACTACCACTAGTATTATTTGTGTAATCTCTAATAGCTTCTTGAAACCCATCTTTTATTAAAGCAATATTATCAAATACATAATATGCTCTCAATTCCTCTTCGTTTCCTAATAATTGTTTATCACTAAAAGAAACAATTTGACTGTGAGAACGTGCTTTATTCCAAATACGTAGTTCATCTAATAATCCTACATATCCTTCATTTAGGTTGTTAGCACCACCGATTACCAAATCTTCGGTATTTAATTGAGCATTTTCACCAGATACATGATAACCTGTATCCGAGTGTACCAAAGTACCATTAAAGTAAAAATTCACGGTACTATCACCATCATATAGCATAGCTACATGGGTCCATTGATTAAGTGGTAAAGTTGCAGAAATATAGCCACCAGAACCTTCTTTATAGGTTAGTTTTCCATTTGTATGTAACCCTATACCGTAGTTAGTTCCTTTTTTAAATAGATTCACGGTTTCACTTAACGGATATGCAGACGGATTTACCCAAAATTCTATCGTATGAGCGCCCGAAAGATTTAAGAAATCTCCGTGAGGTACTGTAATAATATCTGTTGGTAGGTTAAATTCTACCGACACTAATTTTTTAGGCAAACCACCTAAAGTACCTCTTAATGAAACGTTTGAAGCAGTAAGTGTCGTAGGGTCTAAGGCTTTGCTATAAACCGCCGTAATAGCGCCATCGGTTAAAATTCCGCCTTCTGTAGGACTTGTTCCTAATAATAGAGGTGCTGTTCTAGAGATGTTTCCATATACATAAGGAGTAGGGGTGTTTCGTCTCCAAGTTTCCACTCCTGTTCCACATACAGGTACTATTCTAAAACCATATGCACCATCTACCAATGCTTTTACATCTACAGACGCTTTAAAGGCATTGTGAGCATCGCTGTACATACCTTTTAATTCTTCTGCAGTGATTGTTTTTAATAAATTAGGCGTGTTATTATCTGCCAATGCATATTCAATTTCTATTGCAGTTAAACTATCTGGAAGTATTACTTCATCCTCTTCTATGGTTACTCCAGAAAGTGTAAATATAAAATCTTGAATATCATTATTTGATTGATTGATTACCCATTTTTCTTGAGGGCTGTTCATCGTTGTATTTTTAATACAAGGACCATAAAACTGCGCTGTCAAATATAAGGCATCAATACTTTTAACTCCTGCATCTTCATAGATACTAGCATTATGAGTATAATCTAATAAAATGTCGCTACGGTCTTCACATTCTACTGCAAATAACAATTCTAAATCTTTATACTCCACATACGAATCTGTTTCAGTATCTGGCATGGTAATTTGTACAATCACATCATATTCTTGTTTGACTCCGCTAGGCGAGTCTTCGTCTGGACCAAACCAATAGGATGCAGGAATCTCATTGATCGCTTGACCAGATACAGAAACAATGGCTCCAAGAGGGTTACTTTCTTTAGAAAGAGAAAGTTCATAGGTTTTAGGAATACCTGCATCATCTGCAGTTTGTGTATTTCTTAGTTTTACATGGTATTCTAATGTTTGCCCTGCTAATCCATTTGCGATGTTTTTTTCAGCGGCAATTTCTACACCTGTTCTAATTTGTGTGCCTCTTTCTGCCGGACAAGAACTTTGTCCTGCTAAGGTTTTAAAAATAGGTACTCCATAATTCGGATCACGTTTTATTTGTAAAGAAAAACGATCTCCTGGTTCATCATCTGATAAGGTATATTCTATTAATTTAGTATCTTCATTACCTATTTCAAAACTGGCTCCCATTACTGTATTAATAATACTGCTATATTCAAATTCAGAACTTAAGGGACCAGTGCCAATTTTCACCTTAGTTTTATATCCAAAATCATAGGTAGATTGAAAATCGCCACCATTCGTATGCGTATTTGCTTTTGTGATGCTTTCGGTAATACTACCACTACCATCAAAACTTCTAACGTCTGTAAAGTTTTTAAATTTCTTGTAATTATTCCAATCATATTTGCTTTTATCATATGCATCTAACTTTTGGTCCAATTCAGAGAGAAATTCATGTTCTTTTAAATATGCATAATCAGATCTTTTAAATAAGCCTAAAACGAAATCATTATTAATTAAAGCAGCACTCCATTTTCTTATAGAGTTTTCATAAGACTGCATTTTTTTATCATCGCTTTCATTCGCTATCGATTTGAACAAATTCGGAATAATCTTATTTTTAATATCATAATACGAATGGGCAAAAGAGTTATCTATTTTATTGTTAACTACTTTGGCATTTGTGTTATAAGTTACTTGGCAATTATCAGTATCATATGCTACAGATTCTCCAGAACCAACAGTGATTAAATATCCTGTACCAATAAATCGATCAGATTCTCTACCTACTAACACTCCTTCAGAAGAAGTTTTATATTCTATATTATTTTCAATTTCTGTAGCAAAACTTACATTATTGGTTCCTAAAAAACTATATTCAGCATTAACTCCAGTTGTAGACGTTATCTCTGTACCTTTAATAGAAGTACCTACACCTAAAACAGTAGTAATATAGTTTTGTTTAAACTCTACTCCTAATTGACTGCCAAATGTACCCGTATACCCTAGAGAAGTATTCACTTTAACAGTATTAGTAGATTTGGTGCCTTTGCTTAGTGTAACACTACTACCATCTCCAGGAGGATCATGTAATACGAAGTTTATAATAGGATCTGCAATGGTAAAATCACTGTTATTCATTCTTATTCCTGTTACTAAGCCTTTTATGGTTGTAATGATATTACTATTGTCTTTGATGGCTTGAATTGTAAAGTCTTTGGTGTGTGGAGCTATAAAATTAGGAGGAGCCACAAAAGAGTATAATACCGCATGTCCGTCACCATCTGTTGTTACATCTGTAGAAATATCTCCGTCTGCTAATTTTAATAATCCACCCGTAAAAGTAACGGTTGCTTCAGGTATCATACACTTTTGATCTCCATATTGTTCAAAAACACTTGCTTGAAGTAGTACTGTGGCACCTTCTTTTATCACATAAAAATCAGTATCACATGCTTTTTGTAAAAGATTGAAATCACTTTCCACTAAATCTTCTAACGGAGTGGTAACTTTATCTTCTTTCACTTGGTATGCATTCAATTCAATAGACAAAGGTGCTCTATATTCAAAATCGTATGTTGCCCAGCCTTCTGTAATATCTATATCTGAAATATCGTCGTAGATACTGGTATCATTTTCATTGGTAATTTTCACTTTATATTTACCAGGAATTAATCCGTCTACTACAAATACTTTGTTTTCGTTATCAAAATTACTAGCGGTAATTTCTTTTTTGAAAGGATCTGTCTTACGGCCATCCATTCTTGTAATTGTTCCTGTCCAAGCACCAATAGAATTATCGCAAGGAATGACAATATTTCCTACAAAACCAAATCGATCTTTCATTTCAAAATCAACTTCGGTCATAGGATCAATCACATTTAATTCATATAAATTACTACCTTCTTTAGGATTATAACGGGCCGTTGTAGCTTGGTATTCATACTTATATTGTTTTGAATAGTTCATTATTTCTGAACGGTTTATAGAAGCTTCGTCCATAAAAACTAAATAATTGTTTTTACCAGCCAATGTTTTCGACAAGGCTCTATTTCCTTTTTCTTGCGCAAAATCAAACGATAACTCTAAATAATCGGCATCTCCATCAATAATATCACCACTTTTAATAGCCTTTAATTCAGTTTCTGTATACGACTTATTTCTATACTCAACCAATGCCATTGGAGATAAGTTAGAGGCAGTAACCGTACCAGCAGTATTTGTGCTTGCTCCTAAGTACAACCAATTATTGTTAAAAGTAGGGGAACTAATCATTCCTGTTTTATAAGTATCATTCACCAATACACCTAATGCACCTGCATCAGAAATACTTACAGCGAAAAAAGAAAAAGGACTGGAATTGTTTACTGCGGTTTCTTTTTGCAATTCGTTGTTGTAAAATACCTGAATTAACGTATTGTTTTTTAAGATAATTTCTAATTTACCCCACTGTACCAATGTTTGCTTTACTGGTACAAAACTTGGGTTTGTAGCAGATACAAAAGGTTTTACAAATCCAGAAATAGTGATTCCTTCGTTGTTATAATTTACAGTGTTTTTGGTAACAGCATAACCACCACTTGTAATGGTATCATCTGCTTCAACAGGTGAAAAATATAAACTATGTAAGCTATTGTCAATTATAAACACAGGATTTGAAACTTCGATACGATTAGTACCTAAAGGAGCAGCCGTACTATATACACCATCTTCATTACTCAATATACCATCATCAGAATTTGGTGGTGGATGAATTCCGTTAATAGCTATTGCTCTACCAGATGGTACTGGATATTTGGTTTCTCCTTCCACATAAAATATGCGACCACTCACTGGCAAACTAGAAATATCGGTAAAAGGAGCCTCTTTTCTATAATCAGAAACTAAAGAAGACTGTTTTATTTCTGCACCTTGAGTAGATGGATTAAACTCATGATTCGGTTTTTTAGCTTTAGCCGTGTAGTTTTGTTTTTTATCTGTACTATACATTGAACTAAATTTATAGTAACCATTTACATCTGTATACGCTATATATTTTAGAGTTGTAGGCTGTGTGGTATACACTAAACTTTCCGAATCTATTTTTCCTGCATAACGTCCTTTTGAAACAGAAGCACGATTGTATATTTGTTTTGCATCATTAAGATCCATAGAATAGGCTAGTAGTAAATCTTGTTCCTCTGAATCTGCTATATAAGCAGCATATTTTTCAATCTCTTTAAGACTTTTTTTACCTTCCCATACTCTAAATTCATCTAAGTGATAGGTATGTGTTGCAGCCTGATTGATGTAGAAATTGTAATCGGTTGAGGTAGAATTACAATTAAAAGGAGTCGCATCTGTTCCTACAGCTACTTCATCTTTATATACCGTAATACCATCGCTACCAAAAGCATATACATAATGATGCCATGCTGTATCATTAGCTCCTAAAGGAAATGTTTTTACAACATTGTTGTTAAACTGAATGCTAGTGGATACATTAGAATCATTTGTAGTGTTTATAGCAATAAAGGTATTCCCTAGTTGAAAAACTTTATTAGTTCCTCGTCCTTCAGCAGTAGCATTTTTGTACCAAAACTCTATAGTGATGTTATTGTTATCAGTAATTAAATTACTTTCTACAAAACTAATTTTAGGAGCATTAGCAGCAAAGGCTAAAGCGTTACCATTGGTTGCTGTATAAGTATTTTCATCATTAACATGATTGGAATTAGATTCATTTAAATTAATTTCAATAGCTACATCTTTCACATATGTTTTTGATGATGTACTTACAACCCCTGTTAACGTACCATTAGGAAAAATGAATCCTGTGCTACTACCAATTTTCGGATTGGGAGAAGTTACATTATCACCTTCTACTTTATAGGTATACATAGTTCCAGGTAAGGCATCATTATCTGTATACGATAATTGATCTCCACTTTTTTGATTTACGTCAGTTATAGTACCTATTTTTATGTTGTCTCTGTAAATATTGTAATACGATAAGCTAGCTACATGAAACCATGTTATTTCTACTTTATTTGAAAAAGTACCTTTAGAAGCACTTACAATAATTTGATCTAATTGGCTAATAGGGTTTTGCATTTCGCTATTAATAAAAGCCAATGTTTTATTCGTGTTATTGCTAGTTAGTTTAGATGCAATTTTACCATAAGCAGGTGCACCATCTTGCTGAACCGTATTTGTCCAATGTGTAGTAGTAAGTTCACGCATATATGGGTTTACAGGTTGTTCTACTGCATCTCCAGAAAAATTAGCAACAAGCCCTTGGTTTATTTGATCGTTTATAATGTTACCTGTATAGTTATAAAACGAGGTGTATCGGTTGTTAACTATTTGATATTCTGTTCTTTTTACATTCCAAGCCTTTAGCTCTGCTAAATAAATGTCGTGATTGGCACCACCTTTTGTAAAATATAGATCGTAATTATCCGCTATTTCTATACCACTAAACGTTTTTATTTTGTAGCCATCTACATATACATCTATAGTATAAGAATTAGGCCCTATTTGATAAAAGGTATAGGCAAAATGTTGCCAAAATGATTCTGTAATGTTAGCGGGTGTAGGAATAGACTGTGAGTCATTTACATAATTACTTTGTAAAACAACTTGGTTTCGGTATGTTGTAAACGTAAAACCATTGTTGTTTACATTATCTGTAGTTAGTACTAACGATTCAGAATCGTTTGCAAACTTGGTCCAAAATTCGATAGTTGCTTCTCCTGAATTTCCTTTGTCTAACAACATAGATTTTAAACCTATATTGGTGTCAAAATTAGAAATATGATTAGCATTACTTGGCATTCTTAATACCGATATATTTTCATTTGCAGTTTGTGCTAGCAAATTGGTATGCTGAAAAAAACAAAGTAGCAGAATCCAGCAACAATGTTGTATGGTGAGTAAATTTTTTTTCATCATTTATGTGTTTAAATGTGTGTATTAAAATTTAGAATGTTTTTACAATTTTGCCGATTTTAAAACGATAGGCATTGCCTTTTGTATCGTTATTACTCGACAAATTCCAGTTAGCATTCGGAACAATCTTCATGGTAAGATTATCATTCTCTATATAAACCACTCGCTTTTCTTGAGAAGGATCGCAGAGTGCGATATACGGAAATCCGCAGTATTGAATTTCCCACTGGTAGTTTGTTGTATCTGTTGCTTCTTGTATGTCTTTAAACGCTAAAGAATCCTCTTCGTTTCTCATTAAAAACAAATTGTTTTCTTGGGCAGAAATTAAATATACAGTTGCTGGGTTATCTTTAGATGGTTTTACAATAAAAGAGTCGAAATAAGTATCTGGGGTAGTGCTGCTTTTGTTTACAAGCACTAAGTTATTAGTTTCCTTATCTAAATTTAACACCTTTTTTTGCGAGCCTTCCTCAGCATAAAATACAATAAGCTCTGTGTTTTGTGCGCTTATTACTTGGCACCAACACAATACGATTACTATTAGTTTAAATATCTTCATTTTTAGCGCTTAAAATTATTTTTGTATTTTATTTTCAAGGCGTTCTAAGCGCTTCACTAAAGAGTTAATAAGTTTGTTTTGCGACTTAATTTTTTCTTCCTGATCTATGGTATACAATGTTAATTCTTCTACCTTTTCTACTAGTTTTGTAGTCATCATATTAAGATCGAGACCAGAGGCTACGATTTCTTTTTCTGAAGGAATGTTAGGTAAGTGCTTATTTGTATCAATATAATCCGCAAGCTTATCAAGAGGCATTAAATCGTAATTCTTATCAAAAACATAATCTGGGAAGGTACCAATGTTTAATACCACTTTGTTCGTTCTTAATCCGCCACTCACAGAAAGTAATGAAGTATCTGCTGTATCTGCTTTTAAATTTGTGTTTCCTATTGTTACAGTACCATTTTTGCTAATCTTAAAAACTTCTTTAGATGAGTTATTATCTATAGAACTATAAAATACATGATTTTGTTGCGATTGATATCTTAGTATACCACCATTAACTCCAAAGCCATAAAACTGATGATCATTATTATTATTAGCACCTTGATACAATACTAGTTTTCTGTTTCTTACCGCATTGCTAAATTGAAGGTCTCCATTAGGTGTACTAGTACCAATACCAACTTTACCTGCATTTGTTATGACCATTTTATCTGCATCTGCTATTCTAAAACCAATATGACCGCTTCCTGTATCTTCTTTGTTAATAAGTGTATGACTTCCATTTTGGCTAGTTCGCAAAGCATATGTCTTTTTACCAGCCTTATCTCTATGCGCAAGTCCAGCCCAACTACCACCAAATCCTACATCACCAAGAAAAGTGGTACTAATAAGTGCATTATGCCTTACATGTAAATTTTGTAATGGATCAGATATTCCGATACCTACTTTACCATCTCCATTAATACGGAAATTTTCTCTGGAACTATCTTCATTTATTGCAGCATAGAAAACATGATGTGCATCAGATTGGTATCTTAGTGTGTAAGGATTAACTCCAAACCCATAAAATTTATGATTCTTATTGTTTTTATGAGTCCAAAGAACTATTTTTCTATTTATTGTGGTGTTTTGAAAGTGCAATTCTCCTTTAGGGTTTGTAATACCATGCAAACCAACATTACCATTACTTTTAAAGGTGAAAATTTCATTACCATCTTCCTTCCAGTCAGATCCTGTCGCAAAGTTTATCGAAAGTTTATTGGCAAAATTAGAAAGAGTAACTCCTTTATTTCCTGTTTGTAATCTAAGTTGTCCAAAATGATTGGATTTGTCTTTATTGACAACAAGAATGTCATGTTTATCTCCCCAAGGACTTCCGGTAGATTGGGCAATAGCAGTGTAAGTACTTAGAATAAGTAAAGATGCTGTTACAATAAAATTTCTTTTTTTCATGGTTTTAAATTTTAAAAGTTAGTAATTGTTTAATTTTGATAGAATTGTGGTTAGAAATACAATTCTGTTAAGTGTGTTTAGTTAAGTTATTATTTAATTTTTGGCATAGGTTGAGCTTCTCAACCAGTTTTTATATTGGTATTGAGTATTTACTATTGAGAATGATAAGCCCTTCACCTAAAAATATTGTTCCTACAATATTTTTAGGTGTCTTTTTTCTCGTTTCTAATGTTTATGTTAAATAAAAGGTAGAGGTACTGCTTAGGTATACGTAAGTTGTATACAGGTTTTCGAAAGCATGCCATTAATTCCTATTATTAAAATAGAAAATGAAGGTGATACTGTAAATTGTTTATTTGTAATTTTTGTTCTTATATAAGTTTTAAATACGTTTTTTACGCTTATATTTTTATATAAAGAAAATGATACAGAGGTTAGGTTAATAAGTTTCATAATTACTCGGGGGGTGTTTATTATAGTATTATTAGTATAGTATTAATTTTAATACATGTGCAAATTTCTTTAATTTTATTGATTTTATGACTAAAATAGTGGTAGCAAAAAGTAGCAAACCACTAAAATCACTATTTTTGTAGCTATATTTTAAACAATGTATCAAATTAAAAAAATAATTTTCTGTTTATTATTTGTTATAAGTATTTGTGCTTACAACCAATCTGTACAACAGAAAAAAGATTCTTTAATTTTTTTATTGAAAGGTGAGGTTAACGATTCTTTATTTGTAACCTATCATATGCATTTAGGAATTTTAATGGATACTTCTGACCATATTGAAGCAGAAGCGTATTTAAAAAAAGCACTGTTCAAATTAAATTCAGATTATACCTTTTCAGATAAGTTTAAAATGATTGCTTGGGCATATGATTGTTTAGGTATTATTGAACGAAGAAGAAATAATTATGATAAGGCTTTAGAGTTTTATTTAAAAGCATTAAAAGTAAAAGAAAAATCAAAAGATTCTTCTAAAATAGGAAGATCGTATCATAATATTGCAATGCTTTTTGCTGCAAAACGTGATTATGACAAAGCTATTTCATATATGAAATTAGCACTTCCTCTACGAAAAAAAAATCGTGCGAGTTATGGTAGTTCTTTACGTAATTATGCTAGTTTTTATTATAAAATAAAAGAATATGATACCGCACTCTCCATATTAGATAGTGCTGCTTTCTTTTTAAAAGAAAACCCGATAAGTTTTGCAGATGTTCGTATAGTTTATGCACGAATTTATAGAAAAAAAAAGCAGTATAAAAAAGCATTATTAATTCATAAAAAGAATCTTAAAACATATACCCAATTTGAAAAATTAGAACGAAAAGCTATAGCTTATAAAAATATAGCCACTTTATATAGAAAATTGAAAGAGTATAAGAATGCTTTTTTATATTTAGATAGTACTGAAAACATTGCTAAAAATTATAATAATAAAACAATTATCTATCAAAGCTATTTAGATAGATATCGAATTTATAAAGCACAGAAAAACTATAAAAAAGCACTTGAAAATTATCGGGTTTATAAAAAATATCACGATTCGGTATTTAGGAATAGGCAGTCGGAAAAAATAGCAATATTAGAACTTGAATTTAAAAGAGATAAAAAGAAGGCTGTTGAAAAGCTAAATTATGAAGCCAATGAGAAATATTTAAAAGCGATAGCTGTTTCACAACGTTCTCAAAAAAAATTGTATGCAATATTATTTTTTATTGCTTGTTTGGCATTTTTAACATTGTTTTTTCTGTTTAGATATAAACAGAAAATAAATAAAGAATTAACTAAAAAACAAGATTTAGAAACGAAGTTATTAAATGAACAAACAATATTCTTGCAATATAAAATCAATCAATTATTAGCAAATGATAAAATGCAATCTGATTTTAAAGAGAGATTTATTCAACAAATAAAAAGCTTAAAGAAACAAGAAAATAGTGAAAGTTTATTAAAGCAATATAATTCGATGCTTATTGAAATAGAAAATCAACTAAAAACAGAAACAAGATTAAATACTACTAATAAGAACACGAAAGAATCTAAAGTTCTTGATTTTGAATTAAAATTAGCAAAAAAGTTCATAAACTTAACAAAATCTGAGCGTGAAATATGCCATTTAATTTATTTGAATTTAAGTTTAAAAGAGATTATGAATGTTAGAGGCGTAACATTACCTTCTATAAAATCGGCTCGTTACAGGATTAGGAAAAAGTTAGAAGTACCTAAAGGGGTAGAGTTAGAGTTGTTTATTCAAGAATTATTTTAAAAAAAAGACAGCCATTATAGCTGTCTTTGTAGTTGTTGATTTTTTTAGAATCCATCTCCTGGGGGTTCTGGGCTTGCAGCTTGTGCTTTTTTGGGACTCAAAATTAAGTAGGTTCCCAAAGCAGTTAGTGCTGTGTATTTACTGTAGTTTCCTATTTTTTGAAGTGCTTCTTTTCGGTTAAGAAACGTTTTTGTGTTATCTGTAGTGTTATTTTGTTTCATTGGTGTTTTATTAAACTTGAAGCTAGGACTAGAAGTGTAAAGCGAAGCAAAGATGTATTCTTTTCGCTTTTAACTTCTAGTTTCTTGCTTAAAATTATTTTTTAAATAATAGCTTTTTAGAAATCATTCCCTTATCTGTTTTTAAACGAACAATGTAAATACCTACTTCTAAAAGTTGCGGTTGAATAATGATTTCATTCTTAGTAACAAATGATTTTGAGTATACTTCATTTCCTAACACAGAAACTATTTGAACATGTGCCTTATTTACTGATGTAATACCTGTAATTGTTACTTCTTGTTTATCTGATTTATAGATATTAATGGTATTACTAGTTAATACATCATCGTTTGTAGATAGGGTAGAAGCTTTGGTGTGTACATAGAATCGTCCAATACCAGATAATGCTGTTTTAGTTTTAAAGCTATAGGTAGTAGTATCTTCATTTAATAGTACAAACTTACCGGTTTCTTTATCTTCTAAATACACTGTAGTATCTGATGGTAAAAATTTAGATTTTACAGCTATTTCTATCGTTTTGTTAGCTTCCGATTTTATTCCTATTGGTATTATTGTTTCCTTTAATGCTGAATTAGGGAGTGATTGTAATGTAAAGTCTTTTCCTTCTGAATTTTCTACTAAATGTGTAAAAATATCAAAGGATGCTCCACCAAAGTTTCCTACATCATATCCAGGATCTAAGCCTTTAGTTGCATTGGATACATATTTGATATCGGTACTTATTGTTAGATCTTCTTGACTAGCTACTATTTGAATACTAGGTTTGTTAATTCCTCTTGAAAAAATTTGTACTTCAGATGCATTAGATAAACGTTGTTCTTCTTTAAAATCGATTGAAGAAACGCCTGTTTTTGTTTTTATAAAGAATCCTTGTGCTACAGTTAGTGAGGTAGGAGAGTCTACTAATGTTTTTGGAACATATTTATTTTGCGTAGTGTTCCAAACATATACCGCTACATAAGCAGGATCGAATTTATCTAGGTTTTCTTGAATAAAGTTATCGTTACCATTATTATTAATAGGTAAAAAGGCAGTGTATGGATTTCCGACAGCGTTCCATTGATCTCCATTTACATGTACTGTTGAATTAGTAGTAGTTAGATTTCCTGTAAATGTTACACTGCCATTTGTTGTTCTTGAAATGATATATCCTTTGCCTTGTTCAAAAGTTAAAGCGTTCGTTTGAATATCATCTGCAGTGTAATACGTCCATTTTGTACCTGCTGCTTTGGTATCATCATAATAAGCCACAGCATAACGATGTGGTGTTACACTCGTGTTTACTCGGATGTTATTCTCTGGAGCTTCTATAAATTCCTTAATACTTTGTCCTAATACTGGTGCAGTAATTATACTCCATTTATTAGCTACTAATCCTGTACGTTCATAGGTTACCATACCATTTGATGTTCCTTTTACTATTAATGTTCCACTAGTATTCACTGAGGAACCTATGGTAATAGTTTCGTTTGCTTGTAAATTACCATTTACTATTACAGCTCCGTTACCTGAAATATCAAAGGAAGCTAAGTTTTCAATGGTCAAATCGTTCATTTCTGCTACTACTCCTGAATCAATAATTGGCTGATTGGTTACATTTTGAATAACCACATCGTTTGTAGTTTCTGGTACTATAGTATCAGACCAGTTTGTTGTTTCTGTCCAAGATGTATTTGTATTACCTGACCATATTACTGTATTTCCACAATCCTTTCCTCCATCTGCAATTATCCAATTATATGGAGTACTTGTTAAGATTGTTTTCTCTGCTTCACTCATACAGAATTTACTTAAACCTGCTTCTAGGGTAATATTTATAGGAATTTTAGTTTCATCAGCATCTAGTGTTGCCCAACCTTTTAATAACTTATCATAGTTTTCTGTAGAAAGTTGAACATTTTCAAACATTAGCTCCATTTTTCTAACATTGCTAATATCCCAATCTCCTATATCTTGATTAAAAGATGTACTACTAAAAAACATTTGAGACATATCCCTAACTCTACTTGTACTCCAATTGTTTAAAGGTTTATTAAAGCTAACAGCATTGCTAAACATTTCCTTCATGGTCACTACTTTACTCACATCCCAATTATTTAGGTTTTGATTAAAGTCTCTTGCACTACTGAACATACCTTCCATAAAAATATTTCCAGTAACAAATTCACCAACATTCCATCCGCTGATATCTTGATTGAAATGATGAGCCCCAGAAAACATGTCTAAGAAATTCGTTACTTTTCCTACATTCCAATTGGTGATATTTCCGTTAAAATTTTCAGCAGAGAAAAACACACGTGACATGAACACAATTGTAGAAACATCCCATCCAGAAAAATCAGGTGCTTGTATACTTGTACACCCTTCAAACATGCCTGAAATAGTCGCCATTCTTGATAAGTCCGGAGCATCTGTAGCTAATATCCGTAAATTTTCACACCCAAAAAAAGCACTGCTCATATTGCTCCAAGAAATATTTCCCCATTGATTTACAGCCAATAGATTATTTTTACTTCCTCCATCTCTAAAAAAGATCCTAGGAAATGCCCCAACAATTCTAACGGTGTAGGTACCCGAACTAACATAGGTATGTACAGCGTCTACTTTTACCCCTTCTTCAATGGTACCATCTCCCCAATCTATATTATAGTGGTAACCTACTCGGGTAGTAGGGATCGTTATGGTTTGGTTATCAGAAGTAGTTTCCCAAGTGGTAATAAATCCATCTGCAAAATCACAATTTAATGCACCGCTATCTCTTATTGCCCAATTATAAGGTGCATTAATTAATGTATTTCTTGCTGCTTCTGCGCTACAATAATATAATGTTATGGCATCTAATTGTATATTTTGAGGTATTTGAGTTTCTCCACTTTCCAAGGTAGACCAACCTTCTAAGGTAGCGTCATAATTAGACATTGATAGATTGGATTCTTCTAACATGTCAATCATGTTGGTAACACTACTAATATCCCAATTTCCTAAACTTTGATTAAATCGTAAAGCTCTTTCAAACATAGCATTCATGTTTTCTACATTAGACACATCCCAATTTTCTACAGTTTGATTGAAATGGAAAGCTCTTCTAAACATTCGAGTCATGTTTATTACCTTACTAACATCCCAAATATCTAATGGTTGATTAAACTGCTCAGCACTGCTAAACATATTACTCATATCTATGGTACCTGTTACAAGTTCACCAATATTCCACCCGCTGATATTCTGATTAAAAAGATAAGCTCCATCAAACATATTAGAGAAACTTGTTACTTTTCCTACATTCCATGTTGAAATATTTCCATTAAATCTTGATTCACTAAATAGCGAAGTCATATTGGTAATAGTACTCGTATTCCAACCAGATAGGTCTTGAGTAGTCATTCCTTTACATAAAGAAAACATCCTTTCTAAACTAGTTACATTCGATAAATCTGGAGTATCGGTAGCATTCACCACTAAATTAGTACAGCCATAAAAAGCACCTGTCATGTCTGTCCATGAAATAGCTCCCCACTGCTCTATGCTTAAAATACTAGTTTTGTTACCAACATTATTAAAATAGATCCTTGGAAAATCTCCTATGATTCTTACGGTATATGTTCCTAAAGTAGTATACTCATGAGTAGCATTTCCTGTAAATCCAGTTTCAATGGTACCATCTCCCCAATCTACAACATAACTGTATCCATCACCTGTTGTAGGTATGGTAATAGTTTTATTTGAAGCGGTAGTTTTCCAAGTAGTAACAAAGTAATCAGTTGCAATACATCCTAAGCCTCCATCTGTAATCGACCAGTTGAAAGGTGCGTTGGTCAAGGTATTTTTGGCACTAATACTTGAACAATAAGTACTAGCCCCTGCATTAAATGTAATGTTTGAAGGGATATCGTCAATATTGTCATTATCAACACTACTTAAATCTGTAGCCCAACCAATTAAGGTAGCATCATAATTTTCTTGAGAAAGTGATGCTTTAGCAAACATATTACTCATGTTTGTAACCTTACCAATGTTCCATTTTCCAATAGGTTGATTAAAAGCTTTTGTATCAGCAAACATCCCTTCCATATTAACATTATCATCGTTATTAATTGTCCAGTTAGAAATATCTTGATTAAATGTAGAAGTATTGGAAAACATATTTAAAAAAGTGAAGACATTACTAACGTCCCAATTATCAATCATTCCATTGAAAACAGTAGCTCCAGCAAACATGAACCCCATTTCATCAACATTACTTGTGTTCCAATTATTAAGGTTTGTAGCATTGAAATTACTACAATCGTTGAACATTCTAGTCATTCTCCGTACTTGATTTAAGTCGGGTGCATCAGTAGCTTTATATGTTAACTGACTACATCCCATAAAAGCATTTTCAAACGACTTCCAAATAATACTTCCCCATTGATCTATACTTAGAATTTTATTTTTGTCACCTGTATTGTCAAAGTAAATTCTTGGGAAATCACCTATGATTCTTACGGTATATGTTCCTAAAGTAGTATACTCATGAGTAGCATTTCCTGTAAATTCAGTTTCAATAGTACCATCTCCCCAATCTACAGCATAACTGTATCCATTACCTGTTGTAGGTATGGTAATAGTTTCATTGGAAGAGGTAGTTTTCCAAGTAGTAACAAAAGCGTTATCAAAATTACAGCTTTGTCCAGCATCTGTAATTATCCAGTTGAAACCAGTACCTGTTAATGCATTTCTAGCGTTTTCAGCTAAACAATAGGTGCTATTTCCTACATTTAATTCAATATTTGTTGGAGTAGTAACAGCTGTATTCGCAAAATTAAACCAAGCAGCTAAAGAAGCATCATAATTTTCTGTAGACAAGGTTACATTATTCAGAATATTTTTAATTTTAGTAATTTTAGTTATATCCCAATTCGTTAAACTTTGATCGAAGCTAGTAGCATTTTCAAACATTCCTTCTGCATTTGATACGTTAGAAATAATCCAAGAATTCAGTGGTTGATTGAAAGAAGTTGCTCCCGTAAACATATATCTAGCATCTTCAAGTGATGAAACATTCCATGTATTTAAATTTTCATTAAAACTGGATGCATTTTCAAACATAAAGCTCATATTGGTAATGTTTTGCGTATTCCAATTTCCCATGGTATCCGCTTCATCAATAAGTGAAGTACAGTTTACAAACATCCCTTGCATATTGGTAACGTTTGATAAATCTGGAGTATCTGTAGCTTTCAATACTAAATTTCTACATCCATTAAAAGCATCTAACATAGAAACCCATGGATTGGTACCCCATTGTTCAATAGAGATTACTTTTTTAGCATCAGAATTGTCATTAAAGTAAATTCTAGGGAAATCTCCTGTAATTTTTACTTGATAATCCCCAGGATTAGCGTATTGGTGAGTTGCATTACCCGTTTCTGTGGTAGTACCAGAATTATCTCCCCAGTCTACAACATAATTATACCCAAGACCTGTGGTTGGTATGGTAATGGTTTCATTAGTTGTGGTAGTTCGCCAAGTGATAATAAATTTTTCTTCTTCCACATTTTTATAAATATCGTCTTCGATGGTCGATGAATAAGTGTCTTTTAAAATATCTTCAGTAACATTGGTGTCGATATTTTCATCATCCCAGTTTACCGTGTAGTTATAGTCACTTCCATTGGTAGGTATGGTAAAAGTTTGTTCGCTAGGTATATTCGCTTCAATAATAAAAGCATCGTTTTGAGCTTTTAGAGTTACTGAAAAGAGAAAGAGACCTAATAAAAGAAAGTAATGTTTTTTCATATTGTACAAAGGGATTTAATTTTCTAAGAATTTTGTTATTTAAAATGATGAGTTTCTACTTAATAGATTTTGAGTTTAAGAAAACTGGTTTGTTTTTATTAGAAATAAAAATAATGTAGATAAAAAGTGCCATATAATTTTTTGAAAGGAGTAGATTACTGTGTGTTTTCAAAAGAATTAATAAGGTTGGTTCTTTTAATTGAAAATTATTGAACCAGTTTCTTTTAATGGTAAAAAGTAGCTTCATAATTATTGGGGGTATTTATGATAGTTGTTTTTAATGCCCATGCAAATTTCTGTAATTTTATTCATTACATAAGTAAAATAGTGGTAGCAAAAGGTAGCAAACTATTAAATTATTGTTTTTTTGCCTATTATGATGAATGATGTACTAAGTTAAAAAAGGATAATGATTTACTTTAAAACTAACATGTTACATCGAGTGATTTTTTAGACTAAAAGGAAGAAAAATAGTATCGAGATGTTATCGAATTTGGCGGTTTGTTTTTTAACTATTTATAAAATTTTAATTTCTATCTTCTTTGCCTTGATGCAAATATTTCGACTATCGTTCCAACAGGTTTTTATTTCTAGCCCAACGTTGCTGCCTTGATTTTTAAATTTTTCAGCAATAAGTCAAGTTATAAGCCTATTTCTGTTTTTTAAGTAAAATAGTAGTATCTTATTTTATGTCATTACAGCCGTTTCTCAAAATTTTTGTTTTGGGGTCTCGAAATGACATTTAAAAAGTTAAAACCCTTATACCGAATTCACGTTTTTTATAAAATTGTTTCTTTACAGAATTAGAAAAAAGTTGGAAGTACTTAAAAGGGTAGAGTTGGGGTTGTTTATTTAAGGTTTATTTTAAAAAAAAGACAGCCATTATAGCTGTCTTTGTAGTTGTTGATTTTTTTAGAATCCATCTCCTGGGGGTTCTGGGCTTGCTGCTTGTGCTTTTTTTGGACTCAAAATTAAGTAGGTTCCCAAAGCAGTTAGTGCTGTGTATTTACTGTAGTTTCCTATTTTTTGAAGTGCTTCTTTTCGGTTAAGAAACGTTTTTGTGTTATCTGTAGTGTTATTTTGTTTCATTGGTGTTTTATTAAACTTGAAGCTAGGACTAGAAGTGTAAAGCGAAGCAAAGATGTATTCTTTTCGCTTTTAACTTCTAGTTTCTTGCTTAAAATTATTTTTTAAATAATAGCTTTTTAGAAATCATTCCCTTATCTGTTTTTAAACGAACAATGTAAATACCTACTTCTAAAAGTTGCGGTTCAATAATGATTTCATTCTTAGTAACAAATGATTTTGAGTATACTTCATTTCCTAACACAGAAACTATTTGAACATGTGCCTTATTTACTGATGTAATACCTGTAATTGTTACTTCTTGTTTATCTGATTTATAGATATTAATGGTATTACTGGTTAATACATCATCGTTTGTAGATAGGGTAGAAGCTTTGGTGTGTACATAGAATCGTCCAATACCAGATAATGCTGTTTTAGTTTTAAAGCTATAGGTAGTAGTATCTTCATTTAATAGTACAAACTTACCGGTTTCTTTATCTTCTAAATACACTGTAGTATCTGATGGTAAAAATTCAGATTTTACAGCTATTTCTATCGTTTTGTTAGCTTCCGATTTTATTCCTATTGGTATTATTGTTTCCTTTAATGCTGAATTAGGAAGTGACTGTAATGTAAAGTCTTTTCCTTCTGAATTTTCTACTAAATGTGTAAAAATATCAAAGGATGTTCTACCAAAGTTTCCTATATCATATCCAGGATCTAAGCCTTTAGTTGCATTGGATACATATTTGATATCGGTACTTATTGTTAGATCTTCTTGACTAGCTACTATTTGAATACTAGGTTTGTTAATTCCTCTTGAAAAAATTTGTACTTCAGATGCATTAGATAAACGTTGTTCTTCTTTAAAATCGATTGAAGAAACGCCTGTTTTTGTTTTTATAAAGAATCCTTGTGCTACAGTTAGTGAGGTAGGAGAGTCTACTAATGTTTTTGGAACATATTTATTTTGCGTAGTGTTCCAAACATATACCGCTACATAAGCAGGATCGAATTTATCTAGGTTTTCTTGAATAAAGTTATCGTTACCATTATTATTAATAGGTAAAAAGGCAGTATATGGATTTCCGACAGCGTTCCATTGATCTCCATTTACATGTACTGTTGAATTAGTAGTAGTTAGGTTTCCAGTAAATGTTACACTGCCATTTGTTGTTCTTGAAATGATATATCCTTTACCTTCTTCAAAAGTGATCGTATTGTCTATCAAATCTGTAGTCGTATAGTAAGTCCATTTGGTACCATCAGGTTTATTATCATCATAATAAGCTACAGCATATCTGTTAGGAGTGACTGTTGTATTTACTCTAATATTATTTGCTGTGTTTTCAACAAACTCTTTTATACTCTGACCAGAAACTGGAGCTGTAATTAAACTCCACTTATTAGCTTCCAATCCTGTTCGTTCGTACGAAATTGTTCCATTTGATGTTCCTTTAACAATTAGGGTACCGCTAGTATTTGCAGATGATTTAATAAATGCAGTTTCTGCTGTTTCAAAATCTCCGTTTACAGTAATACTATTTGATATTTTAATTTACTCAATTAAAGGTTTTGTATAGATGTCGTATGCTGTAATGGACATAATCAAT
>CANMJA010000026.1 GCA_947498055.1 uncultured Tenacibaculum sp.
AAAAGAAGCAAAAAAGAAAAATACTACATCATTAGTATTAATTTTATTCTTTTATCTTAAATATTCAAACATACGAGTTTTCAAAACCTGTGAGGTTTGAGCTTCTTAAACGCGATAACCAGGTGTTTATATGGATTTAAGCTGTTTTTGTCATGTACTATGCTAAATTACTTAAAAATATTTATTAAAACATTTTGTATTTAGTGATGGTTAGTTAAAATTTGTAATACCAATTCTTTTGTTAGCGTTTTTCCTTTTGCTAATTCTTTAATTTTAACAAAAGGGAAAATGAAAGAACAGCCATTTTTATGTGCAGAACAGCCGTATGCAGATTTCCCTTTTAAAACGGTTCCTTTTTGGCATTTCGGACATGAAATTTTATCTGAATTAGTACTTCGACTTCGCTCAGTAACCGTATTAATAGAAGTTTTAGGTTCTAATTTTAAATGGAAATTGTCATCAAAACGAACTAAACCTTCTATTTTTCCATTGTCAGTTTTCCATCCTTTTAAATTAGTAGTACTTCCTTTATCTAACAAACGAATTAATTGATTTTCAGAAATTTTCTTTTCTGAGAAAGAAAAAGGTAATTTGAAATCACATCCATTTTTATAATTGGAGCAGCCAAAAGCAGTATTTCCTTTTAATAAAGTACCTTTTTTACATTTCGGACATTCTTTTCCGACCACTGTTTTAGATACTGTTTTCTTTTTAGAAGTTTTAGGTGCTGTTTTTATGTTATTATTTTCTGCGGAAAGACGTATGGTTTTTTTATTAGAACGAACTTCATATACTAACTGATCTACCATTTTTTTCATTTGGTTAATAAAAGTAGCTGCATGGTAATCACCTCGTTCAATTTCTTTCAAACGTTTTTCCCATAATCCGGTTAGTTCGGCAGATTTTAAGAGGTCATTATCAATTAAACCAATTAAGTCGATCCCTGTTTTGGTTGGAATTAGTAATTTTTTTTGACGTTCTATGTATTTTCGTTTAAATAAGGTTTCAATAATACTAGCACGTGTAGAAGGTCTACCAATTCCGTTTTCTTTCATTAAATCGCGCATTTCATCGTCTTCCACTTGTTTTCCAGCAGTTTCCATGGCACGCAATAAACTAGCTTCTGTATAATTTCGAGGTGGTTTGGTTTCTTTTTCTAAAAAACTAGGTTCATGTGGTCCTTTTTCTCCTTTTTCAAAATTAGGTAAAAGGCTTTGTTCTGTGTTTACTTTTTTAGGTTCTTCATTGTATTCGAAAACAATACGCCAGCCTTTAGTAATAATTTCTTTACCAGTTGTTTTAAAAGAAACGCTATCTGCTTTACCAACAACAGCAGTGTTTGAAATATCACTATCAGGATAAAAAACAGCAATAAAACGTCTTACAATAATATTATATACTAATTGTTGGTTGTACTGTAGGTTGGTCTCAATTCCTGTAGGAATAATAGCATGGTGGTCTGTTACTTTTTTGTCGTTAAAAACACGAGATGATTTCTTAATTTTTTTTCCTAGTAGGGGAGCGGTAATTTCATTATAATTGGTTAGTTTTTGTAAAATACCTGCTACTTTAGGATATACGTCGTTTGGTAAAAAAGTAGTATCTACTCTGGGGTAGGTAACCACCTTCATTTCATATAATTTCTGAACTAATTTTAAAGTTTCATCTGCAGAAAATCCAAACTTATTATTACAATAAACTTGTAATCCTGTTAAATCAAATAGTTTAGGAGCATAATCTTTTCCTTTCTTTTTTGTAACAGAAACTATTTCAAAATCAGAGGCTTTTACTTTATCAGCAAAAGCTTGTCCTTCTTCTTTTTTAAGAAAACGACCTTCTTCGCAATTAAAAACAGTATTTCTATAGGTAGTTTGTAGTTCCCAATAGGGTTGAGGTTTAAAATGTTGAATTTCTAAATAACGATTTACCAACATTGCTAGTGTTGGTGTTTGCACACGACCAATAGAGAGTACTTGTTTATAACCACCAAATTTTACGGTGTATAAACGTGTCGCATTTAAACCTAGTAACCAATCTCCAATAGCACGAGAGAAACCTGCGTAATACAAATTGTCATAACGTTCTTCTTCTTTTAGATTTTTAAATCCGTCTTTTATAGCTTCTTCTGTAAGTGAAGAAATCCATAAACGTTGCACTTTTCCTTTGTATTCTGCCTGATTAATTACCCATCGTTGAATTAACTCTCCTTCTTGTCCAGCATCCCCACAGTTAATAACCACATCTGCTTTTTCAAATAATGATTTTACAATTCTAAATTGTTTTTGAATTCCACTGTCTTCGGTTACTTTTGTATTAAATTTTTCAGGAAGCATGGGAAGATTATTTAAATCCCAACTTTTCCAATGCGGTTTGTAATCTTTTGGTTCTAAAAGGGTACATAAATGACCAAAAGTATAGGTAACAGCGTAACCATTTCCTTCAAAATATCCATCATGTTTGGTTTTAGCGCCTAAAATACTGGCAATTTCTCTTGCTACACTTGGTTTTTCGGCAATACACACTTTCATAGTTCCGTCACTTTTCAAGTACGAAAGTAAGAAAAAGAGATAGAACTATTTTTAAGTTTATATTTGTATTTATAGTTAAAAAAGAAGAATGGAAGGGATCTTATTTATAGAAAATTTTATTAGTGAACCTATTGAATTGTTTAACAAGCTACAAAAGGAGATTAAATGGGATGAAAGAATGTCTGCTAGAAAAACGGCTAGTTTTGGAAAGGCATATAATTATTCACAAATAAAATAACATAAAAAAGATGGTGAAAGGTTTTATGAAATAATACACTTTTAAATAAAAATAGTCTTTATTATATACTAACTACCGTAATTTATTGGTCTCAAAAATAGTTAAAACTATGCACTTTAGTGCATCTTGCTTTAGCTTCTAAAAACTTTCATTACATTTATAGGATGTCAGTTATTCAAAGAAGTAATAGTCATTCAGTAAGTTGTTTAACGGCGCATATAGTTTGGAGTACAGGTAATATTACAGATGAAATGGTAAATTTATATCTAGAACATTATAGAAAGCCAGATGATGGCGGTTCAAATTTCATATTAGAATGACTTTCAGTCGTAACAAAAACTATGGCACTTTCAGTCCATAGTGGTTTATTTTGTTTAGATAATTTTTAAGATTACTGTAAATTTCTACTTTAGAATCATAATTCATAATACAATTTTTTTCATTTAATTCCTTTTTATTTTCATCAGTTAAAGAATAATCTCGTTCAATTTTATTAAAAACAGTATTATAATATTCTATAATTTTTTCAGAAACAACTTTAATAGTGCAAGCACTATTAAAAAAATGAATGCTTCTTTGAATAGCAAAGGTTTTTTTATTTTTATCAAAATAATGTAAATATTCAATAGAAAAATCTTTGTTTTGATTAAATGGGGACTCACTAATTAAGAGGATTTTTTGCTTTTCATTTTTCCAAACACGATATGTAGTTTCTATTATCTTTGGCCAATTATTATTAAGTATTGTCGTTAATTTTTCTTTATTGGGCTCTTTTACTAAAATTTCTAATGTTAGTTTTTTTTGAAATTGTAAAATATCAATAATTCTTTTTTGATTTTTTAATCTATTAACAAGATCTGGTTCAGGAAGTAATTCAATAGAACGATTAGCATTATTTTCTTTTGTATTAGTTTGAAAATCACTTGTTATTTTTTTCTTTTCCTTTTTTTCTTGACAAGAAATTAATAGTAGTATTAGTACAATATATTTTAATTTTTCCACTTTTGATTCAACATATTATTTAATAATTGAAAATAATCCCATCCTATTTTTTTTGCAGACATTAAAGTTAAGCTATCTTGATTTTCTCTATGTGATCTTGATGGACCAGTCATATTTGGTTTTAAGTTAAGATCAAATAAAAAATAATTTCCTTTTTCATTAGCTCTACAATCTATTCTTATAGGTGCTTTAATATCAATTAACTCGGCAGATTGTATACAGTTTTCACATACTTCTTGCATTTCTTTAGATGCTAATTCTATATCATCTAAAACTGCACTATTTTCCATAACAGCTACTAATCCATTGTAAGGAGCAATTCCGTTTTTGTGATTAAATCTTTTCACAGGCGGTAAACACCAAGGTCTATCAAAATATTTAGTTTTATTATCTATTACATAATTTCCTTTAGGCATTACAGTTACTGTAATTTCTTGTCCGTTTAAATACTGTTCAACATATAAAGCGTTTCCGTAGGTATTTTCAGAAAAAAAAACGTTTATATTTTCTATTAATTCGTTTCTATTTTCAATTTTAGTAACACCTTGGCTACCTCTTCCTCTAATAGGTTTTAAAACTAAAGGGAACTCTAATTCTAAGGATAAATTTTTACTATTTTCTTTCGTAATAATTTCGATTTTAGGAATAGGAATATTATTAGACCTTAACAAATTATTGGTATATATCTTATCATCGAAAACATCTACTAATTTTGGTTTCTGACCTATAAATTCTATATTTTTATTGAAGTATTTTTCTATTGGATGATTTTTATATAAAACGGTATTTAGCCAAAATATGTTAGCTCCACTTTCTAAAGCCTTTTCTATACCTTCTTTTGTATCTGGAAAAACCCAGTCTTTATCTTTGTTAATATTTGGGTTTTTAACAGGTTTTATTACTTCTACATTATTTTTTGCTAATTCAAAAGCTATATCAGCTCCACTGTCAGAATATCCTCCTGGTTTCATTGGTTTTTGAATTCCATCTTTTTTTGGTGGGTTCTTTGCTTGATATAAAACTGCAACTTTAATCATTATTTTTTTAGTTTGTAATTCTAGTTATATTATGAATATATATAAATATGCTACAATATAAGTTTTTTAAAAATTATTATTAGTAGTTATTATTCTTTTTACTTCATTTAATAAAGTTTTAGGAGTATTATATTCAGGATTTGTTTGAAATAAAGAAACTTCGTTCTGAATATTTTCTATTGAATTTATTAAGGCTGTATTTTGGGGTTTTTGAATGAAAAGTAGTTTGTTAGGTTGTATAATGTCGTTTTTTATGGCATTATCTATTTTTTTATAGCACCTACATTTATTTTTAGCATTTACAATTCCACAATTTTTATTTAAAAAAATATGAAGACTCTTTCTTGAACGAGAAAGTCTTTTTCTGAAATTTTCGGGACTTGTGTTTAGTATTATAGCAGCTTCTTTACTCTTAAATTCTAATATTTCTCCAATGATATAGGTTAAACGATTTTCTTTATTTAAACATTGTAACATTGCATTTGAACATCCAATTTTAGCTTCTTCAATTAAGAGTTTTTGTTCTGCTTTATTAGTTGTATAATTAATAGAATTAGAAAAACCTTGATTCAATTGTAATTCATATTGTTTAAAATTAATGGAAGATAGCCTTTTTCTTTTTACAGAATTAATTAAATAGTTAGATGCTAGTCTGTAAACCCAAGTTGTAAAAGCACTTTTATGATGAAAACTGCTTAAATTGGTAATTATTTTAATCAAAATATCTTGTGTAGCGTCTTTAGCATCCTCAGGATGCCAAAGCATCCTGATTGCTAAATTGTATATAAAATCTTGAATTTGTATAACTACTTCTTCGAGTGCTTTTTTATCTCCTTTAACAGATTTTTTTACAAGTGTTTCTAGACTATTCATTTCTTTAAAAAAAGATAATTATTTTTTCTTTGGTAATTTTGACTAATATTTTTTGAAGTGAATTTTATATATGTTGAAACTGTAACTTTAAAAAGCATATTTCTATTTGCTTTCTAGTATTAGTTTAAGGGTATTTAATTCATCTTTCATGTTTGGTAAGGCTTTGTTTTTCCATACATCATTAGGCATTTCTTTTGGTTGTGATAATGTAAAGTTGTAGATACAAAGGTTTTTTTCTATTTCAATTAAACGAGATCGATTTGGTTTACCATCTCCTAAATAAATATCTAAAATTCCTGTTTGATAATCTGATTTTATTTTTATTCGAAATTTTCCAAAAGGAAGGGGAGCTATAAATTCATCCTCTTTCTTTTCAATATCTTTAAAAAAATGTATTGCCCATTCTTTCTGATTTATTTCTTTAGAAAGGTAATTCATTGCGGTATCGTATGAACAGTTTAAGATAACGGATAATGTTACAATGTTTTTTAATGCTGTTTCCATGATATTTTATCTTTTTAAGTGTGTATAAATTTGTTATATACTTTTTAGACAAAATAGCAATTGAAGTTGTGACATTATTTTTTTGTTTTTTTATTAATTGAAACAAATTTTAAAGAGAAAGTATAAGATTATTAAATTCAGTAATTTTTACAATATCCAATAAATGGACCAGCGTTAGATGCCCAATAAGTATAGTTAATGTTTATAGTATCTTTTTTATTACTTGTTTGCAAATAAATGAGCAGTGGGGTCATAACAAACGTCAATGTGAAAATAACGATACTTTTACTATTCATAAATTTAAAAATTTTCAATATTATCCATGTTCAATACCATATCTATTGTACATTTTATTAGTTTCAAGGTTTATTAAAGGTATACAGTTTTATTCTATATTTCAGGCTCTATTTTTATATGTTGTCTTATTTTCAATTGCCATTGCATATTTATAAAAACTTTTAAATTCTTCCTCTGAGTATTTAACTCTCATTGCTTGTAAAACATCGGATAAACCTAAACTATACCAATTCCAGAGCATCGTATCAAAATTATACTTGTACATTTGTTTTGAAACGTTATCTCTAATTTCTCGAGTTTCATTTCTATCGATGCCATATTTTTCAAGTTCTCTTAAAGTCTTTTCTTGTTCTTCTTTAGTAAAATCAGTGTCAAGAAATGGATCCAAAATGTTATCCCAAGTCCAATTTTTATCAGATTTTAAAATATCATTTCTTTCTACAAATTCTTTTAATTTATCTTTATACTCCGAAGAAATAAAAATCCATTCTTCTTTATATTTTATTTGCGGAGGGTTTGAATCTAAAGTAATAGAAACTATTTGTTCTTTATTTAGAATTATTTGAGGATAAGCTATTGAGGGTTTGAATTTATAATCAGAAATAATAATTATTTCATTTTTAATTTCACATTTTCCAAAACCACAAAAGAAATTATCATATTCAGAATTTATTAAATTGAAAATTTTCTTTTTTTTAAAATAACGCATTTATTTCCTGTATTTAATTTCATAATAACTTTTCCATTAATAGGAGTTTCTCGAATCCAAATACCTTTACCTTCAATCAACAAATAGTTTTGGCTCTACAGATTACTAAAACAAATTATAGCGAGAGTAAATATAATTCTTTTCATTTTTAGTGTGTTAAGTAAGTAGAAAAGTTCAAAAATATTAGAGCATAAAATTAGATATTATAGATTATTTTTTCTACACTGAATCTAGTGAATAAAAGGAAAACCCTTGAAAAAATTTAAGCAATCCTATATTTTTATATTGTTATTTGCTTGCCAATAGTGATTTAGGTTTGTGCCTAAACCACTATTTTATAGCATTTCTGTGGTAATTTTTATCTGTACACGGTATTTTCAGCAGTTTTTCGGTTTATCTCCAAGTCCGATTTTACACTTTCCAATTTCATTCCGATGGTCATAAGTGCAATTTTTCCAAGCGGTAAACGAAGTGTAGGGTTTTCTGAATTAACTAAATCAATAATAGCCTTAGAAGCTTTTATTGGGTCACCTTCTTGTTTTCCGTCAACACCTTTTAGTTTCGTTCTAAATACTCCTGCGGTTTCCGAATAGTCATGTATTACGTTTTCAGCTTCTCCAAGTCCATTACCTGCAAAATTTGTACGGAATGGTCCTGGTTCAACTATAGAAACCTTTATTCCTAAAGGAGCAACTTCTTGTGCCATTGCCTCACTAAAGCCTTCTAAAGCAAATTTGCTGGCGTTATAAATGCCAAAGCCTGCAAATGCTTTGATTCCGCCATGAGAAGAGATTTGTATAATGTGCCCTTTCTTTTCTTTGCGCATAAAAGGTAAAACAGTCTGTGTCATTTTTAAAGTTCCAAAAAAGTTTGGTTCAAAAACGCTTCTCACTTCTTTCATAGAAGTTTCTTCAATAGCACCTACAAATCCCATTCCTGCGTTGTTCACCAAAACGTCTATTTTTCCATATTTCGAAATGATTTCACCTACATTATTTTCAACACTCTTTTCATCTGTAATATCTAATAAGATTGCTTTTGCACTTTTATTATTCTTTTTATTGAATTCTACAACTTGCGATTGGTGTCGAAATGTTCCGATTACAAAATCGCCTTTTTTTATTACAAATTCTGCAAGTGCTTTACCTAATCCACTTGATATTCCTGTAATTAACCAAATTTTATTTTTCATGGTATTATTTTTTTAGAGCATTAATAATTTCTGAAACTTCTACACGGTTTCTGTAGTCACCACCTAAAGATTTGGCAAACGAAACTGTTGCATCTTTTTCTATTATAAATACCGCAGGAATTGGCAATTCTCTTGAATCGTCAGAATAATGTGCATCAAAGTCAAAACCGAGTTCAGTCATTGTATTTACTGGGGCATCGGCATTTTTAAAAATAGTCGTGTATTTTTTGGCAACAATATTTCCGTTGTCGCTCAAAACTTCAAAATTAAGTTCGTTTTTTTCTTTTATGTTTAATGATTCATCAGGTGTTTGTGGAGAGATAGCTACAAATTCAGCTCCTAATGCGTGAATTTCTGCTAATGATGACTGATAGTGAGCTAATTGAACATTACAATACGGACACCAAGAACCTCTGTAAAACGCAAGCACAACTTTTCTTTTTTTTAGTAAGTCAGAGAGTTTGATAGTTTTATCGGTAGCATTTGAAAGTGAAAAACCTGGTGCTTTCTCTCCAATTTGTAGTTTTAAAATGGATTGATGATTCAATTGCAGGTTTTCTGCGTCAGTATCGAAAACATTAAGAGCTTCTTTTGGAAGCATAGTCTCTAAATTTGTACGTAAGTCTTTTAGGTTTTCTGCGTACGATTTTTTTTCTGTATTCATTTTACTCTGTTTTTAGTTGAAGTCAAAATTGATTCTACAAAGTTGTGGCAATGTGCCAAATTTAAAAATGAACTGGATTAGGAAATTATCTTGAACTAGTTCAAGATTTTGTTACTAGACGTTTACGTATTTTACTTAAAAACTCTGGTGACATGCCAAGATAGGAAGCTAATGCATATTGAGGTACTCTTTGTACAATTGAAGGATATAAGTTAAAGAATTCTAAATATCGTTCTTCAGCTGACTTGCCTATATTTGAAAGGACTCTTCGTTGAGAAAAGGTAAATGACTTTTGAGCTACCAATCGAAAAAAACGTTCGAATTTTGGGTTTTTATCACAAAGATTCTCAACATCTTTATAAGCAATTTGTTGAACGGTTGAGTCTTCTAAAGCTTCAACGAATAAAGAAGCAGGACTTTGATTTAGGTAACTATTAAAATCACTAATAAACCAATCTTCTATGGCAAACTGAATGGTATGTTCCGTTCCTTCATCATTCACAAAATAACTCCTAAACGCTCCTTCTAATACATAGGTTTGATGCGAACAAATAAAATTTGGTTGTACAATAAATTGTCTACGTTTTATTTTTGTAGTTCTTACTATTGAAATAAATTGTTGTTCGTCATCTACATTTAAAGAGACGTAACGCTTCATGTTGTTTAGTATGTTTTCGTAATCTTTCAATGTTTCTGTAATTTGCTTTAACGGTGAGTGTAAACTACCGATTTAATACAGCTTACATATTATTAGCTGTTTTTTTATTATCTGGTGATTCTGAAATCATAATTTTATTCTTTTCTACATAGGTAATATACTCTTTGTCGTTAATTTTAAAAAAGAATGGATGCATAGCCTCATTTTCTGGTATTATTTTTGAAATTAGGTTATTTTTTAAATCAATTTTCCAAATAGATCTATAATTACCACCACGATCATCGAAATACAAAATATCTTCTGAAGAATGCCAACTTATACCACCAAATAATACCTTATCATTTGTTGCCAAATCAATCAATTCAAGAGTTTCAGTATTGAAATTGAAATGTTTGTTAAAATCAAACTCAATTTTAGTTGATTCACCGAAAACATCTATTGTGTGATTGTGAATAGTAGTTAATATCTCTTTCCAATTATTTATCTTATGAAAAGATATTGTTTGACTGTTATCAGCAAGAAAATCATCTTTTACAACAACTTTAGTTCTACTAGGGTTAATTGTATAGGATGAATTTGAGCTGAAAGTCATAATATCAGAGGTGATGAAATCTGCTATTTCTCTTTTTAGTTTTAGAGGTTTTTCTTTTGAACTAATATTATATTCATAATATTCTTTCTCACCAACTTCATACCCTCTTTCTCCTAAATGTTTTATTTTTTTTATTTTGAAATAGTAAAGCTTTTCATCTTTGATTATTAAGTTATCTAGTTGAAATAGCATAAAAAAATCAAACAATCTATTATGATCACCAGATTCATCTAATATACCGTGATCTTTCCATTCATCATAATCCGCATTTAAATCAATTTTATCTATAATATACAGGGTTTTATTTTCATCCAGTTCGTATAAATTAGCTATTATATTATTTTCTAAAGGAAATTTAATTCCTATAAAATAAAACTTCAACTTATCATCTATCAAGCTAGCTTTTACGTTATAAAAAAATTCATCATTTCTTTCTCCAGTGAAATAATTATTTCTGCTCCAGTATTCATCAGTTTGCTGAACTTGAAAGTCTACCTCTTTTGCGGTACTATTTTTTTTAGAGTTTGCCAAAACTAAAGGAACATTAAATTCCTCTGAGTACGAATCATCAGCATTTTTTTTTGTAATACTATCTTTTAAAGTTTTATTTGATGATTTTAATTCTGAAACTTCATTTTTTAAATTAATTATATTATCATGTAAAGATCTTATTTGTTCTAAATCTTCAGATTTCGATTTTTCTTGAGAACAACTAAGGCAAATAATTAACAGAAGTAATATTCTTCTCATAAGATTTGGTATTTGAATTACAGATAACAATTGACTAAACACCATTGTGTTTATTCCTTTTATATTACAAGTAAAAGTATATATTTTAAATAAAAAGAGAAACTATTTACTAGAAATTGTAAAAAACTTTAAACTTTTTAGAAGATGCAATTAAAATAGATTACTACTTCCAGCAATTACTTTCCATTTGTTATTAAATAATTTCCAAACTCTTAAAACTCGATATTTTCCATCAATTGAAAAATCAAAATATTTTCCTTTCATTTTTATTGTTACAGAAACTATTGCATTTTCATTAATCAGGTTTATTTCTAGTTCTGAAGATTCAATTTCATAGATTTTCATATTTCCAGAACGATATGTTTCCATATCTATAGATTTAGTTATTGTTTATCCGTTGGGTAAGTTAAAAAGTAACTTTTCATGTAATAGTTCATCTAGTTTTTTAACATCACAATTTTTCATAGCAATTAAAATTTCTTGTTCTAATTTGGCTATAGAGTCTTTTTCTTTTGACTTCACTAGATTCATTCTTTAACTATTTTATACTTATTAAATTCCGTCAATAATTAACACATTTGTATTAGCTCCTTTCTTTCTTAATTCAGTGGCTTTTTTATATTCATCTGAATTCCACCACTGGTTAGCTATTTCATAAGTAGGGAATTCAATTATGACAACTCTTTCTGGAGTCCAATTTCCTTCAACGGTATTAGATTCTCCTCCACGGACGATTATTTTTCCGTCAAATTTTTTTATTATTTCAGGAGCTACTTTTTTATATTCTTGTAATTTTTCTTTGTCAAATATTTTTAAATCTAATATTGCGTATGCCGACATTTTTATTTCTGTTTTTGAATAGTAATAATTACTAATGTTGATTATAAGAGACATATGTTAAGTAATAAGCACTATTGTTTCGAGTTATTACTTGTTAGCTAAATATAATTAAATTTAGGCACATGTTACCTATAGTTGATAACTTGAAAAGTATTTATAATTTATAAAAAGTTTACAAAAAGTAAGATAAACATTCAAAAAAAAATTAAAGGTTATAAAAAAAATAAGCCTCATAAAAAGGCTTATTTAAAATTATAGATTTGTACAACGGTTATCTGTGTAATATTTTTTATCGTTTGTAATATGCAACAATGCTCGCTTTTGCTAAAGTTTGATTCCAAAGATTAAATCCAACTACAGCTGGGTTGATATTTTCATTTAACCCTAATTTATCAGTTTTTAAGGCATAAACAGTAATTATATATTGATGAAATCCATGATTTTTAGGTGGACAAGGACCTCCAAATCCTTTTATTCCATAATCTGTCAAACTCTGAATAGCTGTTTTTGGAGCTAAATTTAGTTTGGTATTACCTGCATTTGTTACTAATTCATTTACATTTGAAGGAATATCAAACACAACCCAATGCCAAAATCCACTTCCTGTTGGTGCATCTGGGTCATACATTGTAATGGCAAAACTTTTTGTTTCCTTTGGTGCATTTTTCCAAGATAATTGTGGAGATTGATTGTCACCCGAACAGCCAAATCCATTAAACTCTTGAGTTTTTGTAGATTCTCCTCCCAAATCATTACTTGTTAGAGTAAAAGTGTTTTGTCCAAAAATTACATTAGATATAAATAAAGATAGGACTAAAATTAAATTTACATTTTTCATCTTATTATGTTTTAAAATTGATTACAAATTTAGATTGAAAAACACTTAATTAATGAAGTTAAAGATTCAAAAAATGTAGCTAAAAGTTCATTTTAATTGATGTTGTTTGGGTGTGATTCCATATTTTGCTTTATAAGCCTGAATAAAGCTAGATAAGTTTTCGTATCCAATATCGAAATAAATTTCGGAGGAACTTTTTTTCTCTTTATTAATTAAATAGTGGGAGTGTTCAAGTCTTTTGTTTTGAAACCATTTAATGGGCGACTCGGAATACTGTTTTTCAAACTGTCTTTTAAAAGAAGAAACACTCATATTACATAAAAAAGCTAATTCCTTTAAAGTTAATTTGTTTAGTTTATTACTTTCTATTGTTTGGGTAAACTTATTTGTAGAATTATCACTATTTGCAATTAAAGAATATAAAAAGCCTTCTCCAAACTTGTCTGATAGATACAATATTATTTCTTCTAATTTTACTTCAAGCATTTTTTCTCTTGTCTTTTTTGAAAGTTTTGATATATCTAATAAACTTGTTACAAACCTTTTTATAAAAGCATTGTATTGAAAAGAATAAATAGATTTTTTTTCAGCTTTTTTCAATGTTTCTAGGTCATTTTTTTGAACAATTTTTAGTAGAATTTCATTTGAAAAAAATAAAAGTAAGCTTCTGTAATGCTTTATTTCAGATAATTTTTCAGTCATTAAGCAATGCCCTGATTTCATTACGAGAAATTCTGAGTTTTCTATAGCTATTTTAGAATTGTTAAAATAGACTTCTTTGCTTCCATGTATTAGGAAGCTAATCGTATTTTGATTTAGTGTAATTTGCTGTTTTGTGATTTCTTTTGAACTATTATAGTCAAAAATTTGAACATGGTTAGAGTCGTCTATATTTAACTCGTCAGGAAGTGTAATTATTCTCATTCAGTTTTTCTATGATATAGAGTTGAAAGTTTGTGTGCTACGATTTTATTATGGTGTTTAAATGCCTAATTTATTCAATAAAATAAATAGAAGAAATCTATAGGTATTTTCATAGGTAGATTAGAATTTGTACAAAATTATTAATGGTTTAAACTACGTTGTTGTTTTTAGATTCAATGCATTTATATTTTATAAGTTCCAAAAATTCTTTCAAATCTTTTTTTTCTAATCCTTCAAGATATATCCTTTTGTTCATATTATCATTTATAGTTTTATTATAAAAATTAACATAATAGCCATTATTGAATAATGTTTTCTTTTTATATATTTTTGATATGTATTTATATTCAACTTCAATTTTTCTTAAGCCATTTAATCCAATTTGTAGTGTAGCTAGTATTCTGAAAATATTAAAATTTATGATTGGATATTGGGATAAAATAGCCGTGTCTTTTTTAAGTTGAGCAATTTTACCTAAATCTTTTTTTTCTTGTATTACTTTTATAGCGGAAAGTATAAGTATTATTAACAAGATTAATTGTATTACCCAATTAAATTTAAAGCTTAAGAATAGAAAAATAGTAAAAATTAAAATGATGAAAGTGATACTTTTCAAAAAAAAACTTAGGAAAAAAGATTTATTTTTAACATTTTCGAGTTGTATTTTACTTGTAGATTTGAAATAATCTAAGTGTTCAACAGAGTAAAGTATTTTTTCTTTAGGAAAAGAATTTTCAAAACTCTTTTCTTGAGTATATTCATTATTATCTAGAGATAAATTTCTTTTTTGAATTTCTGCTTTTAAAAGAGGTATAACCTCAGGTCTTAGAGAATGAATTTCTTTTGTTGCTAATTTTATTAATACAGAATCATCAAATTTTTCATAATTACTTTTTATTTCATTAAGATTCATTTTAGTTATTTTAATGTTAAGTATAAAAAAATAGTAGGGTAGGAGAATAGACGATATATTTCGATTTGGAATTAAATCAAATATAACTATTTTGTATTTATCTTCTCCAATGTAATAACCAAATTAGATATTTGTTGGGCACTTAAAAATTTATAGAGTTATATATTACGACTACTGAAATTACCTCTTGTTAATCTTCAGTTATAGTATTCATTAATATTTCTTCTATTGGTATTTTTAATTTTTTATACTTTTCAGGCATTTGTAAAAAAGGTTCTATTGTAAAACTGAATTTACTATTGTCATTAAAAATCCAATAATTATCTATTAATTTTCCGCTTTTTGTTTTAATATTCTGCTGTGGAATATGATTAATGGAAAATTGTTTTTTCTCGGCATGATACCAAATTCCTATCGCTTGTAAATCTTTTTCTTTTGAGTAGTTAAGTATTAAATGTGGTTGAATTGTTTTTTTAAAGGGTATTAAATCGAAATTTTTGGTAGAAAAATTATCTAGTTCTTTTGCCCATGAAGTTTTTCTTTCTTTCCAATATTGTAGTTTATTCCATTGTTTTAAAATAAGTGTTGTGTCTTTTTCCGATCGAATAAAAGTAAACAAGTTTTCTTGAATAATTTCAATTTTTTGATTTTTAGGGTCGATTGTAACAGTAGTTTTATCCGCTGCAATTCGTCCGTTTTCAATTCCAAAAAAGGATGTTAAAATGTAGAGAATTATATTTATTTGGTCCATATTTTTTAGTTGTTTCTATGTCGCATTTTTCAAAGCCTGTTTCTTGCTTGTACAACTTCTATTGTATGGTTTATTTTGGTGTTTCGGCCATAAAATAGTAAATAAAAAAGCAAACTTGGGAAAAGAATTATTTTTCTAAAAAAATAGAAAAAACCTAAATTTAAACTTCAATTAATAAACAAGCTTCAAGCTATTTGTAATTTGTATTTTTTAATAATCACAATTTATGAATTATTTTACCATTGTAGGCTGGTTAGGAGTTGCATTATTTGTAATATCCTATCTATTATTAAGTATAGAGAAATTAAGTGCTAAAAAAACAATGTATCATTGGTTAAATTTTTTAGGGGCTCTATGTTTAGTTGTAAA
Organism: uncultured Tenacibaculum sp.; assembly: GCA_947498055.1. GTDB lineage: Bacteria > Bacteroidota > Bacteroidia > Flavobacteriales > Flavobacteriaceae > Polaribacter. The sequence goes on from CANMJA010000026.1 coordinate 15,680, forward strand.
TGCCATTTCCATAAAAGATAACCCTACAATAGTTGTAAACATTATTTGGGCACTAATAGCAATTTTTACGGTATTTAAAAATTATAAGAAGTAATTAAAGTTTTAACAAAAATCAATTAAACTTAACACATGCTTAATATAAATAGTAGACTGTTTGTTGTAAAATTCTGAATTATCTATTTGAGTGCCTAAGTAAAAATAGCCTCCATCGATCATTGCAAAAATAATTTCATTTAATTCATCAATATTATTATTAGCGATAACATGATTTTCTTTAGCACTTATTAATTTAGATTTTAAAACCTCTCTTAAAGAAGCGCTAAACATTTTAAAGCTATTGCTAACCTCCTTATTTCTATAAATTAATGCATACAAGCTATAAAAAACACCATCATCTACATAATCACTCCATTTTCTAGTAAACATTTTCTTCATAAAATCTTCTAAAATATTTTTAGAAGTAATTTTATCAGGAGTGCTATCATTTATAAAGGTTATATAAGCTTCTAAAATATAGTTGTTTAAAGCTTCTAGTATGTGCTCTTTGGTTTCAAAATAATGCATAACCAAACCTTTGCTAATACCCATATGATTGGCTAAATTAGCTATAGAAACATTTTCTAATCCCATGTTTTTAGAAACTTCATAAAAAGCAACAACAATTTCTTTTCTCCTTTTATCTGTTAAATTTTTTCTACCCATTTAAATACTAATTGTTAGCAAATATATCATTATAATTTAGTCATTTTTTAGTTAACAGTATCTTCATATACTCCTGTGGTTTCTTAACTCTATAATAACTATTTTTTAATTGAACGATCGTTCAATCTATTTTTTTGATTTTCTAATTTTACCGCATTCAAATGGGGAGAATAAAATGAAAAAAAACATAACAATTATATTACTACTATTATTTTCAATAGCTATTATGGCGCAAAAAAGTAAGAAAACCAATAAAGTAGTTTTTATACTTGTTGATGGAATTTCGTCTGATTTGTACTATAAATCTAATACACCAAATATTGATGCCATTGGTAAGGAAGGCGGATTTGCAGAAGCCTATGTTGGTGGTAAAAGAGGAACTATAACAGAAACACCAACCATTTCTGCGGTAGGTTACAATAGTTTAATTACAGGGACTTGGGCACATAAACATAATGTTTTTGGAAATGAAATTAAAAAACCTAATTACAATTATCCAACATTATTTAGAGTATTAAAAGATGCCTATCCAAATAAAAAGACACCCATTTTTTCTACTTGGTTAGATAATAGAACCAAATTGGTTGGTGAAAATCTACCAGAAACGAACTATGTAAAAGTGGATTATCATTTCGACGGTTTAGAGTTAGATGAAAAACGTTTTCCACATGATCCTTATAAAAAATATTTAAAGAGAATTGATGCGGAAGTTGCTAGAGAAGCTGCGAATTATATTTTAAAGGAAGGACCAGATTTATCTTGGGTGTACTTAGAACATAGTGACGATGTAGCACACTATTACGGCGAAAGTAAGGAGTTTTTTGACATTGTATCCTATGAAGATGCTTTAATAGGTACTATTGCAGATGCTGTTAAATTAAGAGAACAAAAGGCAAATGAAAATTGGTTGTTAATTGTAACTACAGATCATGGGAGAATGCCTTCTGATGGTAAACATCACGGATTTCAATCGCACAGAGAAAGAAGTATTTGGGTGGCTATGAATAAACCTATCACAAACGATTACTTTAAAAAAAACAAAGTAGCTATTGTAGATCTTTTTCCAACAATTACCCATTTTTTAAACATACCACTTCCTAAAAATATGGCCTATGAATTAGATGGCGTACCGCTAAATAAACAAATAGATGTTTTTGATTTAGAAGGAATAGCAATTGATAAAAAAATGCAGCTAAAATGGATGGTAGAACACACAAAAAATGAAAAAGCAAAAATTTATATCACGTATGCTAATAAAACCAAAGAAGGAACTAAAGATAAATATCAATTAATAGAAGAAGTAGATGTTCAAAAAAAAGAAGTACAGCTAAAAATTAATCCACCAAAACAAACAAACTACATAAAAGTAGTATTAGAAACTAAAAATCATTCCATAAACACTTGGGTAAAAATTAATAAAAACAAATAATTATTTAAAAATGAGGGGACATATAACAATTTTACTACTATTTCTTGTGTCGCTATTACATGCACAAGAAAGTATTACAGGTACTGTTACCGATGCTACCACTGGAGAAGTTTTACCAGGAGTAGGTATTATAGTAAAAAATACAACTAGAGGAACAGAAACCGATTTTAATGGAAGTTTTACGATTTCAATTAAAAGAGGAGAAGTTTTAAGCTTTTCTTTTATAGGATTTAAAACACAAGAAATTGTATTTACAAATCAAACTACTTTAAAAATAATTTTAGAAGAAGACAATGCACAATTAGAGGAAGTAATTGTAACTTCTTTAGGAATTAAAAAAGAAAAAAGAGCATTAGGATATGCAGCTACAGAGTTAAAAGCAAACGAGTTAAACAAAGTAAAAACAGTTAATGTAGTAAATTCATTAGCAGGTAAAATAGCAGGAGTACAAGTATCTGGTGCAAGTAATGGTGTTGCTAGTTCTGCACGTGTTGTTATTAGAGGAGAAAATTCATTAAACATAAATAGTAATAGTCCACTTTTTATTTTAGATGGAGTACCTGTAAATAATAGAATTTTTGGAGTAGGAGGAAACACCACAGATCAGGCAGATTTACCAACAGATTATGGAAATGGGATTTCTGAATTAAATTCTGATGATTTTGAATCTGTAACTGTTTTAAAAGGAGCAGCTGCTTCTGCTCTTTATGGTTCTAGAGCTTCTAATGGAGTGGTAGTTATAACTACTAAAATGGCAAACAAACACAAAGATGGAATAGGAGTAGAAATAGCATCATCATCTATGTTTAGTAGTGCTTTACGTTTACCAGAATTACAAACCCAGTTTGGAGGAGGTTGGGCAGGTGCCTATGCTTCTAATTTCGGAACAAATTTTGGGCCTGCACTAGATGGTAGTGTTATATATCAGGAATTATCTTTAGGAGAAGTGGTAAACAGACCATTCAAAAATAGATATGATTTAAATGATTTTTTCAAAGATGGAATGAGTTTAAATAATACAGTTACTTTAAGCGGAGCAGATGAAAAAGGAAACTTTTTGTTTAGCTACGGAAACACTTATAACGAAGGAATTGTGCCGAACACAAATTTAAAAGGAAACAGTTTTCGATTAAATGCAAGTTACCAATTAAGTGAAAAATTAAAAGCAAGTGTAAAGACAAATTATATTACAAGAGGTTCAGATAATTTAACAGTAGCAGGGTATGGAAACCAAGGTATTATGTATACGTTACTTTGGAATTATATTAATACCGATTTAAATGAATTAAAAGATTATTGGAAGGTAGAAAATCAAGAACAGCGTAGGTTATTCTCTTGGGGAGACAATCCATGGTTTATTGTGAATGAAAATATCAATGCTTTTAATAAAAATAGATTTATAGGGAATATAAATTTAAACTATGAGTTTACTAAAAATTGGAGCTTATTAGGTAGAGTAGGTATCGATCAATCAAATGATTTCAGGTGGTCTAGAAGATCTATAGGAGCAGTAAGAAATCCTAATGGAATGTACAGAGAACAGAAAATTGATTTTGAAGAAATTAATGCAGATTTCTTGATTACTTATAAAAATAGTTTTAGTGATTTTTCTACCACAATTTCAGCAGGTGGAAATAGATTCGATCAAAAAATTAAAGAAGGATTTTTACAAGGTAATGGACTTTCAATTCCTGGTTTATACAATGCTCAAAATATTAATGTAACTCCAGTAATTAGAAATAACCTATTCGAAAAAAGAATCAATAGTTTATATAGTTTTGCTAATATTGGATATAGAGATTATGTATATGCAGATATATCAGTAAGAAACGATTGGTCTTCTACCTTACCAACTAGTAATAATTCATTTTTCTATCCAGCAGCTTCTATATCATTTATTCCTACTAGTGCTTTTGAATTACCAGAGGAAATCAACTTTATGAAAGTGCGCTTTAATATAGCTGAAGTAGGTGGAGATACAGATCCTTATAATTTAGAAAAAGCATATAATTTTGGAACTTTAGGTGGTACTTTAACCAATCCTAGTGAGTTATTAAATGCAAACTTGAAACCAGAAACAACAATTTCTACAGAGTTTGGTTTTGAAGGAATGTTTTTTAACAAACGAATTACCTTAGATGCTACTTACTATACAGCTACTTCAGAAAACCAAATTTTAAATGTTGGAATATCGGGTGCTAACGGATTTAACTCTATTGTAGCAAATGCAGGTGAAATTAAAAATTCAGGAATCGAATTAGCATTAGGAGTGAAGCCTATTAAAACGGAAGATGTAGAATGGAGTATTAATGCAAATTTCACTAAAAATAAGAGTGAAGTTGTTTCTCTTTTAGACAATCTAGATACATTTATTATTGGTGAAGGACCAGATGGAGTTACCATAGAAGCTAGACCAGGAGGACAAATGGGAGATATTTATGGTAATAGTTATGTACGAAATGATGAAGGGCAAATTATTTATGAAAATGGATTACCATTAACAGGTAATAGAAAAAAAGTAGGTAATTATAATCCAGATTGGATTTTAGGATTAGCAACTAATTTTAATTATAAAGGATTTAATTTTTCTGCTCAATTTGATATTAGAGAAGGAGGGGAAGTATATTCATATACCAATGCAATAGGAAGAGAAAGTGGAATATTAGCGAACACATTATCTTGGAGAGATGGAATTGTAGGAGAAGGTGTTGTAAGTGACGGAAGTGGAGGTTTTACACCAAATACACAAGAAGTTACAGCGGAAGCTTGGGCATATGCTATACCTAGAAGTAATGCAGAAGCAAATATTTTTGATGCTTCATTTGTGAAATTAAGGCAATTAAGTTTAGGATATTCTTTTAATGATAGTGTGTTGGAAAAGTTAAAATTACAAGGCTTATCTATAAGCTTAGTAGGATCAAATTTATTTTTATGGACAGATGTTCCTAATATAGACCCTGAAGCGCAAGGTATTTCTGGAGGAACCTTATTACCAGGCTTGGAAGTAACTCAATTACCATCTACCAGAAGTTATGGTTTTAAAATTAACATGAAACTTTAATCAATAACGAAAATGAAAAAAATTATATACTTAGTAGTAGCGCTTATTGTTTTTAGCGCTTGTACAGAAGGTTTCGAAAACATAAATACGAATCCTAATAACCCCGAAGAGGCAAGTGAGAATCTGTTGTTACCAACTGTAATTTTCGATGTAACTAATACCATGGTGAATGAATCGTATAATTTCGGAGATATTATAGCGCAATATGGAGCTAGATATGAATTTAATGATTTAGATATTTATAGGTGGCAATCAGACGATCGTTTTTGGTCACCAATGTATACCATACTTCAAAATATAAAAGACATTAAAAATATAGCAGATGCTAATGGAAATGCTAATTATAAAGCAGTAGCATTAATATTGGAATCATATATTTATAGTGTTATTACAGATGCTTATGGAGATGCTCCTATGTCGGAAGCAAATAGAGCTGAAGAAGGAATTATAGCACCAGTGTACGATAAACAAGAGGCTATTTATACTAAATTATTTGAAAACTTAGAAAAGGCAAATGAAATAATTAAGATGTCTGAAACCATTAGCGGAGATTTACTTTATAATGGAAATATGTTAGCATGGAAAAAATTTGCAAACTCATTGCGTTTACGATTGCTAATGAGAATTAGTACTGTTAAAAATGTAAGTGCAGAATTATCTAGTATTTTAAATAACTCTACTAAATATCCTATTTTTGAATCGAATGCAGACAATGCTATTTATGAGTATAGTGGTTCGTTACCAAATATATCTCAAGTAGCTTTACCTGGAGGAGGAAGAGATTATGACTACTATTTATTAATACCTACCAATCATTTTATAAATCTTTTAAATACCAATAATGACCCACGATTAAACTTATGGGTAAGTCCTAAAGAAGGAACAAATGATAAAACTATAGGAGTTACACCCGGACAATCATTAAGTGATATTGGTAGACCAGCAGATTTTAGTAGAAGAGCTACAGCTTTTTATGAAAGTGCCACTTTAATTCAAGGAATATTTATGACGTATAGCGAAGTAAATTTTCTTTTATCGGAAGCTAGTGAAAAAGGTCTTATTTCTAATAACACGGCTAAAAATTATTACGATATGGGAGTTACCGCTTCTTTTGAGCAATGGAAAGTACCAATGCCAAGTGATTTCTTATCGGTAACTATACCATATGATGCTACTACTGATCTTTTATACGAACAAAAATGGTTGGCGTTATATCATACAGGAATAGAATCGTGGTTTGATTGGAAAAGAACAAAAAAACCAAGTTTTATTAAAGCAGGATCAGGAAATATTAATGGAGATAAAGTGCCAGTAAGATTAAAATATCCAAGTCTAGAGCAATCTGTAAATAAAACAAATTATGATGCAGCTTCTTCTGCAATGGGAGGAGACGAAATAAATGCTTCTTCTTGGTGGTGGTAAGAATTTTAATATAAGTTGTTTTGTTTATTTATATTGTTAAGTAAAAAGGATTGAACGTTTAAGTTCAATCCTTTTATTATTTATTCACTTTCAGGTTTAATACCTCGTGGCTTTGCCCCGAAGATTATTTATTGCAAAAAGTTAATTGCTATTTTTTAAACAGCTAATGCACCAGCTTCCGCTACTGTATGATCATTTTCAACAGAACTTCCACTTACACCAATAGCTCCAATTATTTCCCCAGCTTCATTTTTAATTGGTACACCACCAGGAAAAGTAATTAAACCATTATTAGAATGTTCGATATTATATAAAGGACCACCAGGTTGTGATAATTCTCCAATAATTCCAGTATTCATATCAAAAAAACGAGCTGTTTTCGCTTTTTTAATAGAAATATCTAAAGAACCTAACCAAGCACCATCCATACGTACAAATGCTACTAAATTTGCACCTGCATCTACCACAGCAATATTCATCTTAGTATCTATTTCAATAGATTTTTGTTTGGCTGTATTAATAACCTTTTCTGCTTGCGCTAACGTAATATTCATTTTTGTATTTAATTTTAGTTTATACGAAGATAACATGCCAATTCATCATTATTACTATAACAAGGATAAAAAAAGAAATTTTATTTTAAGTAGTTATTTAATAAATACTCACGAATATGGGTTAGGTTCTATCAAATATTTGTTTTCAATTAGGGGCATTTATTAAGACTATTATATTTGTAATGAAATTATAAATAAAAACTAAAGAAATCATGATAAAAAAAGTATTAATATTATTAGTAGGAGTAGGGGTTTTAAGTTCTTGTGGAAATAAAGCAATAGACTTAAATAATCCAGAAAGTTTTTCAAAAATAGAGCAATTGGCTCTAAGTAAATTTGGAGAAGATAAAGAAGTATATAAGTTTTCAATAGAAACAAAAGATCATTTAACAAGTGAAGCTTCTTATTTAAGCATAAATTATTTAGAAGAAAAGTTAGATTATGGACAAACGTATTATTTTTCATTAAATGGAAAAGAAAAATTAGAGGAACCTGAAAAAGCAAGAGATAATTTTCAAACAAAATTTTTCTTAAAAAATAAACAAGGAAAAGTAAAAATTAAGGATCTAGATTTTAATATTATTACTGCCAAGTTTAATGAAGGCGTAGCCATGATTTCAGACGAATATGAAAGTTTTACATTGCATAGTTGGGATTATAATGTTAATAATAATGGAGAAGTAACTGCTGATTTTACAATTGAAGCAAGAAAAAAAGGAGAAAGTACCTCTTTAGAAGGTAGAAATGTTGTTACTACTTATTATGAATTTCCATTTAAAATGAAAGTGGATAAATCTATTGAAGCTAAATAATATAATTTGGATTTAGTAATCTTTTTTTGAAGAATATAGAAATTTTAAAACTAAATGTCACATCGAGTGATTTTTCAGACTAAAAGGAAGAAAAATTATATCGAGATGTTATCAAACTGTTCTTGATACATCTCCTTTTAAATTGACAAACGAACAGATAATAAGTAATTAAAAAAACAGTTTTACTCATGAAATAATCGAAATTAGGTGTTTTAAACGCTATTTATACAAGATTAATTTACTTTAAACTAAATAAGGGTGGAATTAAATATTCCACCCTTATTTAGTTTTTATAATAAAGATAAATTAACTATTTCTACGTTTATTAGCTAATAATGTGTTTTTAAGAAGCATAGCAATAGTCATTGGACCAACACCTCCAGGAACAGGAGTAATGTAAGATGATTTTTCAGCAACTTCTTCAAATGCAACATCACCTACTAATCTAAATCCGCTTTTTTTAGAGGCATCAGCAAGACGAGTAATTCCAACATCAATTACTACGACCCCTTTTTTAACCATGTTTGCTTTTAAAAACTCAGGAATGCCAATAGCAGCGATAATGATGTCTGCTTTTTTCGTAATTTCTTCTAAATTTTGTGTTCTACTATGTGTTAGGGTAACGGTTGCATTTCCTACTTTTCTTTTTTGAGAAAGTAAAATACTCATAGGACTACCTACTATATGACTACGACCAATAACTACCACATTTTTTCCAGAAGTTTCTATTTTATATCTATCTAGTAATTCTAAAATACCGAAAGGAGTAGCAGAGATGAAGGTAGGTAAGTTTAAAGCCATTCTACCCACATTTTCTGGATGAAAGCCATCTACATCTTTTTCAGGGTTAATAGCCATTAAAATTTTTTGTTCATCAATATGTTTTGGTAGTGGAAGTTGTACAATAAAACCATCAATATCATTATCAATATTTAAGATTTCAATTTCATTTAGTAATTCTTCCTCTGTAGTTTCATCTGATAACTGGATTAGAGTAGATTCAAAACCTACACGCTCACATGCTTTTACTTTTGCATTTACATAAGTTAGGCTTGCTCCATCATTTCCTAAAATAACAGCTGCTAAATGAGGTGCTTTTTTTTCATTTCTCTTAATTTCACCAACTTCTAATGCAATTTCTTCCTTAATATCTGCTGAAGTTTTTTTTCCGTCAAGTAATATCATAGTTGTTGTGTTGTGTTGTGTTGTGTTGTGTTGTGTTGTGTTGTGTTGTGTTGTGTTTTTTCTATAGGGTTTTAACCAAAAAAAGTGGTTTCGACTACGCTCAACCACCAAGTTATTTTTATTTAGCTAAAGCTAATTACTATTTCATTCCTCTCATCATTTGCATCATACGTTTTCCGCCTCCACCTTGCATCATTTTCATCATTTTACTCATTTGATCGAATTGCTTCATTAACTGATTTACTTCTTGTACAGAAGTACCAGAACCTTTAGCAATTCTTTTCTTTCTACTAGCATTTATTACTGTAGGTTTACTTCTTTCTTGAGGAGTCATAGAATGAATAATAGCTTCTATTCCTTTAAAGGCATCATCATCAATATCAATGTCTTTAAGAGCCTTACCAGCTCCAGGAATCATTCCTACTAAATCTTTCATGCTACCCATTTTTTTAATCTGCTGAATTTGACTTAAAAAATCGTCAAAACCAAATTGGTTTTTTGCAATCTTCTTTTGTAGTTTTCTAGCTTCAGCTTCATCATATTGTTCTTGAGCACGTTCTACTAAAGAGACAACATCTCCCATTCCCAATATACGATCTGCCATACGATCTGGGTGAAAAACGTCAATAGCATCCATTTTTTCACCAGTACCAATAAATTTAATTGGTTTATCAACCACAGATTTAATAGAAAGAGCAGCTCCACCACGAGTATCACCATCTAGTTTTGTTAAAACAACTCCATCAAAATTTAAAACATCATTAAAAGCTTTCGCAGTGTTAACCGCATCTTGCCCCGTCATAGAGTCAACTACAAATAACGTTTCTTGTGGTTTAATAGAGGAATGAATGTTAGAAATCTCTGTCATCATTTCTTCATCTACAGCTAAACGACCAGCGGTATCAATGATTACAACATTCTTTTTATTTTCTTTTGCGTATTTAATTGCGTTTTCAGAAATTTCAACAGGATTTTTATTTCCTTCTTCCGCATATACTTCCACTCCAATTTGTTCTCCTACAACTTTTAATTGGTTAATAGCGGCAGGTCTATATACATCACATCCTACTAAAAGAACTTGTTTTGTTTTTTTTGTTTTAAGAAAATTAGCAAGTTTACCAGAAAAGGTAGTTTTACCAGACCCTTGTAAACCTGACATTAAAATAATAGTTGGAGAACCACCTAAGTTAATACCTACAGTATCTCCACCCATTAATTTGGTAAGTTCGTCTTTCACGAGTTTTACCATTAATTGCCCTGGGTTTAACGTAGTTAATACGTTTTCTCCCATAGCCTTTTCTTTTACTGTATTAGTAAATTCTTTTGCTATTTTAAAATTTACATCGGCATCTAATAAAGCTCTACGTACTTCTTTTAAAGTTTCAGCTACATTAACTTCATTAATCTTGCCATGACCTTTTAGCGTATGTAACGCTTTATCTAATTTTTCACTTAAATTATTGAACATTGGTGTCTGCTACATTTTTAGAGGCACAAATATAACATTTTCGTTAGTAGTTTTCAATTAAATCTTTTGTATGATGTTCTGTATGGTAAGCGGTCCACATAATAATTTCTCTAAGAGGCATTTTTCCCATAAGAGGATGTGGTAAAATCATAGTATCTAGATCATTGTCTTTCCAACTATTTGTTTTGTGTTGTAATTTTTTTTGATGAGCTTTGAGTTTAGCTAGTAATTTTTCTCTTTCTTTTAAAGAAGGGGTAGAAATATTAGCATTAAACTTCTTAGCTTCTTCTTTATATTTCACGAGTTTATCGTGGTATTTTGTAACTATTTGATCGTAATTTCTTGTTGCTCTATTAGATTTTCCAAATTTTAATTTTAGTAAAAATTTAGGAAGGCTCATTGCTAAATTTACCTGCTTAATAGAATCTACCAAATGTAAAACCTGCTGTCCAGTTGTCCATTTACCTTTGGGGCCTTCTATCCATTTTTCTACAGGTTGATTTTCTATCCAATTGAATAGAGTTTGGTGCTTTTCTTCAATTAATTGAATTATTTGATCTTTATTCATTTTTAGATTTTTGGTATCTATTATACTTTTAGTACATAAATATAAAGTAAATAAATTAGGTTGAAATTTATTATAAAAATCAAAGGCTCTAAAAATAAATTACTCTTTTAAGTTAAAATTTAGATAATCCTATTTCTACAACCATTTTTCCTTGCTCGTTTATTAAACCTTGTTTGTCTTTTTTATTATCGTCTTTAAAAATAGCAAGCATTAATCCGTTATTAAAATCTTTAAGAGAAGTGTATTTAAAATCTAAAATAACGTTACCATTTATACTAACAAGACCATAACGATTGAATCTATTTAATAAGATTCCTTTTTTAAAATCTACAAATTGTTTTAAAGAAGCGTTTATATGTGTTAAATATTCGGGAAAAAGACCAAGTGTTTGATGTGTATTTGCTTGTTCTTGAAAATTAACTTTATAATCTTTACTAAAAGTTGCTATTGTTTTTCCAGTTGCATCTATTAACAATAAAGGAGACATTTTACTTTCTTTTACAAGTGCATGATTTTTATAAAAATTAGTAGCATACTTATATTTAGCATCAATTATTAAATTGTTTTTAGAATCGATAAAACCAAAAAAACCATCTTTAGATAGTACTTTTGCACGGTTACTAGAAAACGAATAAGGTTGCTTGCTGTAAATAGGCGGAATTACTATTTTTCCTTTGGTATTTAAAAACCCATATAAATTATCTTTGTTTTTAAAAAAAGCAAGTCCTTCAGAAAAATCCCCCATTTTTTTATAAGTCTCAGGAAGTATTTTTTTACCATTCACGTTAATAATACCAAATTTTTTAGAAGCGGGATTGTAATATTTAGCAAAACCATTATTAAAAGACCCAAAAAACTCGCGATATTTTTTTGTGGAAGAAAAAGAAGCATATCCCATACTCTGAAAAGAAGATAGTTTAAGTTTTTTAATAACCAAATTAGGATCTATCTTATGAATTACGTTTAGGTTTTTATCTAAATACTCATAAGTAGTTTTTTTGTTTAATTTTTTTACTGCAAAATAAGTTCCGTTATCGTAAGGAATTACTTCTGTATAAACAGCTTCACTAAGTTTTTTCTTAGAGGTTAATGAGATAAATTTTCCAGCAAATTTAGTTTTATCAAAGTCATAAATAATTCCATTATTAATATTTAGGTTAACCTTATAACTATCTTTAGGAGTTATGTTTTTATACATAACTTCTCCTTTATTATTAATAATATTTATTTTAGAATTATGAAGAACCCAAAAATATTCTCCGTTGTAATTACTTATTATTTTTCCTGAATATTTATTTATAGAAATTAAACCATCAACTTTTGATTGAGAAAATATATTAAAGTTGGAAATTAAAATACTAATGAGTAGTAATTTTTTCATAATATTTGGCAGAAATAAATTATAATCTTATAACTTTTAAAAAAGAAAAATATTGTTTATCAGTGAAGTAGTCGAATTTCTATACAGATAATTTAGTTGAAAGGTATGGTTATTTAACTTTTGCACCAAGTTTATTGTATTCCTGTTTTTTTATTAATTCTCCATCTTTATTATATATTTTCCATACACCAATCTTTATATTTTGTTCTCCATGTCTTCCTCCCATAGCCCAGTTACCTTGTTCTTTTATATTTCCATTTTTATGATAATACTTCCATAAACCTTCTTTTGTTAACGATAAAAAAGACTTCCCTTTTTTTATTTCAATACCTTCCGATTCTTTAGAATTATTTTCATAAAAATAAATCACTTTGATTTTGTCTTTACTATATAAACGATGGCTAAGAAGTGCTCCTGAATTGTAATATGTTTTTTCTTCTTGCTTATGACTGTTTTCGTAATTTGTGTATTCAGAACTTTTATTACCGTTAAAATGATATGATTCTAAAGATGTTTGTATTCCATTTTTATAAAATCCAACCGATTTCATTTTTCCATTTTCATAGTAAATTATATATTTATCATTGTACTTACCCTTATTAATGGATAATTGAACATGCGTATTTCCATTTTTAAAAAATACTATTTGTTTTCCTTGTTGATGGCCATTAACATATTGATATTTAGCAAATTTTTCTCCACTTGGAAATAAAACGTTTAGCAATCCTGTAAAAAGTTTTTTAGTGTCTTTTAAAATAAGTGTATTTTCTTCTGATGGTTTTTCAAACTTTTCTTTAAATTCAGTGTGCTCAAATAATGTTTTTTCCTCTATTAAAGTATCTAATTTTATGGTAACTTCTTTCATTTTTTTTAACTCACAGTTATTGGTAAGTAAGAAACCTATTATTAACAAGTTTTTTAGCATAACTTTTAATTTTAAGAACTAATTATTCCCAGCGATTAAAATCTAGTGGTTGCACGCCTATTTTATCAAAGATTTTTATCTTATTTTTTTAGTTGATATAAGTTCTATTTTATATAACTTGTAAAAAGTAAAAGTATTGTTTATTAGTAAAGTACCTGTTTTTAAGTTGTGATTGTTTTTTCTTTTACTTTTTAAATTTATCTTATAGCCTGTAGTATTTTTTTTATACTACTACCGTCTGAAATTGTTTGTGTAACAGTACCAAAATAATTGCTTTCAGTATTCATTTTTTTAGAAGCAGAAGAATGAATTTCTAAGAAACCTTCTTTTTTAAATAAGGCAGCATTAGAAGCTGAAATACCTCCACCAGGTAAAATAGTTATTTTATCACGATATTTTTCATTCATCTTTTTTAGTAAATTCAATCCTTTTTCAGCACTTTTTTCTTTACCAGAAGTTAAAACTCTATGTACCCCTAGAGTTATTAATTTTTGAATTTCTAACTCTGTGTTTTTTACGAGGTCAAAAGCTCTATGAAAAGTAAAAGGCAGTGGTGAAGAAAGTTTAATTAACTCACTAGTTCTTTTTTCATCTATTTCATTATTAGTATCTAAAATCCCAGAAACTATTCCTTTACAGCCCATTTCTTTACTAAAAATAATGTTCTCTTTCATTATTTCAAATTCTTGTTCTGAGTACACAAAATTACCACTCCTTGGTCGTATAAGAACAAAAGTATCTATAGTAAGTTTTGAAGTAATTAATTTTAATAATCCATAAGATGGAGTAATACCACCAGCCTGTAACTCAGAACAAATTTCAATTCTATGTGCCCCTGCTTTTTCTGCATTTAAAGCAGATGCAAAAGAATTTGCGCAAATTTCTAGTAACATAATTTTTTTTTAATAAAAAAGCAATTTACAATGTTTAATTTATTTGAGGTGAAAAGACTTTTTTAAGTGATAAAAGACCCAAAAATAAATTTTAGAGACTTACTTTTACATTAAAACTAACCAATGAATAAATCTAAGCTACTTATCATTATTTCCTTTTTTTCTATTTATGTTATTTGGGGCTCTACTTATGTATTAAATAAAATATCAGTAGCAGAAATTCCACCTTTATTATTAGCTTCTATTCGGTTCGGAATAGCGGGAGTTTTAATAATGATTATAGCAAAATTATTAAAGCAGTCTTTAAAGATTACTAAAAAACAACTAATAAATACTTTTATAGCAGGTTTTTTATTTTTGGTGTATGGAAACGGAGTGTTTGTATGGGCTTTAAAATATGTAGATACTGGTTTTGCAGCCTTATTAGCATCAACACAACCTTTATTTGTATTGTTTTTATTACGATTAATAGACGGTAAACGCATGCAAAGAAAATCTATTATAGGGGTAGTTTTAGGTATTGTAGGAATGTATCTTTTAGTAAGTCAGAAAGAAATAGCGACTTCAGAAGGAATGGTTTTAGGAATATTCATGATTTTAACTTGTGTTTTAAGTTGGAGTTATGGTAGTGTATTTGTATCTAAAGCAGATTTGCCTAAAAACTTTTTTGTAAGTACAGGTTATCAAATGATTACAGGTAGTTTTTTGTTATTCTTTTGGAGTCGTATTTTTAGAGAAGATACCACTTCATTATTGCAGATTAGTTACAAAGTACAAGTATCTATGGTTATGCTCATATTGTTTGGTAGTATTGTAGCCTTTACAGCTTTTAATTATTTATTGAAAGTTATATCACCAGAAAAAGTAGCTACATCCGCTTATGTAAATCCGGTAATAGCATTATTGTTAGGATGGTATTTTTTAGATGAAAAACTAACAAATCAATCAATAATAGCTTCTATAGTATTACTAACTGGAGTTTATTTTATAACTTCTCGAAAAAGAATTTCTAAAAATAAAGTAGTTATTAAACCTAAATAAACAAGATGATTTCAATATAATTTTATTAAGTATATCTTATAAAACTATTTTGTTTATTTTTAACAGGATAATGAATGTGTGTTCATATCCATAAGACAATTTAATATCCATTTTAAGTAAAACTAACAATCAATGCAATTTCAAAAATCTTCATTTAAATTTTTAAATGATTTAGCTTTAAATAACAATCGAGAATGGTTTGCTGAACATAAAAATGAGTTTACTAATGAACAAAAAAAGGTAAAAGAATTTTATGCTGAAGTACAGAAAAATTTAGAAGAACACGATGAAATTGAAAAGCATAAATTATTCAGAATTTACAGAGATGTTCGTTTTTCAAAAGATAAAACACCTTATAAAACACATTTTGCAGGGTCTTTTTCTAGACAAGGAGCACATTTAAGAGGCGGATATTATATAAGATTAAAACCAGGAGAAAGTTTTTTAGCTGGTGGTTTTTGGGATCCTAATAAAGAAGATTTATTACGAATTAGAAAAGAAATTGAGGTAGATGCTTCAGAGTTTAGAGAAGTTATTAATGCTCCTAATTTTGTAAAACACTTTGGAAATAAATTAGAAGGAGAAGAATTGAAAACAGCTCCTAAAGGTTTTGATAAAACGCATCCAGATATCGATCTAATTAGAAAAAAGGGATTTATAGCGGTTAAAAATTTTACAGATAAAGAAGTGTTTTCTCCTTCTTTTTTAAAAAATATAAACGAATCATTTATAGCATTACGCCCATTTTTTGATTTAATGAGTTCTATTTTAACGACGAATTTGAATGGAGAGAGTTTGATTGATTAAGATTTTTAATTTCTTTCTTTAAAAAAAAGTAAGTTACAATGGTTGCTAATAAATCTGAAATAGGAAAAGCAAACCATATTCCTTTTAATTCAAAAAACATAGGTAAAATAATAATAAAAGGAATTAAAAAAATAGACTGTCTTAATAACGTAAGTATTAATGCAGGAGTGGCTTTACCAACTGCTTGAAAATACGAAGAACCTATTAATTGAAAAGCAATAAAAGGAGTTGCTAAAAGACAGGTTAATAACGCTTTTGGAGTTTCTGCTAATAATGTTTCATCGGTAGTAAAAATGGCAGTCATTTCTTGGTTAAAAAGAAAAATACCTACAAAAATAACCAGACATAATATAGTACCATATTTTATAGCTGTTTTTAAAACTTCTTTTACTCTATCCAATAATTTAGCGCCATAATTGTATCCTGCTATTGGAATAAAACCTTGCACAATACCAAAAATAGGAAAGAAAATAAACATCATTAATCGGTTAATAATTCCGAATATTGCAACAGAAGTTTCGTTACCATATTTATATAAAGAATAGTTTAAAACAATAATTAAAATACTTGAAGTTGCTTGTCTTACTAAGGTAACACTTCCTAACGAAGTTATTTCTTTTACAATACTTTTTTGTAGTTGTAGGTATTTAGTTCCTATTCTTAATTCACTTTTATTAGAAAAAAGAAAACCTACAATAAAAATACCACAAACTGCATACGCCAAAGCGGTAGCTAAACCAGCGCCAAACATTCCCCAATGTAATACTTTAATAAAAAGAATATCGAGTATAATATTAGCAATAGCAGGTAAAATTAAAGCAATCATTGCATATTTTGGTTTTCCTAAGGCTCTAATTATTGGGTTTCCCATCATTGCAAAAGCTAAAAAAGGAGCTCCAATTATAATAATTCTAAAATAAGGAATTGCAGGTGTCATAATAGCACCATTAGCACCAAAAAGAGTTAGAACAGAAGTCTCAAATAGAAAACAAATACCAACTAAAACTAAAGAAATAATTGTGGTTAAGCTTATTTGATTACCAAAAATAGTTTTTGCTTTTTCAACATTATTTGCTCCTAAAGCAATAGAAATAATAGAACTTCCTCCAACACCAATTGCCATTCCCATAGAAGAAATTAAGAAACTAATAGGTAATACCACTGTAATTGCAGCAATCGCCAAAACACCAATCCATTGTCCAACAAAAATAGTATCTACAATCATATTTATAGACATTACCAAAATACCAATAGAGGCAGGTATAGATTGTTTTAATAATAAAGAACTTATATTTTCGGTAGAAAGCTCAGTAGCAACTTTTTTCATGGAGAAGTTTAATTAGCAAACAAAGAAACAAAATAATACGATTAGTTATGTATGTTTGTGGCTATGAATTTAAACTAAATGTATGATAAGCTTTTTAATGAGAAAGGTATTCTATAAAAAGTTAACTTCAATATTAACAGAGATCCATATAAGTAAAGAAGGTTTTTCTATTAATGAACCTTTTGATGCAAAGTCTAAGTTGTTTTATTGGAATGTTATTGATACTATTCAATTTTCTGAAAATAAAAAAGAAATTATCATTAAAAAAAAGAATAAAAAAATCAGATTAAAAAATACCTATACTGGTTGGTACGAATTTATTCAAAAAGTACCAGAGATATTTTCAGATTTTGATTTTAAATATGCTTCGGATTTAATAGATTCTTTAAAACCTTGTGGGGTTTGTGGAATTGTTTCTGTAAAAGAAAATAAGTGTATAGTTTGTGAAACTATCGTATGGAATGATAAAATGATAGAAACAGAAATTGATTACTTAAAATCGCAACAATTAAATTTATACTCAGAATTAATAAAAGAAGGAAAAGAAATAAAAAAAACAGCAGAACCTGAACATGGTTTTAAAGCCAATAAAAATTGGAAGTTGTATTTATAATAAAAAAGAGAGAATGCCTTTTTGCTATCTTAGCAGTTGTGTTACTATCAAACTATAAATAAAATATTACAATGCATTTAAAAGAAAGTTTTTCTATAAAAAGAACGGTCGTTAAAAAAGAAATTGATGAGTTAAATCATGTAAACAATGTAGTGTATTTACAGTGGGTACAAGATATTGCAAAACTACATTGGAAAGAACTTGCTAAAAACAGTGATTATAAAGATGCAATTTGGGTGGTATTACGTCATGAAATTGATTATTTAGGAGAAGCAACTTTGCAGGATGAAATTAAATTAACGACTTGGGTAGGAGATACCGGAGCTGTAAAATCAATTCGTCATGTAGCAATTTATAAAGGAGAAAAACTAATAGCAAAAGCAGAAACAACTTGGTGTTTATTAAATAAAAAAACATTGCGACCTACTAGGATTACCGAAAGTATTGTAAAATTATTATCTCCACATTAATAAGTCGAGTATCTTTGCATTTTAAAAGAAATATATGTCAACATTTTCTGCTTTAGGTATTCGCAAAGATTTTGTAAAAGGATTGAATGAATTAGGAATTAAAAAACCTACAGAAATTCAAGAGAAAGCCATTCCTTATTTATTACAAGAACGAACAGATTTTATAGGTTTAGCGCAAACAGGAACAGGTAAAACTGCAGCATTCGGATTGCCAATATTACATCAAATAAAACCAGATTCAAATGCTATTCAGGCACTTATTTTATCGCCTACAAGAGAGTTGGTACAACAAATAAAAAAACAACTTTTTAAGTTTACTAAATATGTAGACAAAAAAATATTTGTAGAAGGTGTTTATGGAGGAGAAAAAATAGAAAGACAAATTAAAAATTTGCAACGTACTACACACATAGTAGTAGCTACTCCAGGAAGGTTGATTGATTTAATTGAAAGAGGAGAAATTGATTTAAAAAACATTAAAACGCTAGTATTAGACGAAGCAGATGAAATGCTAAGCATGGGCTTTAAATTAGAGATTAATCGTATTTTGAAATATACTTCAGGAGAAAGAAATACATGGTTGTTTTCTGCAACAATGCCAGAAGAAATTAAGCGTATAGTAAAAAACTATATGAATATTAATGCAAAACGAGTAGAAATTAATCCAGAATCTGTTGTTAATAAAAATATAACACATTATTATTCACTAACTACGATTGCAAAAAAAACATCTGCAATTATTTCTTTTTTAGAAGGAAGACAAGACGAGCGAGGAATTATCTTTGTTAGAACCAAAGCTGGTGCAAGAAAACTTACGAATGAATTACAAGAAGAAGGTTTTACTGTAGGAGTTTTAGAAGGAGATATGAAACAGATAGAAAGAGATAAAGTAATGCGTGCTTTTAAAAATGAGAGTTTACAGTATTTAATAGCTACAGATGTAGCAGCAAGAGGTATTGATGTACAAAACTTAAATTTTGTATTACATCACCAACTACCAGAACAATTAGAGTATTATACACATAGAAGCGGACGAACGGCTAGGGCAGGAAATAGGGGTATTTCTCAAGCTTTTATTTTACCAAACGAACTAGAAACAATTCATCAAATTCAAAAGAAATTAAATATTAAATTTATTAAAAAGTAATAGTATCTAAAGAGTTTATTTAGGTCTTAGGTGTTTTGTTTGTATTTAAAAAGAAGTAAACTTATGAAATTATTAAAATATCTTATTTTTTTTATGACACTTAATGCTTGTTCACAAAACAAAACAATAAGTATTAAAAAAATATTTAATTCAATAAATATTGAACAAATATTACAATCAAAATCAATTGAATTTATAAAAGAAGATATCAATCATAGACCCAATTATTCTTTTGGTCTTTATGGAGAAAAGGTAGATTCAACAATTACTACTAATTATAAAATTCATTATACAATTGATTGGGAAAAGGAAAAAGCATATCCTAATATATTTTTTAAAGGAATTCCTTTAAAAGCTCCTAATATTTTGACAAACAAAAATGAAAAAGCAGTAATTATTACAGCAGAAATAGGAAATAATAAACCATTTGATGTAAGAGAATTAGAGGTTTTTGATAATGATCAGGTAATGAAATTAAAAGAATTACTAATAGCTGATTATGGAAAACCATCAAAAGGAGATGACTCTTCAGAAAGTAATAGTATTTGGGGAAATTCTCTAGGAAATATTTACATATGGAAGAAAAATAATTTTCTAATTAAATTGAGTATTAAAAATGAGTGCTTTTGTAAAAAAGCAGAAGAATATAGTCCTAAAAAATACAAAGAACGCCCAAAAGGAGGTCGTTACGGACAATTAACGATATATATAAATAGTAAGCCTAAATTTTATATAAATGATTAGAATATTTATAATAGTAACAACATTTTTTTCATTTTCACTATTTGCTCAAAAAACATATTGGAAATTCGAAAAAACAACACCTATATTAGCAACTGCAATAGATATTGAATTCATAGTAGAAGAAATTAGTAAAGGAGATTATGTTATATATGACGAAAATAATAATAGTGTTTTATTATATTCAAATTCTGATTATTTAAAAAAGCCTTTTGAATTTGAAAAAAAAGAATTGAAAAAGAAAATTATTGGAGATAGAATAAAATTATTATACAGACCTGGAGTTAATGATATTTATATGTTAACATTTTCAAAAACTAGTGAAAAGGATTTTAATGATAATATGAAGAAAAAATAAGTAATACAACTGCATCCATGAATATCATTTATATCTTAGATATTTTAGGAACTTTTGCTTTTGCAATTAGTGGTGCATTAGTTGCGTCTAAAAAAAAGTTTGATTTATTTGGTGTTATAATTATTGCTTTTGTAACTGCAGTAGGAGGAGGGATGTTAAGAGATCTTTTAATAAATGCACATCCAATAAATTGGATTGGAGATTTAAATTATATATGGACAATCTTTATTGCGGTAGTATTCACCTTCTTATTTAAGAGAAAAATAGAGCCTTTACGTAAGACTTTTTTTTTATTTGATACGGTAGGAATTAGTGTCTTTACGTTATTAGGTATTCAAAAAGGATTAAGTTATGAACTACCTTCTGTAGTTGCATTAATAATGGGAATGGTTTCTGCTGTTTTTGGGGGTGTAATTAGAGATGTTTTAACAAGAAAAGTACCTTTAATTTTCAAAAAAGAAATCTACGCTTCTGCTTGTTTATTGGGAGGAATGGTGTATTTAACATTAAAACATTTTAACTTGCAAGAAAATGTAGTTTTTATAATTTCTGCATTGGTTATTATAAGTGTAAGAACTTTGTCTGTTATTTATAAATTAGAGTTACCAAAAATAAGAGATAATTATTTTTAAATCTTATCGTAAAATTTATTGAAATTCATAGTCAATTTTTTTAAATTGCTAAAAAAAATGGGGATTTTTATGAAGCAAATTACTGTGTTTTTAATACTATTATTGCATACAACAATTTTTAGTCAAGATAAAAAATTACCAGAAGGTTGGGATGAAATACTTCTAGAAGGAAAAACTGCGTACATGAATTTAGTAACCGGAGATGTATCTTATAATTTGCCAACAAAAGAAGCTAAAGAACCAAAGAAGATAAAAGAATACGATCCTACGATTATCCATAAAGTTAAAAAAGGAGAAACATTAAGTAGTATTTCGAGAAAATATAATAAACATTTATCAGAATTATATCGTTTGAATAGTTTAGTTAATTTCGATTCGATAGAAATAGGAGATGAGATTGTAATAGGATATAAAACGGAAAAAATTAAAAAAGAGAGTTACAATACTTATGATACCCAAAATAGTATTGAAGAGGAAATAAAAACAGAATATCATACCGTTAAACCTGGAGATACTTTATATAGTATTTCTAAAAAATATGCGATTAGTTTGGCAACTTTAAAAAAGAAAAATAACTTACAAACGAATGCTATTTTTGTAGGACAGAAACTTCAAATTAGATAATATTCTAAATAAAATTGTATTATCAAACCAAAAAATATACTTATTACAGGAGCTAGAGCACCAATTGCATTAGAGTTTGCTCGAAGTTTTCATAAACAAGGATATACAGTATTCATGGCAGATTCTATTCATTTAGCTATTGCAAGATGGTCTAATTCTGTAAAAAAATACTATGTATTACCTTCTCCTCGTTATGATATAGCTAAGTATGTTATAAAACTTCAGTCTATTATAGGAAAAGAAAAAATAGATCATTTGATACCTACTTGTGAAGAAGCATTTTATATTAGTATGCATAAAGAAAAGTTTACATGTAAAGTTTGGACTGCAGATATGAAAGTAATGCATGCATTACACAATAAGTTAACATTTACAGCTTTTGCAGAAGCTTATTTGCCTATACCTGAAACAAAATGTGTAGATCAGTTTGTTGCATGGAATCAAAGTGAGTTATACGTGTTTAAACCTATTTACTCGCGATTTGCTAGTACTATACATATTGGTGAAAAGTTAACATCTAATTCATTTTCAGAAAGAGAAAAAAGAAAATGGATTGCTCAAAAACGAATAAAAGGAAAAGAAATATGTATTTACTCTATTTGGGATAACGGAAAACTAAAAGGATATACCGCCTATCATCCTCTATATAGAGTAGGAAAAGGATCAGGTATTTTTTTTGAACCTATAAAAAATGAACAATTAATGCTTTTGGTAAAAAAGTTTGGAGAAATGATAAATTATACGGGGCAGCTTAGTTTTGATGTAATTTTAGAAGAAATTACCAAAGCACCATATTTTATAGAGTGTAATCCTAGAGGAATAAGTGGAGCACATTTACTTCATGAACAGATATCGGATGCATTTATGAAAAATGATTGTATTATTGTTCATAGCTCTCAAGAATATGCCATTAAATATGGATTGGCACTTTTATATCCTCTTTCATTTTTTAAAAAGAGAATTAGAGTTTCAAAAGATATAATATATCGCAAAGATGATATCTTGCCTTTGCTATTACAAGTGTTAAGTTTGTTAGAAATTACGTACCTAAAATTTAAAAAAAGGATCTCTTGGTTAGAGGCTACTACTGGAAATATAGAATGGAATGGCTATGAAAATTGAATGGGTACATGTTGTATTATCAGAAAGTATTGTAAAACGTTACACAATGCTGTTTAATACATATTCTTCAGAAGAATTAATAAAAAATGTAAAGACTGTTTTTAAAAGGCTAAAAGTTTCTGAAAAAATTTATTTTCCTGTAACAATAAATACTACCGAATGGAACAATTCATTTGTATGTTCTCCTTTTACGGCCTATGCACTTTATTCTAAAGATGAAATTCGTCATAAGGTAAAAAATAAATGGGTACAGTTGCCTCTTTTATTTTTATTATGGGGAATAGGAAAAGTGCTGAAATGGGGAAAGTTGAATAAGAATGTACATGTAAATAATTTTTTATTATCTACAAACCCTTATCCCGAATGGCAAGGAAATGAAATAAAAGATATAACTCGCTTTATAAAAAAGGAGTATCCTTCTCATGCGATTATTTTTAGATCTCTTAATACCTATCAACATTCAGAACTTTTAAAGAAATTTAAAGCTGTAAATTATCAGTTAATTGGTAGCAGGCAAGTATATATGTATGATCAACCTTTTGAGGCATGGAAGAAACGAAATAATAATTACCAAGATTTGAGAATCATAAAAAAGAAGGGACTTACTTATTTGTCACATGCAGAAATGGAGAGTTATTTACCCATGGCATTAGCACTTTATGAGAAATTGTATTTAGAAAAATATTCACATTTTAATCCACAATTTACTTTATCATATTTTAAGGAATCACATAAAAATAAAACTATTTTTTTTCAAGGATATAGAAATGAAAAAGAAGAGTTAAAGGCCTTTTCAGGAATTTTTGTAATAGATAATACCATCACTTCTCCTTTGGTAGGGTACGATACAGATGCGCCTCAAAAAGAAGGATTGTATATACATGCTATCCAAACAATATTTGATTATAAGTATAAAACTGGTAAAATATTAAATCTAAGCTCAGGAGCACCTAAATTTAAGCGTATGAGAGGTGGGGAAGCAGCTATTGAGTATTCTGCAATTTATACAGCTCACTTACATTGGGGCAGAAGGATAATTTGGAAAATACTAGAGGTAATATCAAATAAAATAGGAGTGCCATTATTAAAAAAATATGAACTTTAATTCTCATTTTCTACCTGTTTGCTTGGCAAATAAGCTTGCTATAGACAAGCCTAAGCAAGTTTGGTTTCATAAAAAACCAGTTGTATTAATTCGCTCAAATGGTAAGGTAAGTGCATTCAGTGATTATTGCCCACATAGAGGGATTCCATTATCATTAGGTACAGTTCGTAATAACGAAATACATTGTGCTTATCATGGTTGGTCTTTTTCCTGTACAGATGGTAAGAATACTAATGTACCTGTAAAAAACAAGTCCATTACTTGTAAGCTTTTGTCATATAAAGTTGTAGAAATGTATGGTCTTATTTGGATAAGCGATGTAGAAGAGGCATCGATACCTATTTTATTTACTAACAAACCTACACTAACTTCTGCTGGAAAAATAAAAGCGAATTTTCATAATACAATTGAAAATTTTTTAGAAGGGAGCCATACACATTATGTACATGAGGGACTTATTCGATCTAAAAAAGCAAAAAGACAATTAATAAAAGCTGTATTTGAACCTAAAGAAACAGGTTTTAAAGTATATTATGAGTCTGAAAAGGCAAAAGGACTTATTACGAAATTGACACCCAAACAGTATCAAAATTTAAGAGCAGTAGCTACATATATTTTTCCTTATATAGCTATTTTAGAATATTTTAATGATAAAGATAAATTAATTTCTCGTTTTGAAGGAATCATAAGTCCTAGTAAAGAAGGGACTAATTTTTTTGCTCGTATTTTTTTAAATGTAGGTGTTTTTACGCCTTTTATATCCATTTTCGCAAATAGAGTATTTAAAAAAGTAATAAAACAAGATAAAAAGATATTAGAAGTACAAGAAAGAAATATTGAGTTACATCCTAATAATAAATTTATATCAGACAATACAGATTTGGTAGGAGCACAATTATTTGCTTGGCTTTATAAAAAAGAAGACAGAATACTAGAGAAAAAAGAGTTTCATTTATTCTGGTAGAAAATAATGAAATTCTTTTACCTCTTTGTATGTCTTCATTTTTCTTTAGATATTATCCTGCTAATTTTTTTAATCTATAGTTACTACAACACGTCTGTTTTTTGCTCTACCATTTTCTGTGTTATTAGTAGCAATAGGTTTTAATTCTCCTTTTGAAATTACAGAAATTCGATCATTAGATATGCCACTTTTTACTAAATATTGTTTAATAAAATTGGCTCTTTTTTCTCCTAAAATCTTATTAGCATGAATACTTCCAGTATTATCTGTGTGTCCTGTTATAGAACAAAAAGCATCCTCTACTTTATCTAAATAGGTAGAAATATTTACAATTTTTATACGTTGTTTAGGAGTAAAACCAGTATTTGATTGTGTTTTGTTAAAATTTAAAACGAGAGGGTTTTCTGTTATTTCCTTCATAATAGCATTAATCATTGCCGATGCATCTTTAGATTTTTTAACACTAAATTTTAAAGGCTTTTTCATAACGTTAGAAGAATCAACAGTCATATTATCATTTAATTCACTATTAATATCAATTATTTTTGTTGAAATTCCCTTTTTAGCTATATAATTTTTTACTTAAATAGCCCTAGCTAACCCTATATTAGGAAAAGCAGAGTTATTTATTTCATCACTCATATAATATCCAGTTATAGATAAAGATTTTTCTTTTTCTTTTACTAGAAAATCTTTCACCTCTCCAATTTTACTGTCTAATTTGTCTTTAATAGCTGAAGAAAAATGAATACTTGATTTTTCAAATTTAAGATCTTCTTCTAAAGAAAAAGTAATATTTCCATAAGCATCTTTTACAGCAAAAGAAATAGAAGGTTTTTGTTCAGAAATTTTTGGTGTAATTGGAGTTATTTTGGTTGACTCTTTCTGATTATTACAGCATAATTTCCAAGAAAAATAAGTCCCAATAATAATAGTAAATAGAATACCAAGTAAATAAAGTATTTTTTTTGTCATTTTTTTGTTTTAAATTTTTTAGTTGTAAGGGAGAAGTGTATTTATTTGAATACTTAACATATAATAAGTATCTGTATTTTTGAAACCTAAGAGCTAAAAAAGTCACACTTTATATTAGAATTTAAAAGACTATAAATGAAAATAAAACTTTGGACAATTCAGAATGAAAGTGGATGGAAAGAATTACAAGAAAAAGGAATTCTTTTAGCTAAAGAAAAATATGTGTATCCCAGTTTTAAAGAAGGGTATGATTGGATGAATATTCAAATGGAAAAAAGAATAGGACAGCGAAAAAATAAAAACCAATATCCAATTTGGGCATGGTTTCAATATTTCGATATGAATAAAAAGAAGCCTGATTTAAGACGATCTGGACATTTACCCAAAGGAGAAATACGATATAGAATAGAGATTGAAAAGAATAGAGGAGATGTTTTATTATCTGATTTCGTTTTGTGGCATTGGCCATTATGTTATAAAGATTTTATAGCAGATTCAGAAGAAAAAGCAGTAAAAGTAGATAAAGAATTATTAAAGTTTTCTCAAAGTGAGATAGAAAATAGTTGGAAGAAAATTTTTAATATGAATTTTGATTTAGAATATTATACGCTTCCTTTTGAAGAGAAAAAAATTCAAGCTACTTTTTGGGAATTAAAAGTAGAAGATATTATTAAAGTAGATAGATTTATATCTAAATAAAACTCTGAAAGAATTTAGTGTAGAGAAACCTATTTTTCGTTTTAAAATATTTGCATAGAAATTAGGTTAAATAGTATAATTTTAACTTTTCGTATATAACTTTATATATTTAGATATTCCAAAATAAACAATAAGACTAAGAAAAATACCTCCCAAAATATCATAAAAATAATGCTGTCCAGTACTTAATACAGACCAAGTAATTAATAAAAACCAAAGGCAACTAATAAGAGTTAAAAACTTATTTTTTATTAGTAGTAAGAAAAATGTTGCTAGTAATGAATTGGCTATATGCAAGGAAGGAAAACAGTTAGATCGAACATCATTATTTATAACAAACGATAATACTTTAAATGAAATTGGACTGTTTTTTTGAAGTATTTGATAGTCATTATTAATAATAAATGTTGGATGGAAAACGAAGAAAATTAGAGAGATAATAGAATTAAAGAGAATTAACTTTATAAATAAAATCATATCTTCTTTTTTAGAAAGATATACCGTTAAAAATAATAATAGAAAAAAAGACATGTAAATCCATACTGCCAAAAAATGAGGTTTTACATAATCATCTACAGAAGTTAAAGGAATCGTTTTTGCTTCAAATAGATGTATAAAACTCCCTAAATAATATAATGTTGCTACTACAAATTGTAGCATTAAATAAATAATTACTCTATTGTTTTTCAACTGCATTTATTAAAAATTAAATTTTCTGTTTTCTTAATGCAGTATAAGTAGTGTATAATACGTGCAAAAATAATAGCATAAAGAAAATATTAAGTAGCCAATTATTTAAGGTAGTTATTACAAAAATAATAGGTAGAATAACTCCGGTTATTATCCAAAGTAACAATCCCCAATACCTACCTTCAGATACACCTCCAATAGCTAGTGTTCCTGTAAAAATAATTACCACCAAAAATATTTTTATAGAATTAGACCATATATCTTCATAAAAAATATAATTTAATAACAAGAAAAACAATAATAAAGCAGCAGTACCTAATACAAGCCCTTTTATTTTATAACGAACACTTTTTGTTTTAAATTTTGGTATTGAAATTCCAAAAAACTGAAATACAGGTATGTTATTAGCCCAAAATAAATTGTTTGTTTTAATAGAATCTAGGGTTCCGAAAATAACAGGATCCTCTTCTTTTTCTTCCTGAAAAGTACCAAATAGTTTATCCCAAAAAACCAAAGTTCCTCCAAAATTCTTATCTATATAATCTGGATTTACACCATGATGTACTCTATGATGCGAAGGAGTTATCATTATTTTTTCTAGAAAACCACTTTTTTTAACAATCCCATTATGGTTGTAAAATTGTACAAAATAGTGCAAAGAAGAAATGGAAACAAATATCTCAAACGGAACTCCAATAACCGCTAATATTATAAAAAAAGGAATAGAAGTTACCGAGGAGTACCAAGAATTTCGAATACCTAAGGATAAATTATATTCTTCTCCTTCGTGATGCACAACGTGTACTATCCAAAACAATTTAATTTTATGATGCAAACGATGCAGCCAATAAAAGCAAAAATCCCAGGTAAGAAAAGTAAAAACCCAAATAGGAATAAAAGACCAGTTTTTTAATAAGTAAAAACTATAATTGTGTAAAATGAAATAAAAAACAGCTAATTCAGCACCTCTTAAAATCCACATTAATATATGCCCAGAATTAAGATTAAAAACAACATCTCTCCAAGGAATTTGTTCTTTTTTATAGAATTTTAAAACGAATAATTCTATAATTACCATTAATAACATTAATCCAGTTCCTAAAGCTAAATTCATATGTTTAATATTTAAGTAAAAGTCCACCAATAGAAACGCCTGCCGCAGTTCCACATAACAAGCAAGTATCTCCAGTTTTCACTGTTTTATTTTGAATATTTTCTATAAAAGCCAAAGGAATAGAAGCAGCAATACAATTGCCATATTTTTCTAGCTGATTATAGACCGTATTTTCCTTTTCATAGGCATTTGTATGCTCTGCAAACAATTGCAAACCAAATTTACTAGCTTGATGAGGGATAATTAAATCAATATCTTCTAATGTAGAATTGATCGGATTAAAAAAGTTCGCTAAAAATTCTGGTAATACCGATTTTGTAAAACGTAGTAATCTCCTTCCATTCATTTGAAAACTATACAGTTCTTCATTGTATGGGTAATCTCTTGGAAAATATTTTGCGCCACCTCCTTTTATAATAGTATCTTGGTTACATTCGGTATAGGTATTAATGGTTTGTCTAATTAAACCACTATTTGAATCTATATCTTTTGAAATAATTATAGCAGTTGCTGCATCTCCAAACAAACAAAAAGTTTCTGCATTATTAGAATTTAACCCTTTAGAAGCAACTTCAGAAGTTACTATTGCAATGGTATTTATATCTGGATCTTGTAATTTATAGGAAGCAAAATCTAAAGCAGAAATAAAACTTAAACAAGTAGAGTTTATATCTATACAAGGAAAGTTACAATTTTTAGATTCACTAAATAAATTTGCTATAGAAGAAGACCGATTAGGTAGAATGTAATCAAAAGTTGCACCGCCACCAATTAACATATCTAAATCGTTAAACGTTATTTTGGCATCATTTAAGGCATTTTGTAATGCTTCGGCTCCCATGGTAGAAACACTTTCGTTTTGCACATGGTATCTAGTTTTTACACCAGTATATTTGTAAATCCACCCTTTCGATAGCTGTAATTTCTTTTCTAACTCCTCATTGGTAACCATATTTTCTGGTAAAAATTTACCAAGTCCAATCACTTTAAATGGTCTTCTTACTTTCATTTGCTATTCTTTTAAATTTATTCATAGTGTTTATTTCTATACTCCCTTCCTTCACTATGATATTTTGTATGCCCTTTTTATGAAATACATCTAGAAGCGCATTTTCTACTTTTTTACTAATTTCTTTTTTATTCAATTCTTTAGTAACTTCTACTGCATAAGTAATGGTATTTTTATTGGTAAGAGTTACTCTATAATTATGAATTTCATCACTTACATTTATAACAGCTCTACGAATAAAGTCGGGAAATAAAACAATTTTATTTCCATGAACATTAAATGTAAAAACATCATCAGAGCGCCCTTCAATTTTATCGATTACAGTAGATTTTAATCCACATTTACATGTTTCTCCTTCGTGAATAATATCGTTTAATTCATATCTTACTAATGGTTGTGAAAACCGCATATAATCGGTAATAATAGGATGAAAACGTTTTTTGTTTTCATCGATGTATTTTTTCTCAATTTTAAGCCAATCTTCATTAAAATGTAGTTTACCTTCTTTACAAGTATGTGCTAAAAAACCTTCAGTAGCTTGGTATACTTGTTCTATTTTCTGAGAAAAAACCTTTTCAAAGTATTTTTTTTGATCTTCTTCTAAAACTTCAGCTACTGCAATAATTTTATCAAACTTTAAGGTAATGTTTTTTTTCTCAAGACTTTTTGCTATTTCATTTAAAACAGAAGGTTGTGCAATTAATATATTAGGTTTAATTTTTAATAATTCTGTAACATGGCCTTCAATAGGTTGCATAATATCAAAAAAATTAAATGTAAGTATTTTTGATTTTACAGATTCATATAAATTATTATTTGCTCTTAAAAAAAAAGCAATTTTCCGTTTTTTAAAAGAAAAACCAATCACTCTATCTAAAATAGCACCCACCCACATTGCTCTCTCTTTAGGACTAACTAAGAACAATCCTTTATTACCACTTGTACCTGATGATAATCCTACACTTATTTCTCCAATAGTAGGATTAAAGTCTCTTGTTTGTTCGCTTTTTAAAGCAATTTCAAAAGCTTCTTTTTTAGATACTCCAACTGTATTAATAGCATCAAAATTATCCATAAACAATTGTTTGTTTACAATAGGGTAGGGCAAAGTACTATTTTTATAAAAAGAAGACTTTTTTAAGTTCTCCTTCCATTTAAAAACCCTCTTTTTAGAAGGATAATTATTTCTAAACAATCTATTATATCGATGTAAGATGAAATAGTAAAATATGTGTAATTTAAAATTTTTCATTCTTCCATTTTATATCCTCTGGTAATTCTAAGTATGTTTCCATACAATGACTAGGAATAATTAGTGTTTCTGTATTATTTTTATAGAATACATGTACACGATGAAGGCTTTTTTTAAAATCTTTCCAAGAATTAAAAAATAGTTTTACAATTGGATGCGGTAATTTCAAATCTTTAAAATTACCTTTTAACCAAGCGGCATCAGAAATTAAAAACACTTTTCTTTTACTTGTTTTTACAAGTATTCCTATCATGCCAAAAGCATGACCATCTAAAGCATGTATGGTAATTGTTCCATCTTCAAAAAGATCGATGCCTTTTCCTAAATCTGTGTGTTCATACCGTCCTTTTTCAACTTCTAAAAATAAAACTCTCTTTTCAAAATCTTTAGGCATTAAAGAAGGGATATATGCTTTTACCAAACCAGAAAAACCTTTTTTACCCTTTACATCCTCATATCCTTTTTTAGTACATATAAATTGTGCCTTTGGAAAATCTTTTAACCCTCCAATATGATCTGCATGAAAATGAGATATAATAATGTACTTTATTTCATCTGGCGTAATTCCTATTTTTTTTAATTGATGAATTACTTCCTCTTCTTCACTTAAAGTAACTTTAGTAATAGCAGCATATAGTTGATAAGGAAACTTTTTTGTTGCTTCAAAAAAACGATTAGAATATCCTGTATCAAATAAGATGTATCCTTTTTTCGGATGTTTTATTAAGGCAAAAAGAGCATTAAATGAAATATTTTTCCTTGGCATACCTCTTTGCGCATGATGTCCGCCTGCTTTACAATATCCTGCTTTACTAATTTTTAAATCTACATTCATACCTTCTCCTTTTTTAAATACCACTCTAAAAATTCATCCATTGCTTCTAATGTAGATTGTTTTGGTAAATAGCCTAATTTATTTTTTGCTTTTGAAATATCAAACCAAACAGCATTTGCTAAAATACCTACAGAA
This sequence comes from uncultured Tenacibaculum sp., assembly GCA_947498055.1. Classification (GTDB taxonomy): domain Bacteria; phylum Bacteroidota; class Bacteroidia; order Flavobacteriales; family Flavobacteriaceae; genus Polaribacter. The sequence goes on from CANMJA010000026.1 coordinate 47,740, forward strand.
TATCTTGTTAAAATTGGTTCTGTTTTTTTAGTTATATATGTTGCTTTTAATTCCATTGCATAAGCAATTTTATATAGAACGGAAGCGGGCATTTTTTTAGTGATTTTTTGAAAACCTAATTTTTCAAGCATATAATTAATAGCATTCCATAGTTTTATTGGTTCACCATTTGTTATGTTATAATCTGTATTACAATTTATAGTATCTGTGTTTATGGCAAGCCATATAGCATCTACAAAATTAGAAACAGATGTTAAATCGACTTTGTTTTCTCCAGATCCAATAATTTTCAATCTTTTTTCTTTATAACTGCGTATCATTCGTGGCATAATAACTGTATCGCCTGCACCAACAAGAGCTCTAGGTCTTAGTATCACATATTCTAATCCAGATGCTGCAATCATTTTTTCTGCTTCTACCTTTGTAACAGCATAATTATTAACTAATTTTTTAGGCAAAGCAGATGCTTCATTTATGTTTATAGCATTTTTATAATCAAAATAAATACTTGGGCTAGAAATATAAATGAATCGTTTAACTTTTGATTTTTTAGCTGCCTCAATTAAATTACTTTGGGTAGTACAATTTGCTTTATAAAAAGCATCATAAGTTCCCCATGGAGAAGATAAACTAGCACAGTTTATAACAATATCGATAGGATTTTTAAAAAGATCTTCTACAAAGAATTTATTAGTTAAATCGCCCAGTAAATAGGTGATTTTTTGGGAAGATATAGCCGGATTGTAACGATTAAATTTTCGTCCTGTTGCTATAATATTTGTAACGGTATTTTTTAAGAGTAATTTTTTTACAATTCTACTTCCTAAAAAACCTGTTGCTCCTGTAACTAAAATATTCATATTTAAACTAGATCAAAATTTTAAAAGCTACTCTTCCATTTTATTTACTTCCTATTAATAATAACAATATTACATATCTTTTCTCGAAAAGAAGGATCTATTTTATAAGTGCAAGTAAATAAAGAGTATTCGTATTCTTTTTTTTACTAAAAAAATATACAGAGATGAAAAATAAACTTATTTTTCAATAGTTCTAAAGGTTAAATTAACTCTTGGTCTATGTGTTTTTTTAGTAGGAGGTAAGCGATGTAGCCAGTTCGTTTGTGTTTCGTCTTTCATTACTAATAAAGACCCGTGTTGTAAAACCAAAGATACTACTTCTTTGCTGTGTTTATTTTTAAAAGCAAATTTTCTCTCCGAACCAAAAGTTACAGATGCAATAGCGCCGTTTTTTTTCAAATCTTTTTCAGCGTCACTATGCCAAGCCATTCCTTCAGAACCATCGTGGTATAAGTTTAAAAGACATGAATTATAAGTTTCATTGGTTTCTTGTTCGATAAACTTTTTAATTGTAATTAATTCTTTAGTAAAAGGCAGTGCTGTTTTTGTGGTATTAGAATAAGAATATTCAAAAGGTTTTTCTCCATACCAAGCTACTTTTCGCTTTGTAATAACTAATTTCCCAAAAATGAGTGCTTCATCGTTTTTCCAAGCAATAGTATTTAATAAATGCTCATAATAAAAATCAGCTTCATTTCTATTAAATACATTACCATAATAATTAACAGTACCTTCTTTGGGTAATAAATTTGTTAATTGGTTATGTTGGTTAAATAAATCCATTACTGTAGCAACCTAGCCATCGCATCTTTAATAATAGCTATGTGTTTAACTTCGTTAGGTTTATTTGCAGATTTTTGGGTTTGTACCATATTACGCATTAAATCGATACCTACATTGTTAAAGCCATACTGTTGGTATTGCTTTCCTTTAATAACAATATCATCTACTAAGTTTTGAATAGCTTCTGTATTATTACTTTTCGCTATTTTATCGTATGCTTTTTTGTATAAACTTTGTGTTTTTTTATCCTGACTTAAAAACATTCCGGATACCACATTGCCTGCGATAAAGGTTAACTCACTTTCATCTTTTTCTTCTAAATAAATACGAGTTAAAGGAGTGGCGATAATTTTTTTAACTTCTATTGGTAATTTTTTTGATTCACTAATAGCTAAAGGCTTATCTACATAATACAAAGCAACCAATGCTTTTCCTGTTACTGAATAAGATTTACTTTTTAAAGCCGTTTCAAAAATAGGTTTTAATTCAGGCTCTGTAAGCTTACCTAACGTTTCTATAGCAGCGGCTTGCACTAATGTTTTAGGATCGTTACTAGCAATTCTTTTAATGTTTTCTATGACTTTCTTTTTAACGTTTTTATTAATTAAGTTAATATTTTCTAAAGCCAGTTTTCGTATTTTATAAAAAGGATCATTTATAGCAGAAGCAATAGCATTAAAAGCTTTATTATCTAATTGTTGCTTTTTAGCAACTTCTAATAAAGCTTCTCTTTTGTGCATATAGTTTTTCGCATTTTTTAATTGAAAGATATAGTCGCTAAGTACTTTGTTTTCATTTAAATCGCAAAGAAGCACTCCGTCTGCATTTATTTGAATTAATTTCGGTTGTGTAGTATAAGGGAATGTAAAAGAAGCTTCTCTACCTTTTACGAAAATATGATGTCGTGAAGTATTATTTTTTTCATGAATATCTATAGCTAAAGGAAATTGAAATTCTTGATCTTGCGTTTGATACACATTTAGGGTAACAGTTTTTCTTAAATTGTTATAATCATAAGAGATATCTAATGAAGGATGGCCTTTACCAAAATACCATTGATTAAAAAACCAGTTTAAATCTTTACCACTGATACTTTCAAAAGCTAATCGAAGTTGATGTGCTTCTCCTGTGCCGTATTTATGAATTGTTAAATACTTTTTTAGCCCCGCATAAAAAGCTTCATCTCCTAAATAATTTCTAAGCATGTGTAAAATAGCTCCCCCTTTATTATAACTTACCGCATCAAACATATCTTCTTTATCATCATAATAAAAACGAACTAAATGTTTTTCAGAATTCTGACCATTTTTATATGCCTGTATGTCTTCAAATAAATGAGCATCAGCCGCATCTTTTCCATATTTATGTTCTAACCATAAATACTCACTATAGTTAGCAAAACTTTCATTTACGGTTAAATTACTCCAACTTTCAGCAGTAACCAAATCTCCAAACCAATGATGAAAAGCTTCATGAGCAATGGTGTTTTCCTGTACATTTTCATCAATTAATTGTCCGGGAGTTTGATAAGCTTTTTCTCCATGAATAACAGCAGTAGTATTTTCCATAGCACCACTTACATAATCTCTACCTACAATTTGTGCATATTTATTCCAAGGGTATTCTATTCCTGTAATTTTTGAGAAAAATTGAAGCATTTCTGGAGTATTTCCAAAGATTTCTTTAGCGTAAGGGGCATACTCCTTTTCTACATAATAATTAACAGGAATATTTTTATAGGTATCTTTTACAATTTCATATTCTCCAATTCCCATGAAAAATAGGTAAGGAGCATGTTTTTGAGTAAAATTCCAATAATCTGTTCTTGTTCCATTAGCATTGGTTGTTTGTTTTTCTAATTTTCCATTAGATAGTGTAACAAATTTTTGAGGAACTGTAATATAAAGTTCTTGAGATGTTTTTTGATTTGGAGAATCGATGGTAGGAAACCAGCAGCTATTAGCTTCCGTTTCCCCTTGTGTCCAAATTTGAGTAGGTTTCTTTTTATCTAATCCAGTTGGATTTACAAAATACAATCCTTTGGCAGCAGTAATTGCTTTACTACCTTTTTGTTTTACTTTTTCTGGTTGGGCTGTATATTTTATATAAATAGTAAATTTTTCGTCTCTTTTAAATGTACGAGGTAAATCTATTACCAATTTATAACCATCATAATGATACTCTAACTTTTTATTGTTTAAAGAAACTTGATGAATGAGCATTGCCTTAGCGTCTAAGGTAAACTTATTAGTAGCATAAAAATGAGGTGTAGCTGTAACCCACTCTTCACCATTCATTGTTTGTTTTTGAAAATTAAAGTCTACTTTAAGTTTTGTATGAATTAAATTGTGTGTTTTCTCTTTTTCTCCTCTATATTCTGATAAATTTTGAGAAAAGCTATATTGAGAAATAAAAAATAAACTAAAAATGAGTAAAAAATTCTTCATAAAATCATACTTATTTTATCAAAAGTAAGAATTTATTGCAGCTTACTAGTTAATGAGTCGTTAAAACCAAAAGAACAATTTTAAATTAGCTGCTGTTTTTACTCTTTTTATAATAGAAAAACTATTTTTTTGAAGCTAATTGTAATTATTTTTTCTTAACAAAAATTAAGATAAATTTAAGAAAATGAGATAAAGTGATGTTATATAATGAAATATATATATGAATAAATTGTTTTTTTAACAAGATGGTCAATTTTAACAATGAAACGCTTTATAAAATTATAGTTGTTTTCTTTTTTTTAGTAAAAATAGTTCTATAGTTTCGCAGGCTTAAAATTAAAAAATAAATTATGAGAAAATTATTATTTGCATGTGTTGCAATATTAGGTTTAACAAATGTTACAGCACAAGAAAAAGAAACTGTAGGAGGTTTTGAAAAAAAAGATATTTATATTTCAGGTACTGTAGGGTTTAGTAATAACTCAAACTCAGGAAGCGATGTAAGTTTTACAAATTATGTTATTTCACCTTCTGTTGGTTATTTTGTTACAGAAAATATAGCAATTGAATTAGGTTTAACTATTGGTTCAGAAGAAAGATTTGATGGATTTATTGGAGATGTTGTTGATACTAATACTTTCGGTGTAAATTTAAATGGAATTTATTTTTTTACTCCAAGTAATCAATTTTCATTTGTTGTAGGAGCCGGAATTTCGTACGCTACTATAGGAGAAGAAAGTACACCTGATACAAACGCTTTTGCTATTGCAGTTGCACCAGGTGTAAACTATTTTGTTTCTGAATCATTTGCATTAAGAGCATCTGTAGGATCTTTATCTTATTCTAATAGTAAAGTAGAAGGAGCTAGTAACTCTACAAGTAACTTTGGACTTAACTTAAATTTATCTAGTATTAATTTAGGATTAACATATAAGTTTTAATTAGATTAAAACATAAATTTTGAATACAAAAAACCTCGCTAACAGCGAGGTTTTTTATTTTATTAATAGATTAGAGTTTAAATATTAGGAATTACTAACTCTTGACCAGGCTGAATAACATCTGGGGAATTCAAAATATTTGTATTGGCTTCAAAAATAGCATTGTATTTTGCAGCATTTCCATAATAATGCTTTGCTATTTTACCTAAAGTTTCTCCACCTTGTACAGTATGATTTGCAAAAATAGAAGTATCTTCTACAGAAATATTTGCAATAATGTCTGTTGGTTGTTCACCACCAACTTTTTTAATTTCATCCCAAAGAAGATTTTTTTCATAAGGAGTTTTAGCTGTTCCAGTGACATGCAATACACCATTTTCTTCTTTGATGTCTCCATTTTTAATTTCTAACTCTTCTCCTAAACTTAAAACACTTTGATATTTTGCTTTCATTTAATTCTTTTTTTTAATTCTCTTAAAGATATAAAAAAAACCAAAACAATTTGTTTTGGTTTTAATTTTTTATAAATGAATTACTTCATCGTAAGCATCTGCAACAGCTTCCATAACCGCTTCACTCATTGTTGGGTGAGGGTGAATTGTTTTTAATACTTCATGACCAGTAGTTTCTAATTTTCTACCTAAAACAGCTTCAGCAATCATATCAGTTACTCCTGCACCAATCATATGACAACCTAACCATTCGCCATATTTAGCATCAAAAATAACTTTTACAAAACCTTCAGGAGTACCTGCGGCTTTTGCTTTACCAGAGGCAGAGAAAGGAAATTTACCAACTTTAATATCGTAACCTTGTTCTTTTGCTTTTTCTTCTGTTAAACCAACAGAGGCAATTTCAGGAGTAGCATAAGTACAACCAGGAATATTTCCATAATCAATAGCTTCCGTATGTAAACCTGCTATTTTTTCAACACAAGTAATACCTTCTGCTGAAGCAACGTGAGCTAGGGCAGGACCAGGAGTAACATCTCCAATGGCATAATATCCAGGAATATTAGTTTGATAAAAGTCATTGACTAAAATTTTATCTCTATCTGTTATAATTCCAACATCTTCTAAACCAATATTTTCAATGTTTGTTTTAATACCAACTGCAGATAAAACAATATCTGCTTCTAAAACTTCTTCTCCTTTTTTTGTTTTAACAGTTGCTTTTACACCATCACCAGAAGTATCTACAGATTCTACAGAAGCATTGGTCATTACTTTAATACCAGCTTTCTTAAAAGAGCGTTCCATTTGTTTAGAAACATCTTTGTCTTCTACAGGTACAATATTAGGCATGTATTCAACAATAGTAACTTCTGTACCCATTGCATTGTAAAAATGAGCAAACTCTACACCAATAGCCCCAGAACCAACAACAATCATTGATTTTGGTTGCGTTGGTAAACTCATAGCTTCTCTATATCCAATTACTTTTTTACCATCTTGAGGTAAACTAGGTAATACACGAGAACGAGCACCTGTAGCTACAATAATATGATCTGCAGAGTATTCGGTAACTGTACCATCTTCAGCAGTTACATCTACTTTTTTCCCTGTTTTAATTTTACCAAAACCATTAATAACATCAATTTTATTCTTTTTCATTAAGAATTGCACTCCTTTGCTCATTCCTTCAGCAACACCACGGCTACGTTTTATAACCGCACTAAAATCTTTATCAATAGCTTCTGCTTTTAAACCATAAGCATCTACATGTTTTAAATAGTCATATACTTGCGCAGATTTTAATAAAGCTTTGGTAGGAATACATCCCCAATTTAAGCAAATACCACCTAAATTTTCTTTTTCTATTACTGCCGTTTTTAATCCTAATTGAGAGGCTCTAATTGCAGTTACATAACCACCAGGACCACTTCCAATTACTAGTACGTCGTATTTCATGTTTTATATTGTTTTTTATTTTAGTTGTTTATTCTTTTTAAGTTTGAAAACGCAAAAATATAAAGTTGGAAAGTTTTGTCGTTTTAATACATTTTCAAATTAACAAATTGTTACATTATATTACATTCTTTCAGGAACATCAATTCCTAATAAATTAAATGCCGATTTTATGGTATCAGCTACTTTTTTAGCTAATTGAACTCTAAATATCTTTTTATCCTGATTTTCTTCTCCTAAAATAGATACGTTTTGATAGAATGAACTAAACTCTTTTACTAAATCAAATGTATAATTTGCTACTACAGCAGGAGAATAACTTTTAGCTGCTTGTTGAATTGTTTCAGGATATAATTCTAATTGTTTAATTAACTCCTTTTCCTTTTCATGTAGCTCAATTTCTGTTATAACTCCTGTATAATCAAAGGAAGCCTTTCTTAAAATAGATTGAACCCTTGCATATGCCATTTGAATAAACGGTCCTGAATTTCCTTGAAAATCTACAGAAGTTTTAGGGTCGAATAAAATTCTTTTCTTAGGATCTACTTTTAAAATAAAATACTTTAAAGTACCTAAACCAATAATTTTATATAAAGATTCCTTTTCTTCGTTTGAATATCCTTCTAATTTTCCTAATTCTTGCGAAATTTCACGTGCAGTATTCGTCATTTCCTCCATTAAATCATCCGCATCTACTACAGTACCTTCACGAGATTTCATTTTACCAGAAGGTAAATCTACCATTCCGTAGCTTAAATGGTGTAGTTGATCTGCCCAAGAATATCCTAATTTTTTTAAGATTAAGAATAATACTTTGAAATGATGATCTTGTTCATTACCAACAGTATAAACCATTCCGTTTAAGTTCGTAAAATCTTTAGCACGTTGAATTGCCGTACCAATATCTTGTGTCATATAAACGGCTGTTCCATCTGAACGTAACACTAGTTTATCATCTAAACCATCTTCTGTTAAATTACACCAAACAGAACCATCTTCTTTTTTATAAAAAACATTGTTTTTTAATCCTTCTTCAATAATATCTTTTCCTAATAAATAAGTGTTGCTTTCATAGTAAAGTTTGTCAAAATCAACTCCAATATTTTTGTAGGTAACATCAAACCCTTTATAAACCCATCCATTCATAGTTTTCCAAAGAGCAACAGTTTCTTCATCACCAGCTTCCCATTTACGAAGCATTTCTTGCGCTTCTAAAAGTATAGGAGATTGTTTTTTGTATTCTTCAAATAATTCTTTTAATACATCTCTTTTATCTTTTCCTTCAAATTTTTTAAGAATTTTTTCATCAGAAGTAATTGATTTTTCAATTAACTTATATTCTTTTTGATATTCAGTTCTATTTTCAATGGAAGACAAGACTAAACCGCCTGAAAGTATCATTGTTAAATCAGCAGCATCTTTTAAATCTTTATTTTTTTCTCCCTTCTTATATAAAAAACTAGCTAAAGCAAAACCTCCAATAGCCAAAAAGATATTATTGTTAATATTTAGCTTGTTACTTGGTGTAATAATCTCTTGAACTTCAGTAATTATTTTACTAGAAGGTTTTGACATTTCTTCGTATGCTTGTTCGGCTAAATTAAAAATTCTCTTATATTCAGCTATATATTCTGTATTGTATCTAACATAATAATTACCAACTAATTTGTCTCCTTTTAATCCTGTAGATTCTGGAGTTTCTCCATTTCCAAAACGTTTCCAGGCAAGCATTGATTTACAAATATGAATACCTCTGTCGTTAATAATTTGTGTTTTGTATACTTTATGTCCTGCTGCTTTTAAAATTTCTGCAACAGAATATCCTAATAAAACATTTCTAACATGTCCTAAATGTAATGGTTTATTGGTATTTGGAGAAGAGTATTCTACCATACGAGCATCTGCATCATTAGTAGCAAAACCATATGTTTCATTTGTATAAATGCTATTAAAGAAGTTAATATAAAAACGATCATTAACTACTAGGTTTAAAAAACCTTTAACAACGTTAAAACGATCTATTTCTTTAATATGTTCTACTAAGTAATTTCCTAAATCGTTACCAATTTGTACTGGATTTCCTTTTTTATAACGCAACAAAGGAAAAACAACGACCGTAATGTCTCCTTCAAAATCTTTTCTTGTGGCTTGAAATTCTACAGAAGGTATTTCTATTTCATATAGTTTAAAAAAACCTTCTTTAACCTTCGCTTCTAGTAACGATTGTATACCCATTTAGTTGATTTAATTTTTTAAAAAATCTAGCAACAAAATTACATAATTTTATTTATTTTTTAGATTGATTCTCAATTGATATTAATGTAGTTTTGTAGCATGGATAAAGATTTGGAAAACTTAACAGAATTAGCCAAAGAAAAGTTAGAAGAAAATAAAAAATACTTTCAACGTTTAAAGAGAAGAACACCAAAGAGGTTAGATCTTTTAATGCAAGAATTACATGATAAAGAATTTGAGAAAACAGATTGTTTAACCTGTGGGAATTGTTGTAAAACTACGAGCCCAATTTTTACAGAAAAAGATATAGAACGAATTTCTAAACATTTAAAAATGAAGGTTCGTGATTTTGTAAGTCAGTATTTAGAAAGAGATATAGATGATTTTATGGTGCTAAAATCTTCTCCTTGTACTTTTTTAGATGAACGAGATAATTCTTGTTTTATTTATAAGGTGCGTCCAAAAGCATGTGCAGAGTACCCACATACCAATCGTAAAAAGTTTGCTAAGATATCGGATTTAACTATTAAGAACACAGAAGTTTGTCCAGCAACCTATAGAATAGTAGAAGAGTTAAAAAAACGTTTGCCTTTAGGTGGGAGCACTAAAAGATAAATTACATACAAAATGCTAAAGTTGTTATTTTTTTTTATTTTTAAAATCAAAAATATAACATATTGGAAACTATTATTAATTATTTTACAAATATTCCTTCTAGTCATAGAAGTCTTATTTTAGTGGGAGGAATTACTTTTTTTTGGTTATTAGAAAGTGCAATTCCTTTATTTAATTTTGAATATAAAAAATGGAGGCATGCAGGCCCAAATTTGTTTTTTACAGCAACCACTATCATTATTAATTTTGTATTAGCCTTTTTATTGTTAAAAACGTCTGATTGGGTTAGTGTTACTAAGTTTGGGTTTATTAATTGGTTACCACAAATGCCTATTTGGTTATATGTAGTTTTAGGTGTAGTCTTATTAGATTTTTTTGGTGCTTATTTAGCTCATTTAGTAGAACACAAAGTAATGCTTTTGTGGATGGTACATTTGGTGCATCATACAGATCATGAGGTAGATACTACTACAGGTAATAGGCACCATCCTATAGAAAGTGTAATCCGTTTTGTTTTTACATTAATAGGTGTTTTTTTAGTAGGTACTCCTATTTATATAATCATGATATATCAGTCTATGTCGGTTGTTTTTACACAATTAACGCATGCAAATATTAAAATGCCAAGAAAATTAGATAAATTAATGAGTTATGTATTCGTATCGCCAGATATGCATAAAGTACATCACCATAATTTATTACCATATACAGATAGTAATTTTGGAAATATTTTTTCTATTTGGGATAGAGTTTTCGGAACTTATATGGAGTTAGATAGAGATAAAATAGTGTATGGTGTAGATACATTTCCTGATGCGGAAAAAAATTCGAACTTAAAAGAACTATTAAAACAACCTTTTCAAGGGTATCGAAAGCCAACGAATTTGCAATAACAATACTAAAAAAGCGAGTTTTATTTTTAAACCCGCTTTTTTTGTTAAAAATTAAGCTCTTGTTTTTGAACCAGGGGCAGAAGGTGATACTACAGCAACTGGAGTACAATGAACACCACCTCCAGATACATCTATACTAGAATCAAAATCTCCATCTTTATCCCAACAGTAATATGGAAAATTTCCAGTTGCACGACCTCCTTTAATAGTTTTTAAATTAGAGTTACTTAACTCTTGAACATCCTTTAAGTTTAAAACTTTTTTTAACATTGTATTTATTTTTAGATTAATATTATTTCGAATCTAAAACAAGTTTGTTAGTAAGAGAATGATTTCTTTTCAGTTATAGTAAAATACTTTCCGAATGCGTATATTTAAATAATTTCTGTACGAATTTTTACTTTTTTAGCTTTTTTAATACTATTTAATTTTTGAATTAAATAAAGATAGTCTTTAATAGGTGTATTAATATCAATGCTTATCAAGTACTGCGTGTTAGGAATTATTTTTTCTAGTTTATTAAAGTCTTTTTTTGATTTTATAGAAAGTAATTTTGGGTTGAATTTTTTGATAAAATCTTTTCTATAAAAATCATCTGAAGCTGGAGGTGGAGGTGGAGGTTGCATTTTTGAGAGATCTTCACGAAAAACATGAATATCTGGTTTGTAATAATGAAAAGTTCGATGAGAAAAATCATAATAACTGATCAATCGTACTGATTTGTGATTATATGCATGTAAAATTGGGTATATTTCTTTTAAGTTAAGTAAGCTTACGTTTTTACTTATGAAAAAATTTATTTTCGGATAATAATTTTGTTCACCATTATTACAATTAACTAAAAAACTAGGAATTTCATCAATGCCAGTAATCCTATCATTTAAGACAACTTTTAATCTATCATTTTCATTTTTAATTATTTTAATAAAATAATTAATACCACGAAAATCATTTAAACGTATCGTGTCTTTAGATTTTACGTTTATAAAATTAAATTTTTTAGTAGTTCTTGTATTTACTGAGTCATAGCGTTTCCAATATTTAGAATCATTAAATGTCAATAATGAATCTTTTTTATTGTATTTGATTTTCACTTTTGAAATTGTATTACCAATATTCATAAAAACACTATCACTTTTTACATAGTATTTGCCAGAGCATAGAAAACCATATCCATTTTCAATAAAAATAGAATCTTTATTAAATGAAAGTTCAGAATTCCCATTTCCAGTAGAGATCCACCAAGTACCTAGTAATATTTTTGAATCAATAGCTTTAGAACAATTACATAATAAAAGGGTTAATGACAATATTGATAATGTTTTTTTCATAGTATTTGTTTTTTAACATAAAAATAATTCTATTTCGACTTCGCTGAATAAACGTTTCTTTGTCAGTAAAAAAAGACGTAAAAAACTTTTATTTTAAAACTTCTACTTTTAAAAATTATCAACAATTATACCTTTTTCATTTTGTTAATTAAAGCCAATATTTTCCGTCCTCTAGCTTCACAACCTTTACTCTCATGTATAATTTTAGTTGCAATTAAGTGTTGTAATTCTTTATGAACCCAATCTTTTTCTAAGCCAAATAAATACAAAGTATTCATAGTATATGCTCTAACTGCTATTTTCTGATCTGTAATTAACCAATCAAAACCTGTAGCAATAATTAAGTCTATATGATTAGTAGTAAGTATACTCTTCGTTTCATTTTCTTGTTTAGCAGTATAAGCAGTAGCTAAGTGCTCACAAATTTTTGCACAAGGTCTTGTTGCACTATCTAAATAGAGGTTTTTAATATTTTTAGTAAATTCGTTTATGTAAGGTAAAATATAATGTATTCCATGATGTGTACAAATCCATTCTAAAACCCATGCAGCTTTAATAGAAAGAGAATTATGTACATCAAAAGTAATAGATATTAAATGTTTTATTAATTTTGGCTGTTCTAATACAATAATTGCAGCGTTATTGCGGTTTATCTTTTTGGGATTTTTCATGTTATTTAAAACAGAAATTAAAAAATCAATACTCATTTTGGTATGGTTTGTGTACTTTTACAATATAATTACTAAAGATAAAGACAAAAAATGTAAACAATGATAAAAGAAACTAAGTTACTTGTTTTAAGTTTTGTAATTACAATACTATTTATAAATACTGCTTTTTCTCAAAAGATAAATCAGGTAAACGCTAATGGAAAGCGAACAGGTATTTGGAAAAAACACTATGATAACGGAGATATTCGTTACAAAGGTCAATTTAAAAATGGAAAAGAAGTTGGTACCTTTAATTTTTATAAACAAGGTTCTCCATATCCTGTAATAGTGAAAGTTTTTTCTCCAACTTCCGATACTGCTACGGTTAAATTTTATAGTAAAAGTAGAGTGAAAACGAAAGGAAAAATGATAGGAAAGAAAAGAGTAGGTAAATGGACTTATTATTTTTCTGATGGGAAAAGACTTTTTTCGGAAGAAAATTATGCAGATGGTAAATTACATGGTGTTTTAAAAAACTATTATAATAATGGAAAACTAACAGAAGTTAGTGAGTACAAAAACGGTAAAAAAGAAGGGAACTCAAAGATTTATACCGAAGATGGTATTTTAATAGAAGATATTAATTATGTAGCTGGTGTTTTAAATGGAGAAGCTAAATATTTCGATTTAAAAGGTGTTATAAAAGAAAAAGGTCTTTACGAAAACGGAGAAAGAAAAGGAAAATGGGAATATTATATAGATGGAGAAATTTCTGATAAAGGAAAACCTAGAAATAATATGCTTAAAAAAGATAAGCTAAAAGATGATAACTAAAATAATAAGGGGTCGAAATTAATTTCGCCCCCTTTTTTTTTCGTCGGGGGAGACGAAGAAAAAATATATATTATGAACTATTTTTAGTTGAATCTTTTCAATAATAAATTATTTAACTATAATCTTCTAACAAAAATAAAGCTTAAGAACCTATTCTTACTAACCCTTTTTGGGTGAATTTTGGCCTAAATTACTTCTAGTTTTAAAAAGAAATTAATTGAAAAGGTATTTGTAAATTTGCATTTCAATTAAAAACAAATATGGAACGAGTTGTAGTTGGACTTTCTGGAGGAGTAGATAGTAGTGTTACCGCTTATTTACTAAAAGAACAAGGATATGATGTGGTTGGATTGTTTATGAAGAACTGGCACGACGATTCTGTAACCATTTCAGATGAATGTCCTTGGTTAGAAGATAGTAATGATGCAATGATTGTTGCTGATAAATTAGGAATTCCTTTTCAAACTGTTGATTTAAGTGAAGAATATAAAGAACGTATTGTAGATTATATGTTTAATGAGTATGAAAAAGGACGCACACCAAATCCAGATATTCTTTGTAATAGAGAAATAAAGTTTGATGTTTTTATGGATATTGCATTAAGTTTAGGTGCAGATTATGTAGCTACAGGACATTATTGCAGAAAAGACGAAGAAACAATTAATGGAGAAAAAGTATATAAACTATTAGCAGGTAAGGATATTAATAAAGACCAATCTTATTTTTTATGTCAATTATCTCAAGAACAATTAGCAAAAGCCTTATTTCCAATTGGTGAGTTAACGAAACCAGAAGTAAGAGCAATTGCTAAAGAAGCAGATTTAATTACTGCTGAAAAGAAAGATTCTCAAGGTTTATGTTTTATTGGAAAAGTTAGATTACCAGACTTTTTACAACAGAAATTACAGCCAAAAGAAGGAGTTATAGTAAGAATTCCAGAAGAATTTAATGCATATACAAACACAACACCTACCTTTAAAAATAAAGCAGAAGAATTAGAGTACCGTTCAAAAAAGTATGAATATACTATTACAGATGGTAAAGTAGTAGGAAAACACCAAGGAGCACATTATTTTACAAAAGGACAACGAAAGGGATTGGCTGTAGGAGGAACTAAAGAGCCTTTGTTTGTAATAGAAACAGATGTAGAAGAAAATGTAATTTATACAGGAGAAGGTAAAAATCATAAGGGATTATACAGAAATGTTTTATTTGTATCTAACGAAGAATTACATTGGGTACGAGAAGATATCGCTTTGTCTACTAATGAAACAATGGAAGTAGAAGCTAGAATTCGTTATCGTCAGCCATTAGAAAAAGCAATTTTACATAAAGTAGAAAACGGATTGTTTGTAGAGTTCGAAAATGCACAATCTGCAATACAAGAAGGACAATTTGTTGCTTGGTATACTAATGAAGAACTTTTAGGTTCTGGCGTTATTTCTTAGCTTAAGATATAATTAATTTCAATAACAAATAGTGTTTTAAAGATAATTGTATATTTTGTAGTTTCGCTTTATGCAAAATAAAATCACACAACTTTTTAATATAGAATACCCAGTTATTCAAGGAGGCATGATTTGGGTTTCAGGATGGAAATTAGCTTCGGCAGTTTCTAATGCAGGAGGATTGGGGTTAATAGGAGCAGGTTCTATGTATCCAGATGTTTTAAGAGAACATATTCAGAAATGTAAAAAAGCTACCGACAAACCTTTCGGAGTTAATGTACCAATGTTATATCCTGATATTGAAAAAATAATGGATATTATTATTGAAGAAGGTGTTAAAATTGTGTTTACTTCTGCGGGCAACCCAAAAACATGGACTTCTTTTTTAAAGGAAAAAGGAATTACAGTGGTACATGTAGTAAGTTCGGTGAAATTTGCATTAAAAGCAGAAGCTGCGGGTGTAGATGCTGTTGTTTGTGAAGGTTTTGAAGCAGGCGGACATAATGGAAGGGAAGAATCTACTACGTTTACGTTAATTCCAATGGTAAAAGATCAAGTAAAAATTCCAGTAATTGCAGCTGGTGGAATAGGATCGGGGAGAGGTATGTTAGCAGCAATAGTATTAGGAGCAGATGGTGTACAAATTGGTAGCCGTTTTGCAGCTACTCTAGAATCTTCTGCGCACGATAATTTTAAAGATACTATTGTAAAAGTAAAAGATGGAGATACTTATGTTACGTTAAAAGAGTTAGCTCCTGTACGTTTAGTGAAGAACAAGTTTTTTAACGATGTACAAGCATTGTACAAGCAAAACCCTACAACAGAAGATTTGAAGGGATTATTAGGAAGAGCAAGAGCTAAAAAAGGAATGTTTGAAGGCGATTTAGAAGAAGGAGAATTAGAGATAGGTCAAATAGCAGGTATCATTCACGAAATAAAACCAGTGAAACAGGTTTTAGATGAAATTATGGAAGAGTATAATTTAGTGAAAAGTACATTTTAATAAATTAGTGTTTATTAAAAATGCCCCGTATTAAAAGAGGAAGTAGAATTATGAAACATGAACTTTTTTAAAAGATTTTTTTTATCTAAAAAAGATTATACAAAGAAAAATATTGAATGGAATGGTCTTCTTGAAAAGATGTATCTATCTATAAGTGAGGACGACTTAAAGTATCCTATCCTGTTATTTTGCCATGTAATTTGGGATTTTGAAGTGTACAGTAATCCTTCAGAAATTATAGGAAAATCTATTAGTGGACATTGGGGATTATTTCCAGAGCTTTTTGATCCAAAAGAAATTGTCATTGATAGTAATGGAAAAGTTTTTAAATTATCAAAAGAGCATTATGATGAAAAAACAAAAATAGGATTCTCTTATCCATCTACCTATGATAGAACAGAGAATATTACTTTCTTGAAAAATAAAATTATAGATGGTTGTAATTCTTATATCTCCTATCGGGAGCCTGAAAATACAATAGAGATAAAAAATAATCTTGAGTTAATAGATAAGATGAATTCATTTAATGAGATTATCAGTTATGTTAAGGAAAATTTGACAGATTTATAAGATTAAAAAATTAAGATAGACTTTGAAACAGACTGATTTTAAAAATTTTACAGGTTTTGAAAACCTGTGAGGTTTGAGTTTTTAGTACGTACTAACCTGATTTCGATTATAAGGAGATATATTGGGAACATCTTTTTTTTTTTATTCTGAAAAACAATTACCATTGACATCTTTTTTTAGTTATTTGTTATTTACAAAATGGTAACTCCCATCTTCTTTTCCTTAGTGCAAATATTTCGATTATCGCTCAGTACAAGAAAGCAAAAAAAGACGGATGCTAAAAAAAATAAAAATGCTGCGATATCTCCAGCTACAGATAAAAAGAACTCAGATTTGAAGATAAAATTTATACCATTTTTCAATTAAAAATACTGTGATAAGAGTTTGTGAGATATTTATAAGCAGTAATTGATTTGACTTTTT
>CANMJA010000027.1 GCA_947498055.1 uncultured Tenacibaculum sp.
GAGGTAAACCTAAAAAATGGCAAAGCCTTTAAAACATGACCACCGTCAAAGACGGTGGTTTTATATACTCAAATAAAGTTCTTTTTCTTCTTAAATTACTTCTTTATATTATTGTATAGAAAATGCTTTTACAATACCTTTGCTTTTTGAAAAATTTCCACTTGTAAGGAAATTGAATAAGACAAACCCAATAATGATAAAAATTACATTACCTGACGGAAGCCTCAAAGAGTTTACAAAAAATAGCACTCCTATAGATGTTGCTAGAAGTATTAGTGAAGGATTAGCTAGAAATGTTATTTCTGCTAGTTTTAATGGAAAAACTGTTGAAAACACTACTCCTCTTATTACGGATGGAGCATTGGTATTATATACTTTCAATGATGCTGATGGTAAAAAAGCCTTTTGGCATTCATCTGCCCATGTTTTAGCACAAGCAATTCTTGATTTCTACCCAAACGCCAAATTAACTATTGGACCTGCTATTGATAATGGTTTTTATTATGATGTTGATCTTGGAGAAGAATCTATTTCTGAAAAAGATTTTGATAAAATAGAAAAACAATTTTTGGAAAGAGCTCGAGAAAAAGCTGAATTTAAACTTCGCTCTATTTCTAAAGCTGATGCTTTAGCATATTATAAAGCACAGAATAATGAATATAAAGTTGAGTTAATTGAAGGTTTAGAAGATGGTGAAATTACTTTCTGTGATCATAGCGATTTCACAGATTTATGTCGTGGCGGACATATTCCTAACACTAGTATTATAAAAGCGGTTAAGATTATGAATGTCGCTGGTGCATATTGGCGTGGTGATGAAAAGAACAACCAACTTACTCGTGTTTATGGGATTTCTTTTCCTAAACAAAAATTATTAAAAGAATATTTAGAACTTTTAGAAGAAGCTAAAAAACGTGATCATAGAAAACTAGGAAAAGAACTAGAGTTATTTACTTTTTCACAAAAAGTTGGTCAAGGTTTACCTTTATGGTTACCTAAAGGCGCTGCATTAAGAAGTAGATTAGAGGATTTCTTAAAAGTAGCACAAAAGAAGGCTGGTTATGAAATGGTAATGACTCCTCATATTGGTCAAAAAGAATTATATGTTACTTCTGGTCATTATGAAAAATATGGAGAAGATAGTTTTCAATCTATAAAAACACCTAAAATGGATGAGGAGTTTTTATTAAAACCAATGAATTGTCCTCATCACTGTGAAGTATACAATTATAAACCATATTCATATAAGGATCTTCCTAAACGTTTTGCAGAATTTGGTACAGTATATAGATATGAACAAAGTGGAGAACTACATGGATTAACTCGTGTTAGAGGTTTTACACAAGATGATGCTCATATTTTTTGTACTCCTGAACAATTAGATTCTGAATTTAAAAATGTCATCGATTTAGTTTTATATGTATTTGGATCTTTAGGTTTTGAAGATTTCACAGCACAAGTTTCTGTAAGAGACTTAGACAATCCTTCAAAATATATTGGATCTGTTGAAAACTGGGAAAAAGCAGAACAAGCGATTATAAATGCGGCTAAAGACAAAGGTTTAAATTATGTTATTGAATCTGGAGAAGCTGCTTTTTATGGCCCTAAGTTAGACTTTATGGTAAAAGATGCTTTAGGTAGAAGTTGGCAACTTGGAACAATTCAAGTAGACTATAATCTTCCAGAACGTTTTGATTTGAACTATAAAGGAAGTGATAACGAATTACATAGACCAGTGATGATTCATCGTGCTCCTTTTGGCTCGATGGAAAGATTTATCGCTGTTTTACTGGAACATACTGGTGGAAATTTCCCTTTATGGTTAACTCCAGACCAAGTTATTATACTGCCTATCAGTGAGAAATATGAAAAATATACAGAAAAAGTTTCAAATCTGTTAGAAAATTCCGAAATTCGCGCCCTCGTAGATCATCGAAATGAGAAAACTGGTCGTAAGATTAGAGATGCTGAAGTAAGTAAAATTCCTTTTATGATTATTGTTGGTGAAAAAGAGGAACAAGATGGTACGGTATCTGTTAGAAAACATGGTGAAGGAGATATTGGAACCTATACTATAGAAGATTTTATTTTATTAATTAAAAAAGAAGTTAATAAAACATTAGTGACATTTAACACCAATAATTAGTTATAATAATAATTTAAAAAATAATAAGCCATAGCAATCAGGAGAAAAGGTGGTCGTAGAAGACCCGTAAGAGTAATCAAAGAAGATCAACATAGAATTAATGATAAAATTAAGTATGTTGACGAAGTTCGTTTAGTAGGCGATAACTTAGAAGTGGGTGTATATCCTTTAGCAAAAGCTAAAGAAATAGCAAGAGAATTAGAACTAGATTTAGTAGAAATTTCTCCTAAAGCTGTACCACCTGTTTGTAAAGTTATTGACTATAAAAAGTTTTTATACGAACAAAAGAAACGAGAGAAAGCTTTAAAATCAAAAGCTACTAAAGTAATTGTAAAAGAGATTCGTTTTGGACCTCAAACAGATGAACACGATTATGAATTTAAAAAGAAACATGCTATTAAGTTTTTGCAAGATGGTGCAAAATTAAAAGCATATGTATTTTTTAAAGGGCGATCAATTGTTTTTAAGGAACAAGGACAAATTTTATTATTAAAATTAGCTCAGGAACTTGAAGATTATGGTAAAGTAGAGCAAATGCCTAAACTAGAAGGTAAACGTATGATTATGTTTATTGCTCCTAAAAAAACGAAATAAATTCTTTTAAGAATTAAAATAATATAAGCAAGATAAAAACGATAGCAGAAGATGCCTAAAATGAAAACCAAATCTAGCGCCAAAAAACGTTTCAAGTTAACTGGTTCTGGAAAAATTAAAAGAAAGCACGCGTTTAAAAGTCATATTTTAACAAAAAAGTCTAAAAAACGTAAGCTTGCATTAACTCACTCAGCATTAGTTCATAAAGCTGATGAGCCAAGTATTAAGCAACAATTATTATTAAAATAATTAGTTAGCAGGTAATTATTATTAACCATGGAGTTGGGCTTTCAAGAATTATATTTTATGTATTTAAAAAATAATCGCCTACTACAAAAACATTTAAATTATGCCAAGATCAGTAAATTCAGTTGCTTCAAGAAATAGAAGAAAAAAAATATTGAAGCAAGCAAAAGGTTACTTTGGACGTAGAAAAAACGTTTATACAGTAGCTAAAAATGCAGTCGAAAAGGGAATGGTTTACGCCTACCGCGACCGTAAAAACAAGAAAAGAAACTTCCGTTCTTTATGGATTCAGCGTATTAATGCTGGAGCTCGTCAGTTCGGAATGTCTTACTCACAGTTTATGGGAAAAGTAAAAGCGAATAACATAGAGTTAAACCGTAAGGTATTAGCTGATTTAGCTATGAACAACCCTGAAGCTTTTAAGGCAATTGTAGATAAAGTAAAATAAGTTTAATAACCTTGCTTATACTAAAAACCCAAACTTTATCGTTTGGGTTTTTTTAAACCACTTGAAATTATATCTAAATGAAAACTATCTATTTTTTATTATTCACCCTATTTTCAGTTTCTATCTCCGCTCAAACAAAACTATCAAAGACAGAATTAGATAATTTACCCAACACTTTAAAAAATCAATTTATAAAAACTTATGGGAAAGCTAAGCGCTGGCATGAGTATAAAATGATCACTAAAGCAGATTTTCAGTCTTTACAAAAAAACACGTTAGATAGTATTTCTTTTTTGAAAAAAGATATTGTAAATCGTCAAGAAAAAATAAATGAACAAGGTGTTAGCATTAATAGTTTAAATAAAAAAATAGAGGAACTTACTAACAACTTAGAGAATTCTTTGGGTAAAGAAAACAAAATAAACTTTTTGGGTATCGATATAAATAAAACTTCTTATAATTTGATTTTATGGTCTATTATAGGCGGATTACTTTTAGGTATGCTATTTTTCATATTTAGATACAAAAACAGTAATATAATGACCAAACAAGCTAAAAAGGATCTAGAAGATATTGAACAAGAATTTGATTCTCATAGGAAAAAAGCTATAGAAAAAGAACAAAAATTGAGAAGGCAACTTCAAGATGAAATAAATAAACAAAGAGGCGTTTAACTTACGTCATTCATATAATATAGTATTAAAATTTAATAAGTAAAATTATTAGAGTTGCACACCATCTTAAACTACTTCAAAATTTATGTAGTTTATGTATTGTTTTAGCTACCCAATCATTTCTTATTTCAACAAGAGAACTACCTTTATTTTAAAAATAATTCTGAGAAATTAAAATTATTTTCGTTCAATTAACGAAAGAACATCTTTTTACTGTCAGAAAAGCAATAAAAAATTGGGTTTTCTTTTTTCTTATACTATATTTGCACGTTTTTAAAAAGAAGTCAATCTAAATTATTGAAAATGCAAAACAAAGGTCTTATTAGATTATTTGCAATCCTTTTCGGATTAGTAAGTTTATACCAATTATCATTTACATTTTTTGCTAATAAAGTAGAAAATGAAGCTAAAACTTATGCGCAAGCTAACGCTGAGAAAAAAGAGGATGGTAGAGAAATAGCTAGATTAGAAAAAAAGTATACAGATAGTATCGCTAATAAAAATGTAGTTGCAGGTTATACTTACAATGACATTAGAGATAAGGAAATGAATCTTGGTCTTGATTTAAAAGGTGGTATAAATGCTGTTTTACAAGTTTCTGTAAAAGATATTTTAAAAGGATTAGCTAATGATTCTCAAAATGAAATATTTACAAAGGCTTTAGCTAATGCTGATAAGGCACAAGCAAACTCTCAAGATGATTATATTGACTTATTTTATACTGAATTTGAAAAAGAAAGCAAGGGAAATATAAAACTTAGCGATCCTACTATTTTTGGTAATAAGTTACTTCGTGATAAAATTGACTTTAATAAAACTAATAGCGAGGTTAAGCCTATATTACAAGAAGAAATTAATGTTTCTATAAATACTGCTTTTGAAGTTTTACGAAGTCGTATTGACAAATTTGGTGTAGTTCAGCCAAACATTCAGAGAATAGGTACTTCTGGTAGAATTCAAGTAGAATTACCTGGTGCAAAAGATATAGAAAGAGTAAGGAAACTATTAGAAAGTACTGCAAAACTTCAGTTTTGGGAAGTGTATTCTAACGCGGAAGTACTTCAATTTTTATCTATAGCAAACTCTAAGTCTATTGAATTATTAAAGGAAACTTCTGAAGCTAAAAATGTAACTTCTGAAAAAGATTCTACTAAAACAGATATTGATGCTTTATTAAATTCTGACTCAGATTCGACTTCTGTTGCAAATTCTAAAATGTTGTTTAATTTTTTAAGTCCAAATCAAGGAGGTGTAAGTTCTACGATAGGGTTTGCTAAAATTCAAGATACTGCACAAGTAAATAAGTTATTAAAGAACAAACAAATAATTTCTTTGATTCCTAGCAATTTAAGACATGTTAAATTTTTATGGGATTACAAATCGTTAAATCCTAACTCAGATTCTGAAGACGATAAAAATGTAAATGTAGATGAAACTCAAAATTTTATTAGCTTATATGCTATAAAATCTAATAGAAACGAAGAAGCTAATATTGAAGGAGATGTTATTGCTGATGCTTCGCAACAATTTAGTCAAACAGGGAAACCTGAAGTTAGTATGACTATGAACACTAGAGGTACTAAACTTTGGAGTTCTCTTACTGGTAAAAACATAAATAAATTTGTAGCAATTGTTTTAGATAATTATGTATACTCTGCTCCTATTATTAATGGACAGTTAGGAAGTACTTCTTCTATTTCTGGAGGTTCTATGACTGTTGAAGAGGCACAAGATATTGCTACCGTATTAAAAGCTGGTAAATTACCTGCTCCTGCTAGAATTATTGAATCAGAAATTGTTGGTCCTTCTTTAGGTAAAGAAGCTATTAATGCGAGTA
This sequence comes from uncultured Tenacibaculum sp., assembly GCA_947498055.1. Lineage (GTDB taxonomy): Bacteria > Bacteroidota > Bacteroidia > Flavobacteriales > Flavobacteriaceae > Polaribacter. The sequence goes on from CANMJA010000027.1 coordinate 5,946, forward strand.
TGTGGTCATTTGCTTTGGCTATTTTATTAGTATTGGGTTGGATGATTTTATACTATGGTAAAGCTGGTTTATATGCGAATGTTGCTTTATTAGTTAACATTCTATTTATTTTTGGAATATTAGCATCTTTTAATTCTGTTTTAACATTACCTGGTATTGCTGGTATTATACTTACTATTGGTATGTCAGTAGATGCAAATGTTATCATTTTTGAAAGAATTAAAGAAGCTCTAAATTCAGGAAAAGGATTAGGTGTTGCTGTTGATGAAGGATTTAGTATTAAAGGGGCATTATCTGCAATTATAGATGCAAATATTACTACTTTATTAACAGGTGTTATTTTATATGTTTTTGGTACTGGACCAATTAAAGGTTTTGCTTTAACATTAATGATTGGTATTGCTACTTCTTTATTTACTGCAATTTTTATTACTAGATTATTAGTTGATAGCGCTGTTAAAAAAGGAACTAATTTAACTTTTAACACTAATATTTCTAAAAACTGGTTTAAGAATATTAATATGGAATTCTTAAAGAAACGTAAATTAGCATACATCATATCTGGTGCGCTTATTTTAATTGGTTTAGTTTCTTTATCTACAATTGGGTTGAAGCAAGGAGTTGATTTTAAAGGAGGACGTTCTTATACAGTTCGTTTTGACAAGGCAATGAATGCAAATGAAGTTGCTACTTCTTTAAAAGAAGTATTTGGAAATGCTCCTGAAGTAAAAACGTATGGTACCAATAATCAATTAAAAATAACTACAGTATATAAAATTGAGGATAAATCTAAAGAAGTAGATGAATTAGTACAAAAAGCTTTATACGATGGTTTAAAACCTTATTTAACTAACTTAACTTATGAAAACTTTAAGCCTGGTTTCGAAAAAATTGGGAATGCACAAGGTATCATGAGTGCTAGAAAAGTAGATCCAACTATTGCAGATGATATTAAAAATGCTGCTTTATTAGCTGTTATAGGTTCATTAATTGTTGTATTCTTATATATATTATTACGTTTTAGAAAAATATCTTTCTCTATTGGTGCTGTTGCAGCAGTTTTCCATGATGTGTTAATTGTATTAGGTATCTTTTCTCTATTATATAAGTTTATGCCTTTTGATATGGAAATAGGACAATCTTTTATTGCTGCCATATTAACTGTAGTTGGTTACTCTTTAAATGATACCGTAGTAATATTTGATAGAATTAGAGAATATGCTAAAGAAAGTAAAACTTTTACAGGACAATTAGTAGATAAGGCATTAAGTAGTACTTTAGGTAGAACCATTAATACTTCTTTAACCACTATGTTAGTAATGTTAGCTATTTTCTTCTTTGGAGGAGATAGTATTAGAGGTTTTATGTTTGGTTTAATAATTGGTGTACTAGTAGGTACTTACTCATCTTTATTTGTTGCTACTCCAATTATGTTTGATGCTACTAAAAATAAAGAAGAATAAATAAGAAAATATGTATAAATTAAACCGTTTTGTTTTTCAAGACGGTTTTTTTATTTAATGATTATATTTACATAATATGATGATAAAAAAACTAAACGATCTATATTTTAAAGAATTAATAAGCAGTAATGAAATTTCTGAGATTGTAAAATCTCTTGCACATCAAGTTAAAAGCGATTTACCTAAAAATGAAGTTCCTTTATTTATAGGTATCTTAAATGGTTGTTTTGTTTTTGCTGCTGATTTTATTCGCGAGTTTAATGGAGATTGTGAAATTTCGTTTGTTAAATTAGCATCTTATGAAGGCACAAAGTCATCTGAAAACGTAAAGAAACTTATTGGTATAAATGAAGATCTTTCTGGTAGAACTATCATCATTTTAGAAGATATTATAGATACAGGTACCACCTTACAAGAAATCTATGAAATATTTAGACACCAAAATATTAAAGAACTTAAAATAGTAACACTCTTTTTTAAACCTGATGTATATAGAAAAGAGTTACATATTAATTATATAGGCAAAAACATAGCAGATAAATTTATTGTTGGTTATGGATTAGATTATAACGAACTTGGTAGAAATTTACCTGCTATTTATCAATTAACAACACAACCTAAAATGAAAAATATAGTATTATTTGGCCCTCCTGGTGCTGGAAAAGGAACTCAGGCAACTCTTTTGAAAGAAAAATATGATTTAATTCATATATCTACAGGGGATGTTTTTAGATTTAATATTAAAAATGAAACAGAACTTGGTTTATTAGCGAAGAAATTTATTGATGCTGGAGATTTAGTTCCAGATGAAGTTACTATTAATATGCTAAAAGCGGAAGTAAATAAATCTCCAGATGCTAATGGATTTATTTTTGATGGTTTTCCTCGTACAGAATCTCAAGCGAAAGCTTTAGATGTATTTTTAGCTGAAAAAAATGAACGTATTAATGGAATGGTTGCTTTAGAAGTAACAGAAGATTTATTAGTTGAGCGTATCTTAGAAAGAGGAAAAACTAGTGGTCGTTCTGATGATACTGACAAAGAAAAAATACGTAATCGTTTTAACGAATATAATACCAAAACCGCTATTTTAAAAGATTATTATGATGCGCAAGGTACCTATTACGGTGTAAATGGTGTAGGTTCTATTGAAGATATCACGGATAGACTATCTGAGGTATTTGATAAATTATAAACTTTCTTGTATAGAAAGCTATTAATGATTTACGAATAAACAATTTGTAAATCGAAAAATTATGAATTAATGACTGAAGGAAATTTTGTTGATTATATAAAAATTTATGCTTCTTCCGGGAAAGGAGGTCGTGGTTCTGTACATTTACATCGAGAAAAATTTATTTCTAAAGGTGGACCCGATGGTGGTGACGGAGGAAGAGGAGGACATGTTATCTTAAGAGGAGATAAAAACATGTGGACTCTCTTTCATTTGAAATTTAAACGTCATTTTAAAGCAGATCATGGAGGTGATGGCGGTTCTAGTAGAAGCACAGGGAAAGATGGAGCAGATGTTATTATACCTGTTCCTTTAGGTACTATTATAAGAGATGCTGACACAGACAATATTTTATATGAAATTACAGAAGACAGCCAAGATCTAATTTTATTAGAAGGTGGAAGCGGTGGTCGTGGAAATTGGCATTTTAAATCTTCTACAAATCAAACACCTAGATATGCACAACCTGGTATAGATGGTAAAGAAGCTTGGTTTCGAATAGAATTAAAATTATTAGCAGACGTTGGTTTAGTTGGTTTTCCTAATGCTGGAAAATCTACCCTATTATCGGTAATAACTGCCGCTAAACCTAAGATAGCAGACTATGCCTTTACTACTTTAAAACCTAATTTAGGAATTGTGGAATATAGAGACCATAGAAGCTTTGTTATGGCAGATATTCCTGGAATTATTGAAGGTGCTGCAGAAGGGAAAGGATTAGGACATTACTTTTTACGACATATAGAACGAAATTCTTTGTTATTATTCTTAATACCGGCTGATAGTAATGATATTCAAAAAGAATATGACATCTTGTTAAATGAACTTCGAAAGCATAATCCTGAGCTTTTAGATAAACAACGTTTATTAGCTATTTCTAAATCAGACATGCTTGATGATGAATTAAAAACAGAGATAGCAAAGGAATTACCAAAAGATGTAAAAGCTTTATTTATTTCTTCTGTTGCTCAATTAGGGTTAATGGAATTAAAAGATGAGCTATGGGATCTTTTAAATTAAATAGGAAGAATTTTATACTTCTTCTAATAACACTTGTATCATTTTCTGTGTTTAGTCAAGAGAATGATACAAGTATTAAAAAACAGCTCCATGGTTTAAGTAAAAAGCAAATTAGCTATTTATGCAATGGAGAAATCACCAATTATTTGCAAACATATTCTAAAGAATATACCGATTTAGGTGGTGGTTCTAATGGAGATGGAACTATTGATTTTTCTCTCTGGTATAAAAAATTAATACAATTTACTGCTTCTGAAGATTTTCAGAAAATTAAAGGAAAATCTATTTCACAAGTTTTAGATACCGAAAAACAAAAGATTTTAAATTTCTCTGAGATTGTAAAAGAAAAAGGAGAAATTGATCGATTTAACTTTATACTTCAAAAAGGAGATTATTATGTTTCTTTTCCTCCAAAAAAAGGTGCTTTTCTATCCGATGGCTGGTTTGCTTTTTTTCGTTTAGAAAATAATGAATGGAAAATTATTGCAGGTGATTAAATTGTCATCTTTAAATTTACAACAACAACTTCTTAAGTTTACTTTAAAAGACTATCAAAGTCATTTCTATGAAACACTGATAATCTTTTAATTAACTCTTATACTCATATATGCAACACTAAAAGTATTCTTTTAGAAAACCCCTCTTTTCTTTTGGATCTTTACATTGTAATTAATTTATTTTCGATTGGGTAGCTACGATCATTTAATTACAAAGGCGTAAGCTGAAAAGCCTAAGAGTAAGCAAAACTTTATTAACCTTATATTATGAGTACTTTAACTATTTCAACTTTAAAAAAACAAACAATAGATTTTTCAGTTCCAAATCCTAGTAAAACAGAAAATTTATCGCTTCCTTTATACCAAGGTGCTGGTTACAGAGATGATTTTGATACTTGGTCTTTATTACAAGGTGGTGGTTTTATGGATTTCAATTTATCATTAACAGAAGCAATGCCTGTCGCTTTTACTATGAATATTTGTGCTGCTTTAGTACAAGGTAAAGCGAATTGTCCTATTACTATAACAGTAAATGGTAATAATTTTGTTAACTCTTATAGTGAACATAATGCTAATTTTCATAATGTGGAATGGACTATTCCTGCTAACTTATTGAAGCAAGGAGATAATGAAATAAAAGTAACTTTAGATACATCTGCTACTACACAATTATTTATTAAGGCTGTAACTGTAGATCAAGCTATACTTTCTAATCAAACTATAGATTTTTCTATTCCAAATCCATCAAGAACTGCTCAATTCTCTTTACCATTATACCAAGGTGCAGGCTATAGAGCAGATTACAGAACTTGGTCTTTATTAGTTAATGACGGTTTTATGCGTTTTCAATTAGATCTTTCTCAACCAATAGATACTATCTTAACTTTTGATATCTGTTCTGCCTTAGTCGGAGGAAATGCAAATTCACCAAGTACGGTAACTGTAAATGGTAAAGCTTTTTGGTCATTAAATCCTAAAAGTGGAAACTTTAGTCCTTTCTCTAAAACAATACCTGCAGACTTATTAAGTGTTGGTGCAAACACTATTCAAATCACTTTAGATAACGATGCTACAGGTCAATTATTTATTAATAAAGCTTCTGTATACGGAGGTTAAACTTATTACCTGAGTTCGAGTATTATTATGAATAATAATTAATTTTTAAATTACTTATTGTCAATTTAATTGTCAACTATAAGGAGGTGTATCAGAGATCAGTTCGATACAATTTCTCTTCCTTTTTGTCTAAAAAGTTACTCGATGTGATGTGTTAGTTTTGAAAGAGTTTATTAGCAATTGAATATAATTCGAACTCAGGTTAAATATGCTTTACATTTATTTTAATAATGACTTAAACCTATTATTAGAATTTCATATTAGAGGTTTAGCGTATCAAATTTTAACAAGGGGTTTTTAACTCCTTGTTTTCTTTGTATATAATATATAAAAAGTTATAAATTATTTAATTACAAAACTCTTTTCACTTTTACAAAAGCATCTTTCCAATAAGATTCTTTTAAAGAAGATATCGTTACACCTTTAGAGGTACTTGAATGAATAAATTCTATTACATTATTTTTCATAGAAACAACCATGCCTACATGATTAATCTTGCCTCTTAATCTCTCGATATCAAAAAAAACTAAATCACCAAGTCTTATATCTTCTAAAGATATTTTTTTACCCACAGTACTCATTGCACTAGAAGTACGAGGTAGTTGCACTCCTATTTTTTTAAATGAAGTAAAAAGTAATCCAGAACAATCCATTCCATTTTTATCTTTCCCTCCAAACTTATAATTAACTCCTTTATAAGAGTTAGCAATTGCGATTACTTCAGATACTTTTGTTTTTTCTTTTCTATTATTTTCAATTGTGGTTCTAGTAGTATTTTCTGTTTTTACGTTTTTCTCTTTATTTGCAAACCTGTATGCAAATATTAAAAGTAAAATAACAACTATAAAACCTACTCTTCTCATATTATAAAACTCTTTTGGCTTTAGCAAAAGCTTTCTTATAATATTTTTGAGACATGTTATTTACAGTAACTCCTCTTTTTGTAGATGCATGAATGAAATAAATTTGTCCGTTTTTTACAGAAGTAACTAAACCTACATGACTAACCCTATTTGGTTTTCTTCTATTTGTCTTGAAAAAGATTAAATCTCCTTTTCGAGCATTTCTTAATGGAATTGTTTTTCCTTTTGTAGACATATCATAAGAAGTTCTCGGTAATGAAATGCCGTTTTTTACAAAAGCAGTCATTATTAAACCAGAACAATCCATTCCTTTTCTAGAAGTTCCTCCATATTTATATTTGGTTCCTTTATAGGTAAAAGCAGTTTTAATAATTTTATCTGCAACAGATTTAGATCTAGACCTATTTCTGTAGACTCTTTTGGGACTTCTTTTTTTAACAGCTACTTTTTTTCTTGGATATCTTTTTCTGCTAACAGTTTTAGAAGATGAACAACCATACAATAAAGAAAAAAGTAATAATATTGATAGTATTTTTTTTATCATGTTTTTAATTTTATGCTAAACTTTTTACAATTAATTTAGCTGTTTTATTAGAGGCTCCTTTTCCTCCCAAAGCTTTTTCTAGATCAAAATAATCTAAAAACATTTTGCTCTTATTCTCTTTTTCCATTAATGCTAGCAATTCTTGTTCCAATTTTTTAACTGTAAAGTCTTTTTGAATTAATTCTGTTACTACCTCTTTATTCATTATTAAATTTACTAAAGAAATATACTTTAATGTAACAATTCTTTTTGCTATTTGATACGATAGCCAACTTCCTTTATAACAAACCACTTGTGGCACTTTAAACAAGGCTGTTTCTAAAGTAGCTGTTCCTGAAGTAACTAAAGCTATTGATGTAATACTTAATAGATCGTATGTTTTATTATTTATATATTTTACATTTTTACCAGTAAGAAAAGTGTCATAAAATTCTTTTGATTGACTTGGAGCGCCAGCAACTACAAATTGATACTGCGGAAATTTTTCAACCATTTGTAACATGGTATTTAACATCTTTTTTATTTCTTGTTTCCTACTTCCAGGAAGCAATGCTATAATTTCTTTATCTCCTAAATCGTATTTCTCTCTAAACACCTTCTCTTCCACTTGTTTTCTTCCTTCAATTCCATCAATTAAAGGATGCCCAACAAACTCTACATCATATGCATATTTATTATAAAACTCTTTCTCAAAAGGTAAAATAACAAACATATTATCTATATCTCTTTTTATTGCTTCTACCCTACTTGCTCTACTTGCCCATACTTGTGGACTTATGTAATAATTAGTTTTAAAACCTTCTTTTTTTGCCCACTTTGCTATTCTGAGATTAAAGCCAGAATTATCTATAAAAACAATCGCATCTGGTTTAAAATGAAGAATATCATTTTTACAAAACTTTATAAAGCCAAAAATTTTACGCAGGTTAAATAGTACCTCTACAAATCCCATAAAAGCTCTTTCTTTGTAATGACTTACTAGTGTTCCACCTGCCGATTTCATTAAATCACCTCCCCAAAACCGAATTTCAGCATTGGTGTCTTCTTTAATGATTTCCTTCATCAAATTAGATCCGTGTAAATCTCCAGAAGCTTCGCCAGCAATAATGTAATACTTCATTATTTTATAAAAACTTTAATATAAAAGTAAGAACTGCAGTTACAATAGTTGCTATTAATACACCTCTTGCTCTATAGTCTTGATTCTTCTTTAAGAAAATAAAAAAAACGAATAAATTTGGTAATGCTGCTAATGCAATTACAGCTCCTATAACACCACCTTGTCGTAACATTTCAATGGTTTCATAAAAACCAAAACGAGAAACATACTGTATGTACAAAAACAAGCCACAAACGGTTGCGAATATAGATACTAAAAAACCGATTAACATTTCTTTTTTTACAGATCCCATGAATGTAGTTTTTGAATTGCATGATGCGCAGTCATATCAAACTGAACTGGTACGACTGATATATATCCATTTTCTAAAGCCCAAATATCTGTATCCTGTCCTTTATCATTATTTATAAACTCACCAGAAAGCCAATAATATTCTTTTCCTGTAGGGCTTTTACGTTTATCAAAATCTTCTTTCCAATATCCATTTGCCTGTCTACAAACTCTAATGCCTTTTATTTCTTTTGCTTTAAGTTTTGGTATGTTCACATTTAAAACAACCCCATCTGGTAATCCGTTTAATAATACATTTAGCACTATTTTTTTAACAAACTCTTTTGCTGCTCTAAAATCGGCATGCCAACTGTAATCTAACAACGAAAAACCAATAGCGGGAATTCCTTCAATACCAGCTTCTACTGCGGCACTCATTGTTCCTGAATAAATAACACTTATAGACGAATTTGCTCCATGATTAATGCCTGAGACACATAAATCTGGTTTTCTATTTAGTATCTCATTCTTTGCCATCTTTACACAATCTGCTGGTGTACCAGAACAACTGTACTCTATTTGCGGTCCTTCATCTATAGATATAGGATTGCAATGCAATACATTATTTACTGTAATTGCATGCCCCATTCCGCTTTGAGGACTATCGGGAGCAACTACAATTACTTCTCCAATTTCATTCATAATCTCTATTAACATACGAAGTCCTGGAGCTGTAATGCCATCGTCATTAGTGACTAAAATTAAAGGTTTTTCTTGCATAATTTCTCTCTTTATTAAAAACAAATATACGTTAAAAAACAACTGTTTTTTTTTAACATTTTGTAAAGATAATCCCCTAAATTTTATATGTAAACTTGTAATATACTAAACTACAGTTATAGTAGTATTAAAATAGTTTAATTTTGTTTTTCTTTTTACTATTTTAATTACTAGAAGAAGTACTGTTAGTAAAACTGGCATTATTTTAGTAGTTTAGCAATAACACTGTAAATTTTATTCATTTTAACGACAGAAGATATATGAAGATGAAATTAATTATCACATTACTAACTTTTTTAATTGTTGGTAACACTGTACAAGCATCGTCAAAAGTTAAAGACGATCCTGAAAAAGACAAATTAATAATATACGTACTAAAAAACATTCTTACACGTGGTCATTACGTTCAAAAAGACTTAAATGATAATTTTTCAGAGCACGTTTACAATGAATTTATTAATAGTTTAGACCCTAGTAAACGCTACTTTACTCAAGAAGATTTAAAAGAGTTTTCTCAATTTAAATATGAGATAGACAATCAACTAAAAAACTCTAAAATTGATTTTTACAAATTGGTGTATGGTAGGTTTTTAGAAAAAATAAAAGCTGCTAAACTTACTTATAAAACATTATTACAAGAACCTTTTAACTATAACAAAAAGGAAGAAATTGATATTGATTATGAAAAAATTCCGTTTGCTAAAAATGAGAATGAACTACTTGATTTTTGGCGCAAACAATTAAAATTACAAATAGTAAGTAGAGTACAAGAAGCGGAAGAGCAACAAAAAGAAAAATTAAAAGAAGATAAAAAAACAAAGATAAAATCTTTCTCTACGTTAGAATCTGAAGCCAGAAAAGAGGTTTTAAAAAACATGGAAGATCTTTATGTTAGAATAGAGGAGTTAGAAAATTCTGATTGGTATTCTACTTTTTTAAATAGTGTAGTTAGTGGTTTCGATCCTCATACAACCTATATGTCTCCTAGAATTAAATCGAGATTTGATCAAGACATGTCTGGTAAATTAGAAGGTATTGGTGCTAGACTACAGAAAGAAGGAATTTATACTAAAATAGTAGAATTAATTTCTGGTGGGCCTGCATGGAAGCAAGGAGATTTAGAGCCTGGAGATATTATTTTAAAAGTAGCACAAGGTGATGGAGAACCACTAGAAATTGTTGGTATGCGTTTAGATGATGCTATTACTTTTATTAAAGGAAAAAAAGGTACTGAAGTACGTTTAACTGTTAAGAAAAAGTTAGATGGATCTACCAAAGTTATTCCTATTACCAGAGATATTGTTGAGTTAGAAGAAACGTTTGTTAAATCGAGTATTGTAGAGAAAAACGGTAAAAAATATGGTGTTATAAACCTTCCTAAGTTTTATATCGACTTTCAAGATGTTAAAAAACGTAATGCTGCAAGCGATATGAAACTTGAAATTGAGCGATTAAAGAGTGAAAATGTAGAAGGGTTAATAGTAGATTTACGTAATAACGGTGGTGGTTCTTTAAAAACAGTTATTGATATAGGCGGTTTATTTATAGATCAAGGACCAATTGTACAAGTAAAATATAGAGGAGAAGATGCTATTATTAAAAATGATACCGATTCTAAAACACATTGGTCAGGGCCTTTAGTAGTAATGGTAAATGAAATGTCTGCTTCTGCTTCAGAAATTTTTGCTGCTGCTATGCAAGACTATGGTAGAGGCGTAATTATTGGTGGTAAACAAACATATGGTAAAGGAACTGTACAGAATGTATTACCTTTAAATTATTATGTAAAAAAATATCCAGATGATTTAGGTGCTTTAAAAATGACCATTCAAAAGTTCTATAGAATTAATGGAGGGTCAACTCAAATTGAGGGTGTTTATTCTGATATTGCTATGCCAGATCGTTTTAGCTATATGGAATTTGGAGAGCGTGATTTAGATGGCGCATTACCATGGGATAAAGTACAACAAGCTAAATACAGTAAAACAAATTCTTACGAAAACTTTAATGAAGTTGTTACTAATAGTAAAAATAGAATTAATAACGATAAAAAATTCATCTCTATTAATGAATATGCTAAATGGTTGAAACAAAACCAAGATGATAACACGTATTCTTTAAATTATGATAACTATAAAAAAGAAACGGAAGAAAGACAAAATGAAGGAAAAAAATTTAAGGATATCTTTAAATTTAAATCTAATTTAAAATTTACTGCTCCGAAATATGAATTATCTTTATTTAAAAAGGATACTACTTTAAAAGATAAACGTGTAGCCTGGCATAAAAATTTAAAAAAAGACATCTATTTAAATGAAGCTTTAAATGTATTAAGTGAATTAAAAATGAATAAAAATTACGAGTTAGTAAAAAAATAAACTAATTCTTAAATTATAAAGAGGTCGTATAAAATTATTATACGGCCTCTTATTATATATTAAAACTAGCATTACAAATGTTTGTAACCAAAGTAAAGGGTTTTAAAATTCTTCACTTAACAATTAAAATGCAAATTTTAATCTAACTACACAAAGTAGATTGTTTATCTGTGTACCCATCCTGTTACTCCTTCGTAATTATATCCTGCATTCACACCTTCTTGATAATTTGTTGTAAATAAATGATCGGTATTAGACGCTCCATAAAAACGATATAATTTAACACGCCCACTACCTCCAGATGTATGAATATAAGCTGATTCATTTAATATTAGTATTGGTCTACGAGGGTTTTCTCTTTCGTATAAATTATACTCACTAACATTTCTCCATCTTAATCTTAACAAAGTATTTTTTTCTCCAACATTGGTTGTTAATAGAAAATCTCTATTTCCAGGACTCACCAAAAAGAATAATTGAGTCGTTCCTGCTGGTGGTGTAGGGTTAGTCATTTTATTATAAATACCTAGTTTAAAAGGAACTCCTTCTCTTCTTCCTACACTACTACCTACTCTAGAAACTCGATAAGTATGTAAACTATTACCGCCACCTTGAAAGTAACGACTAACACCTGACAAGAAAGGGGCTCTTTGACTGACTTCTAAAGGAGTTTTTTCTTTTACTTCTATAGAAGTTTCTTCGTTTAATACGGTTTCTTCTTGCTCACAAGAAGTAAACGTTCCTACAACTGATAGCGCTATTGCTAAAGCTGTGATTTTCAAATTTTGTTTTTTCATTTTTAAGAGGTTTTTTAATTAGTAACTAAAGTTACTTTAATTTCTCTTTCTAAAAAAATGTTTGAGGTTTTTCAACCTATTATTTGGGATAAATGTTGGAGCGTAGAGGATAAATACAAAATACACAGCAAAAACCTCAAAAACTAAACAAACAACATTTTAAAAGCAAAAAACTTGAAGTATTATTACTAATTACATAAATTAGCTATCAAAATCTATAATTACTCAAGTTGTATTATTATAGAAATTGTTATAAAAATGTAAGCATATTCGATACACAAAAAATAGGCGGAAACTGAAAAGCCTTAAATAGAGTAAGTAAAAACTTATTAAACACTCAAAAATTTAAAAACTCTTTTAATAGTGATATTGGAATTACTACAACAGAATATCGATTATTTCCAAGGTTTTTACTTTTAAAATTAGAATATCGATTTTAATTATTCTTTTAGTATTTCCAATTTAACCACCAAACCTTCATTTGCCCTTACATTAAACACAGTATCGTCTTCAAAAATAAAATACTGTCCTTTTACTCCTACTAATTTACCCCTATAATTTTTCTCCTTTTTTATATTTAAACTCTTTGGTTTTTCTGGGTATTTTTCAACAGGGAAGTTAAGGATCGTTTCTTTGTTATTTTCTATAAAATACTCTTTTACTTCCTCTGGAATAAAAGATTGTAACCGTTCTTTCCATTCAATTAATTCATCACCTTCCACATCATTCTTTAACATTTTACGCCAATTTGTTTTATCGGCTACATGCTCCTTTAAGGCAACTTCTGTAATTCCTGCTAAATAACGATTTGGTACCTCTACAATTTCTATTGCTTTATGCGCTCCTTGGTCTATCCAACGTGTTGGTACTTGATTTTTTCTTGTAACTCCTACTTTTACATTACTAGAATTGGCTAAATACACAATATGAGGTTGCAATTGTACTTTTTTCTCATACTCTAAATCACGATCTTCTTCTCCTAAATGTGCTTTACTTAACTCAGGACGCATAATCCAATCTCCTGCATTTGGAGTTTCAAAAAAACAGGACTTACAAAACCCTTGACGATAAATTTCCTTTTCTAAACCACAACACAAACACTCATACGTAATAAAACTTAACGATATGTTTTTATTAAGTAACTGATTTACATTAATAAAATCGGTTTTCATATCTAAATAATATTGAATAGTATCTAAATATTCTGTATTCATTTTTTTTAAAACGCCCGTGTATTGCATGTTGTAAAATTTACTATTTTTAGCCTAGAACAAACTTACAAATTCGAGGTTAAAAATGCCATTCCAGTTTATAAATTCTATTATCTCTTGGTTTTTAAAAAAAAGAAAGCATCAAATTGAGCTATTTCTAAAGTATCCTATTGATGTTCAGGAAGAATTATTGTTAAAATTAATTTCTTTAGCTAAAAATACAGAGTTTGGTAAGCAACAAAAATTCTCTAAAATTAAAAAGTATAAAGATTTTAGAAAAAAAGTTCCTATTCAAAAATACGAAACCATAGAACCTTTAATAGAACGCTGTAGAAAAGGCGAACAAAATTTATTTTGGCCTTCTAAAATTAAATGGTTTGCAAAATCTAGCGGAACCACCAATGCAAAAAGTAAATTTATACCTGTTAGCGATGAAGCTTTAGAAGATTGCCATTTTAAGGCTGGTAAAGATATGTTGTGCTTGTATATTAATAATAATGAAAATGCTAAATTATTTACAGGAAAAGGATTACGATTAGGCGGGAGTTCTGCTATTTATGAGGACAATGATACTTATTTTGGCGATTTATCTGCTATTATTATTGAAAACATGCCTTTTTGGGCAGAATACAGTTCTGCTCCTAAACAAGAGGTAGCACTTATGGAAGAATGGGAAACTAAAATGGAAGCCATTATAGAAGAAACTATTCATGAAAACATTACCAGTTTAGTTGGCGTTCCTTCTTGGATGTTAGTTCTTCTAAATCGTGTTTTAGATAAAACAGGAAAAGATAATATTCTAGAAGTTTGGCCCAATTTAGAAGTATATTTTCATGGAGGCGTAAATTTTAATCCGTACAAAGAACAATATCAAAAACTAATTCCTAAAAAAGATTTTAAATATTACGAAACCTACAATGCTTCTGAAGGTTTTTTTGCTATTCAGGATAGAAATAATTCTGACGAGTTGTTGTTAATGTTAGATTATGGAATTTTTTATGAATTTATACCAATGTCTGAGTATGAAGGTGAAAATTCAAAAGCTATTCCGCTTTCAAAAGTAAAAAAGAACACTAATTATGCGGTGGTAATTACTACGAATGGTGGTTTATGGCGATATTTAATTGGTGATACTGTAAAGTTTACCTCTACAAAACCATATCGTGTTAAAATTACTGGTAGAACTAAACATCATATTAATGTTTTTGGTGAAGAGTTAATTATTGAAAATGCTGAAGAAGCTTTAAAATCTGCTTGTGAAAAAACAAATGCAAGCATTAAAGATTATACCGTTGCTCCTATTTTTATGAATGGAAAAGAAAATGGTGCGCATGAATGGATTATTGAATTTGAAAATAAGCCTGAAAGCTTGCCTTTTTTTACTGAAATTTTAGACAATGCTTTAAAAAACTGTAATTCAGATTATGAAGCTAAACGTTATAATAACATGACTTTATCTATGCCTAAAATTAAGGCAGCACGCGAGGGTTTGTTTTACGATTGGCTTAAAGAAAAAGGAAAATTAGGTGGGCAACATAAAATTCCGAGGCTATCTAACAAAAGAACATTTATAGAAGAATTAAACAACCTTAAAAACTAATGGAATCTTTCTTTTCAAAAAATATAAGTTTATTATTAGAAAATGAAGAAATTGCTACTGCTTTACAAAAAATAGCGATTCCTACATCTTATAAAAAAGGAGAGATCATTCATTCTTCAAATACTATTTGTAATCATTTTTATCTTTTATTTAGCGGTGTTGCTAGAGTTTTTTATTATAAAGATGGAAAAGATGTTACGGTTCATATTGCACAAGAGCAAGAAAGTTCAACCGCTATTGATAGTTTTATTCAGCGAAAAAAAAGTAAATACAGTATGGAAGCTTTAGAAGATATTGAATGCATTGCTATTTCTAGAAATGACATGGAAGAATTATCTGCTAAAAATCATGATTTTGAACATTTTGGAAGGTTATTTCTTGAACAAATTTATATAGATTTAGCCGAAAGATTAGATAGTTTATTATTACATACTTCGTTAGAACGTTATGAAAATTTACTACAACAAAAACCTGAATTATTTCAGCGTGTACCTGCTAAACATTTAGCTTCTTTTTTAGGGATGAGTCCTGAGAATTTTAGTAGAATTAGAGGTAAATAATTATTCTATAAAAATTTATATATACACTACGAATAACAATAATTTATTAGCGAAAAAACTTTTATAGCTTACAGTATTACTAAATCTCTGTAACTTAGTCTTCATTATATTTTATATTCTAGTAATGACTAAAAAAATATTTTTACTTTTTATCTTTCTTATTGCTCTTCGTGCTATAAATGCTCAAGTATATGTTGTTAAAGATACTACTGTTTTTTATTATGATAAAATAATTAAAGATGCAGATGCAAATTCTTTTGATATTATAAATCATACAAATTTAGCTTATGCTAAAGACAAAAACTATGTATATCATAAAGGTTTAAAAACTGAATATGATGTTGCTACTTTTGAAATACATGAAAAACATTGGAGAAATAAAACCTATCTTTCTGATAAAAATGATGTTTATACTTATGATTACTATGCAAAATCATATTTTCCTATTGGTAGTAGCTCTCCAAAATCTTATAGAAAATATAATGACAAAATTAATATAGACAATGCATCTATATACTGGGAAAATAGAAGAATTTCAGGTTCACATTCTAATTCATTAGAAATTATTTCTCACGAATTTTTTCGTGATAAAAACAATGTGTATTACAAAGATTTTAAATTACCATTAGATGTAAATAGCTTAAAAACATTTATATCTGAAAATAAAAACATAGATTTTATTGGAGATGCTACAAAAATATATAGCGATGCAGGATATGGTCATTTAATGAATACTTCTCGTTTTAAATATATTAATTACAATTATGTTAAAGATGATAAGAAGGTACTATATAGAGATAAACTTTTAAGAGCAGATGCTACCACTTTTCATGTTCCTAACTCTAAAATAAATCATTTTGCGAAAGATAAATATCATGATTTCTATTTAGGGAATGTTTTTCCTAATAGAGTACCTAAAAAACATTTAGTAAATGATGATACCTTTAAAAGTTACTTTGATTGGGTAAATTCTCAATTAAAAAAAGCGTTCTCACAGAATTTAACTGCTATAGAAAAAGAACCTATTCATTCTTTAAAGGAGTTATATACATTTCCTGCATCTAACCATACTAAAATTAGAAAAGGAAAATATATTTATGTAAATGAAAAACCACAACCTTTTATCGATGCTATTACTTTTACAATTTATAATAATGACTATGCAAAAGATAAAAACCAAGTATATCTAATTTATGAATATGACGATCATGTAACTTTTAACCCTATTAAAGATGTTGATCCTGATTCTTTTTCAATCATTAAAGAAGATGACAAATATACTTCCTATTGTAAAGATGCTAAAAATGTATTCATTGATTTTGATAAAATTGAACATGCAGATCCCAATTCTTTTAGGGTTTTAACTGATGATTTTGGACAGGATAAAAATGCAGTTTTTTACATAAAAAAAAGAATTCCTAATTTAAAATCTACACCTAATAGCTCTATAAAAAAAATAGCCGAAAATTATTATAGTTATGGAAATGAAATTTTATTTATAGATACTTATAAAGACGCTGCTGTAGTAGTAAAACATCCTAATAAAAACAACTTTAAAGTTATTAATTATTATTATGCTTTAAACGGAAGTACAATTCTATATCAAGGAGAAATTATTGGTACTTTAACTGAAAACGAATCTATTTTAATCGAAAGAAATCATCTTCTAAAAACTTCTGAAAATAAAACATACAAGTACGGTCGTTTAATAGACTTAAAAGACAAATCTCGACTTCGAAAATATGGTAACACGAAATATTTAACAGACGGAATTCAATTATTCACTTCTAATACTAAACAAATACCAATAGCTCCTATTACTGAAGTATACAATGGAAATGGTTACAGATCATACATCACTTTTAAAAACGGAAAAGCTTTATACGACAACCATGTATTTGACATAGACCTTCTTTCTTTTGAAGAGTTCAAAAATTCAGATTTTGCGAAAGATAAAAACTATGTATATTTTAAAGGTAAAATAACTAAATACGATGCTACAACTTTTCACGTTTTTTCTCGTGATTTTGTGTCTGACAAAAATGGGGTTTACTACAAAAATGATTTAATAAAAGAAGCAGATACAAACTCCTTTAATCAATTCTATTATTATGGTTTTGATAAAAAAAACTTTTATTTCAATAATAAGATAATTCCTAGGTCTAAAATCAATCTAAAAAAATAGTAAGATGAAAAATTTCCTTTTAGTAACTATTCTTTTCCACTATTGTCTCTCTTTTTCTCAAATTAGTGAAACTAAACAAGTTTATAACGGATGTAAATTTTTAGAAAAACCTAATTACATTATAAATAAAAATAGTGTATACTTCGAAAAATGTGCTATCCACAGAAAAGTACCTGCTAATGTTAGCTCCTTTAAAACGGTAGGTGAAGGATTGGCTTATGATGATAAAAACATCTTCTTTAATGGTATGAAACTAGATATTACACCTAATAAACCAAGTATTATTCACAATCAATATAGAATGAATTCTACTGTTTATTGGAAAAACAATAATTTTTTATATAAGAATACCTTAAAAATAAATAAGATAGATACTTCTTCTTATCAACATATTTCTTATAGTAATTATAGTAAAGATAAAGATGGTATATACTATTTAGGTAAAACAATAAAAGAAGCAGATACAGAAACTTTTGTAAGTGAATCTCCTTATGGTTTTGATAAAAATTTCGTTTATTATAAAAACAAAAAAATACGCAAAAATGGTTTTCTAAAATCTATTAACGGATATTTTTTTAAAGATAGTACAACAGTATACAAGAGAAAAGATAGTTATAGTGAAAAACTAGTACCTATTCTTAATTTAAAAACAGAAAATTGTAAATCTATACTAGGAACTAAATATGCAATTATTAACGATACACTTTACTATTTAAATAGAAAAACTAAAATAACTAACTTAAACTTAGAAAAAGTTAAAGTTTTAGATGAGGAGTTAATTACTTATGAAAACACTTTGTTTTACAAGGGAGTTAGTACACAAAAATTGGAGGTAAATTCTTTAAAAATACATAAAGGAGATTCAAGGTATCGAAAAACAGTTTTTGACAAAAATGGTGTTTATAACATCAGAGTTACTTCTCACAATAATGAGTTTCTTATTGAAAATATATATGCACTACCTAAGCCATTACGACACTTATCTCCGCTCTTAGAAAACACAACACAAATTTCTTTTTCTGAAGAAGATGTATTAAAGAACAATTATTCTATAGATAAAAAAACACTTTTTACTAGTAATGGAATTACTGATTTTAATAATTTAGAGGTAGTTTCTGTACTTAAAGGGTATAGACCTGGTTGTAGTCAAGATCACAATCCTGGAAGCAATTATTATATTTTAAAAAATAAAAAAGGGTATTGGGAATTAAAACTAAGTGCCGAAAATGTTTTAAAATTTATTGGTGAAACGTATGAGTTTTAAAATGATATATGAAGAATTTCAATTCTTACTTAAAGCACATAAATATTTAACTGTTCGCAATCATGTTCATTACCAAAAATAAACACTTCATCTCTCATAGGTATATTAAGTTCTCTAATTTCACCTTTTATTCTATTTAAACACAAATGAATTCCTAAATAACCATTTAATAAAAACAATTTCTTTATTTCTTCTAAATAAGATACGAACCCCGAAGCTTCATTAATCATATCTACTTTATCTTCCCCTTTTTCCTCTTCAAATTTTAATAATGGTTGTAAAAAAGGAGTGTAATCAAAACGATTATCTATATTAATATTAGGTAACTCTTTAGTATAATCAAACTCTAAGTATTCTTGACCAGAAAGTAATTTAAATTTATAGTTAGGATCTTCATATCCAAAAAAAAATGCTTCTGGTTCATAATCATGTTCTAAAAAAAGTAAATTTAATTTAAAGTTATTTTTTTCTTTAGGTAAATTCAGTGAAATATCTGATAGATTATTTATTAATTGATTTTCAATGTATTTTTGAATTTTATTATCTTCAACATTTACAAGTTCTCCTATAACATTCTCTATTTCACGATGAAGATTATTATCATTTAATAACTCTTTTAATTTGCTTTTTTCTTCTTTTTTAAATTTTTCAATATCAATATTTTCATTTGTAAACCATTCAACATTTTCAAAATCATCTAATTCATTTTGGAGAAAATTTGAGAATGACATTTGTTCCTTAAAAAATTTTTTTGTAATCCTTAAATAATGTTCTAAATTTTCTTTTATCAATTTGTTTTTGTCCATTTTATTTTGAGTTTAATCGGGTTAATTTAGTTACTAGTTCACTTCTTAAAACTATTACATTTAGGAATTTTGATGGAACTAAATATCAATTCGAGTACTTTTGAGATAGGAAAAAAGTGTATCGAAAACTATTTTGGAACTAAAATTATGATTTTTGATACAATTTTTCTCCATTTTAACCCAAAAAATCACTCGAATTAACAGAATCTTACTCTAAATGCACAACGAGTTTCTCTCATATTTTTTTTTATATCAACCTAAACCCAACTGATAATTTTTATCTAATTCTGTAATAACTTCATTTTTAGATTTCACTAAAACATGCAACCATTCTGTAAAGTTCTCTACTTTATAAAAAAGTTTTTTGTGTTGCGAGCTATAATAAGCCAAACTCCATTCATTATCTTCCTTTTCTTCTTCTGTTAACCAAACCCAAGCACCACCATTAGAATCTTCTGACATTAAACATAAAAGAGAATCTACTTGTACTTGCTCGTGTTCTACAAGTTCAATTGTAGCATTTAAACTTTTTCGATAATCCTTTAAAAAACTGTAATTTTTAATATGATCTATACTATTTGCATACACCCATGCACCTCCGTCTCCAAAGTGTCTTAAGAATATTTTATAAGATGTTGGTAAGAGAAAACCTAACTTACATTCAATCTCTTTTATTTCCTTTTCATTTAAGATCTCTTCTATTTCAGTATGCGCATCTGAATCTTCAAGTAACTCTATAATAATAGAAGAGATAGGATACTTATTGTACTTATTTTCTTTTAGTTTTTGAATATTATATAATTTTCTTTTTTCTAGTTTTTCTTTTAATATTCTTTCGTTTTTTTCTTTTTCTACCATGAAACGCTTTCGGCGCATTTCCTTTTTTATCTCTTCTGCTTCCTTCTGATTTTTATAATGTAAATAAGCAATACCTAATGAAGCAAAACCGACAATACCATATAATAACAAACTCATTTTATAAAGTTATTATTTTTTTCTTGTTCTATGAAAATCATATTCATTTCGTAAATATACATTACATCTTATTGTACTTACTATCATAGTAGATGTCCTTAACTAATTCTTCCCTTATAATTTCATCTACTTATACTCTCTTTTTACAACTGTTTCAACATACTTCCAATTAGTATCTTTAAAAACCTTTAATGCATAAGTTCCTTTACCTTCTTTAAATTTCTGATGTATATTTACAATTATTGTGTCTTTTTTGGTTTCCACATTTGAAATTTTTTCTACCATTTCAGCATCATTCATAAACGTTTTTTTCCCTTCGTTCTTTCCTGAACTAATTTGTTGTAAATAATTGTATTCTTTACGTTCTTTTACAAACACATCTTTATAATCATTATTACACAAAGTGATTCCATTATCATCTTTAGCTTTTACGGCATAATTTTCTGCAATAACAAGTTCTACTTCCTTAGTATTATCTAAAGTAACCTTTTTAGTTTCTGCTACAGATAAGATACTTTCTCCAGAAAGAATGAACTTTTCTCTTCCATAAATAACCTCTACAAAATTAGTCCATGTACAATATTCCTGTCCTTTTTGTTTGGGTCTTCTATAGGTTGTTTTTTGAGAAACATATACGTCCCCTATTTTATCTACAGTTAATTGACTTTCTTTCTTTAATTTTTTAGTATAAATAGTGTGTTTCCCAGGTAAAATAAGTCCTCTTTGCGATGTTTTTTCAAATACTACAGGTAATTTAGTAATTAAACTTTGACGATCTACCTCTTGTTCTTCTCCTAAAAAACCATCAAATACAAAAACAATATCCTCTGAAAATTCCTCTTTTTTAACTGCTACCCATTTTCCTATAATTTCTTCTCCTTTATCTGTAATTGCTAATTCTAGATCTGTTTCTCCTACAATCTCTAACTTGGTTCCATAAGAAAACTTGCGTTGTTTCTTTCCATTGGGTGCATCTCTATACAGAAGTCCACTTTCTGCGGTTACATATTTTGTGTAATTAGCTTTTTTTATTTCATAGCCTTCAGCCTCTTTCTGTAGTTTTTCTATTACATTAGAACTATCGATATCTTCAGGTTCATTATTTTTAAGACGAACTCTTGTTTGTTTTCTATTATTAATTGGAAGAATAGCTTCTTCTTTTTTTACTTTCTTTTCACTCTTAGCATCACAGCCCATTAAAAAATAGGATAATAGGATGAAAAATATTATTTGTATAGATACTCTCATTACTCTTGTTACTTTAATTTTTGATAATATTGTTGTAATTTTTTTTCAGATCTTTTTGTTCCTTTTCTGTTTCTTTAGTTTCTGTTTTGAAAACACATGTTATAAAAAAGAGCTATTGATTTTATTATTTTGTTCATAACATGTACTTTTAATCTTCTGAACTTGGTTTAAAATATTGTTCAAACCATACACAATAATTCCCACCTGTTAAATTATCATAATGAGTCGTACTCATTTTTTTCAATTTTTTGTATGCTTTTTTGTGTTGGAATAAGGAGTCATTTTTAGCATTATCTAAATACCCGAGATAATTATTGTTATCATTTGTTTGTTCAAAATATTCACACCTACCTATCATTTTTAAACACAGTGCTTTAAATTTTTCATTTTTAGCATTCTTTAATGCTAATTTATAATATTTTTTTGCTAGAATTCCTCTTCTAAATTCGAGTTCATCATGAGGTGTAGGGCTTTGATGATCGGTAATTTTATACCTACGCATCATCCAAGAGTTTCCATAACGCGTCATATTGTAATAACAGTTAGCTATTAAAAAATAATAGTAATCTTTATTTTTTGCTCTTTTCGCCTTCTCTATATATGTAATTAATTTTGTCGTTACTGTTTTTTTATTTAATTCAAATTGTTCTTTCTCTTTCATAAATCTTTTTGTATAATTTAATTTATAGAATGGATTTTCAAAGTCTCTTTCTCCGTTTTTTCCTATTTTACTCCATAAATAAGCCGTTTTTTCCCAATAACTATCTTCTAATTTTTTAAAATAAGTAAGAGCTTTTTTTAATTCATTTCTTCTTACGTACATCGTTCCAACTAAATCATTAAGCTTAGGAATTTCTTTTTTTATGAACTTGTATTTCCAAACCGAAAAAGCATCTTCCTTGTCTTTGTTTTTTTCAATCTTAGCAATTAAGTTTTCTACATCTTCTACAGAATACACTACATTTATATAATCGAAATAATGATCGAAATAATCTTTATAACAATGTCTTTTATTCTTTGTTGATTTCCAATATACTTCTTCATTACCCGTATAATTATCTATTCTATTTGCTGAATAAATTAATGCTGCATCCACTTTATTTCCCTTATACTCTAACATTCTTCCTAAAGCAAAAATAAATTTTTTCTCTTTTTTATTTTTTAAAATAACCTGTGCTACTTCTTCTGTTATTTTAGCTTTTCCCTTTTTTTGAAAAGCAATACTGCATAATGCTTTTGTTTGTTCTATTTGATTTTGTACTCCTTCTTTTAAATTACCTCTCTTTTTTAAGAACGTGATTCCTTGTAAAGCTCCTTTGTAGTTTTCTGTTAAATACTGTAATTGTATTTTTAAAACACGCCAAGCTGTTTTATTTTTACTAGCTATAGGTAATGCTTCTATAAATGTTAATAATTCTTTAGCATATTTTCTATCTTTCTTTATTCTTTCTTGAATTGCTTGGTATGAAAAATTATCTTCTTCTTCTTTAGTTGTTTTTCTTAATGAAGGGTTGAATAATGAAAAATATGGCGTAAGAATCCAATCTTCTAATTTATTTACTTCCCGTAATACTAAAAAAGGCAGTATTTTATTATTACTATCTAGTTTTTTTACTTCTTGAATATCTTTTAGTGATTTTGCATGTTTTTTTATTGCTCTAATTGCATAAACATTGGCTTTTTCTTTATTGTTTTTAGCATATTTTAAAACTTCTTTTTCTTCTATTTTTAAGTTAAAATCTTTAAAAACTGGGTGTCTTTTTCCTTGCGAATTTGCAAATACTTGTGCCGCATAAAAGCTTTTTAATGCTTCTTCTTTTTCTACTTTTGTTCTAAAATACAAACTCCAATAGTATACTAAATCTTTCTTTTTTTCTTTCGCAAAATAGGTATCAAACAATCTAATAACTGCCTCCTTATCAAGATCATAAAATGCTAGTCTAATGGCTAAAAAGATATATCTTCTCTTTAAAAACACCTCTTTTAATTGAAGAGATTTTTTTTCTGCTTCTTTAATCATTTCTCCTCTTTTTTTTATCTTAGACAACAAAACTCTCTCCCAAGGATCTATATTCCAAGCATTATAATTAAAGCATTTTTTGGCAAATTTTAAATAGTTAATAGATTCATGCTTATTGTTTTCATAAAAAAATTGAATCATTTTGTTTTTAGAACTTGAATTAAAATCTTCTAATAAGGCTTCATAAACAGCTTCTCCAATTGCTTCTTTAGAAACTTTTTTGTTACAATATTGAAACCAAGAATCAATATTTGGATATACATCATTAATGTATTTTGAACGAAAACTACTCGTTGAGTAATTGAATTCTGAATATTCAAAAAAATCAAAATTTTTTAATTGTGTAAAACAAAAGCGAATATCTTCTTTATAAGGATAATAACCACAAGCTTCTATTTTTGAAAAGATACTAGTGCTTAATAAGAGTATACAAATTAGCAATTTCTTCATTGGAAAATGTTTTAATTGTTGGTTATTTAGATGAAAAAATGAATTACTTTTTCTACTTTCATCATTTCTTTTTTACATACCAATAGTTCTACAGTAAAAATTATTAAAAGGAAATTTTTTTATTAATTATCTTTCTTAAAGTAAAACTATGTCTTATTTTTATTCTAACATCTTATTCTTTATTATTCGCTGTAGATTTCTTTACAATTGTATTTTCTTATATAGAATTCGTATTGTAATTTTATTTAAAAGACAATAAAGTTTATGTAAATTTTTCTTCTAAGAAACACTTTTTAATCTTCTGAACTCGGTTTAAAATAATCATGAAAAGCACATGCCCCTATTTCTGCATATTCATTCATTTCTTTAAGTTTTTCACTTGTTCTACTCTGCTTTTTAAATACAGAATAATTAAATTTTTGCTTATCAGTATCTCTCTTTTCTAAATATTCACATTTATATATCATTTTTAAGCATAAAATTTTAAAATCATCGTTTGTCGCATTTTTTAGTGCTAAATTATAATATTTCTTCGCTAATATTGCTCGCATATATTCTGGTTCATCTTCTGGGTATGGTTCTGTATCATACCCCGACATTCCAAACCTACGCATCATCCATGCATTTCCATAATATGTCATGTTATAATAACAATTAGCTACTAAAAAATAATAGTAATCTTTATTTTTAACCGTTTTTACTTTCTCTAAATATTCAATTAATTTTGCGGTTACTGTTTTCTTATTGAGTTTAAAATTTTCTTTTTCTTTGATAAATCGATGTGTGTAGTTTAACTTATAAAACGGATTTTGAAAATCTCTTTTACCTTTATCGTCTACTTTCCCCCATAAATAAGCTGTTTTATCCCAATACGTATCTTCTAATTTATTAAAATAAGTAAGTGCTTTATTCAATTGGTTTCTTCTTATATGCATAGTGCCCACCAAATCATATAATTTCGGAATATCATTTTTTATATAGCTATATTTCCAGAGAGAGAAACTATCTGTTTTAGTACTGTTTTTTTGGATTTTAGCAATTATTTCTTTTACCTCTTCTAAAGAATACATTACATTTATATACTCGAAATAATTACTAAAATAATCTCGGTAAGAATATGTTTTGTTTTTCTTAGATTTCCATGAAACTTCTGTAGAAGGATAATAACCTTCTCTTTTAGTAGTTAAACCTGCATAAATTAAAGCCGCATCTACTTTATTTCCCCCGTATTCTAATAACCTTCCTAAAGCAAAAACAAATTTTTTATTCTCTTTATTTTTTAAAATAACTTGTTCAATTTCATTTGTTATTCTTTTTTCTCCATTTACTTGTACAGCAATAGTGCACAACGCTTTGGTTCTTTCTATTTGGCTATAAATTTTTGAATCTTTGTTAACGCTTGTTTCTAATGAGTTTATTTCTTTTAGTGCTTCTTTGTAATTGGCTGTTAAATATTGTAGTTGAATTTTTAATACACGCCAAACTTTTTCATTTTTGATGGTAGATGGTAATGTTTCTAAAAAAGTAAGTACTTTTTCAGCATATAACCTGTCCTTTTGTATTCTATCTTGAATTGCTTTATATGAAAAAGAATCATTGTAACGCTCGTCCGCTTTGGTTTCACTTAATGCTGGGTTATACAATGAAAAATATGGAGTTAATATCCAATCTTCTAGTTTATTTATTTCTCGTAACATTAAAAAGGGTAGAAACTTATTTTCTACATCTATCTTTGCTATTTTTTGTAAGTAATTTAATGCTTTCGCATATTTATTTATCCCTTTTACTACGTAGATATTTGCTTTTTCTTTGTTATTTTTTGCGTATTTTAAAATTTCTTTTTCTGGTATTTTAAAATTGAAATTATTAAAAATAGTAGAACGTTTCTCTGCTGAATTAGTAAATACTTGTGCTGCATAATAGCTTTGCAAAGCATCATTATTCTCGGCTTTGGTTCTAAAATACAAACTCCAATAATAAATAATATCTTTTTTACTTTCTTTTGCTATATAAGTATTAAACAAACGAATTATTTCTTTTCTGTTTTTATTATAATACTGTAAGCGAATTGCTAAAAATGCATACCTCTTTTTTAAAGATGGATCTTTTACTTCGTTAATTCTCTTATTTGCTATTTGTATTACTTCTTCTCTCTTTTTAATTTCTCGTGATTCAGATTTCTCCCATGGGTCTTCGTATTGCCTATTAAAAGGTTCGCAACTCTTTGCAAACTTTAAGTATTCTATAGTTTCAATATCTTTTACTTCATATAAATATTGAATCATTTTATTATTGGAAGTTTCATTAAATTCATAAAACGGAGTGGTATATACCGCTGTTTCAATGGCTTCTTTAGACACTTTTTTATGACAAAACTGAAACCATAAATCTATATTTTCTTGCCTTTCTATTATACCTTCATAATAAAATGAGTGTACAGAATAATCGAAATTTGAAAATTCTAATAAACCTAGCTCTTTAGAATGTGTAAAGCAAAAACGAATTTCTTCTCCATGAGGATAAAAACCACACGCCCCTATTTTTGAATATAAACTACTAGTTAATAAGAGTATACAAATCCCTAATTTCTTCATTTGTAAAGTTTTTTAGTTGTTCTTGATCTAAGTGAAAAAACGAAAAAGTTATTTCTTTATCTAAATAAACATTTTCCTTTATTATTTTAATTGCTTTTTTAACAGTTTCTAATGTAATTTCATCGTACTTAATCTTATCTCCTATTCTTAAATACATATCTGCTGCTGTCGTATCTTTAATTACTTCTAACCACAATGGTTTTATTGGTTTTGTTACTTTTTTAATGGTATTGAAATCTTTATATACAACCTTGGTAAATTCATTATTCTGAAAAACTTGCATCCAAGAGTATAATGGTAATGCAACATCCAAATGCTTTGGATATTTTTCTTTTTTTACTAGATATTTTTTTAACTCTTCTATATCTAATATGGAGTTTTTATCTTTATTTGTTGATGGATTAATTAAGTTATAACACATTAACATTGCTTTATCTACTGGTGGCACTCCCATTTTTTCTGGGTATTTATAAGGATATAAACGAAGTGTACAACTAATTTCTTTTTTAGAAAACTCTTTTATCTTCTCTAAAAAATAAAAATAATTATCTTTCGTACTTAATGTCCAATCACAATCTATTTGTATTTCGTTAGTAACATTCTTTTTTGTGAATTTTTCTTTTTTCTTCTTTTCTACTAAATAATGAATGTTTTCTGCTAATACATCTAATTCTTTTTTGTTGCTTTTTTTAAAAACCTCATTTCTTATATAGATACATGGTATTATAGTTACTTGAGAATTTATTGAAGGATTATAATCCCTATTTATTTTAATATTATTTTTAGAAACAGGAATATTTCCTTGTATTTTATCATTCGCTATTTCAAAAAACTTAACATACAATTTTTTTATAGAACCGTTTTTTATAACCGTTTTTTCTTTTTCTTTTAATGTCCAATTTTTAGTTTTCCAATAGTAAAAAGCAGTGGTTACTTTTTCTACTTTTGGCAATTCTTTTTTACATGCCGATAGTAGTAGTACAAAAATTATTAAAGGGAATATTTTTTTCATTAATTATCTTTCTTAAGGTAAAACTATGTTTTATTTTTATCTTATAACATTACCATTTATTATTCGTTGCCTATTTCTTTACAATTGTATCTTATGGTATAGAATTCGTGCACTGCAAGATAGAATTAAACTTACAAATTCATTTCAAAACATTTACTTTGTATCTTTCCAATCTTGACCTTCGTATTCTTTCCAAGTACTATCTACTGGCTCTTTTAAAACACTTTTAACCATACTTAAAAACCTTACGTCTTCTTTTTCAAAAACACTTTCTCCTCCCATAATCAAAGCTCTACTTAATTCGTCGTACATTCTTTCTTCATTTTGAATTACATATTGTAATTGCCCTAACCTTAAGTGTAAAAATGGGTTTCCTAAAGTATCTTTAAATCTCATTACAAAAGAAAAATTCTCCAAAGCTTCTTCTATTTTCTTCTCTGAAAAATATACTTCTCCTATTCTTATAATCAAATATCGGCCTTCTTTATTTCTTTTTTCTGTGTCTGTTAAAGATTCATAAATTTCCAATAACTCATTTGTCTTTGTTTCTGCATCTTTTTCTTTATGAACAGAAATTTCATCTATTTTTTCTATTAAATGTTCTATCGATTTAGGCGTACTTATATATTTTTTAATCTTGCTTAAATCAACATTTCCTATAAATTCTATATCTATTTTTTCTTTTTTGTTTGCCTTCTTTTTAAAAAAATTGAAAAGTCCCATATTTTTTCTTAGTTAAATATGACCTTGTAACGCACAAGACCAAAATTTCTTCTGTAAAACTATCGTTTATTTTATTGCTTATACACACTCTATTTATTTTCGCTAGGAGTTTCTTGATAATTGTCAATATTTAAGAGTAAAAGCCATTGTAACTTTGAATTACTAAAATAGATACCTATGACAGTTTCTGAAAAATTAAATGAATTTTATATCCATAATAATTTGGATAAAGATGGTGGAGAAGACAATCCTTTTTTTTATCTAAAATTTCGCTTTTTTTCATTGAAATTACCGAATTCTGATTTTCGAAAAAAAGCAGTTTATATACACGATATACAACACATTCTCTTTGATTGTGATGTTACTTGGAAAGGCGAAAGTTTTATTGCTGGTTGGGAAATAGCTACAAAAATATGGAAACATTTTCCTCTTGGCATTATGAGTTTATGGGCTATGGGGTTTAGTCTTTTTAATTACCCTAAAGAAGTAATTCGTGGTTACAAAACGGGATTAAAGTATAAAGGAATTATAGACACTCCAATTTCCAAAGAGAAAATACTTTCTATGTCTATTAATGAGGTAAATAATTTAATTTTAAAGGAAACTCCTGCTAAATTCAATTGGTTTTCCTTTTCTTTTTGGGTATTAGTTTCTACTTCTTTTTTTTTGGCTCCAATTTTATTTATTTTACTTCTCTGGTTCTTATTTTAATTGGCAATCTATATTGTGTAGTAACTTTTATTCCTCGTTTTGTGGCTGGACGTAATTCTGGCAAATTGGAGACAACCGTTTGTAATATAGAATCTACAGATGGTAAAGCATCTTCTATTGCTTTTGAAGATTCTATATTTTTAATTTGAATTTTCCCTTCTTTATTTATCGTTAAAATAACAACAATGGTTTCTTCTATTTTTTTTCTTGAAGAAACTAGTTGTTTTCTTAAATATTTTGTGATTTTTTGACGCATATTTGCTCTAAAACAAGCAGTTCTTGCTGCATCTAATAATTGTTCGCATTCTTTAAAAGCAGGAGATTCATCTACTACAGATAAATCTAAGCTATCTATAGATATTAATTCTGTATTTTTATTATTAGAAAACTGTTTACACGAAGCACAAACTAGTATTAAAATAAAAAAAAGAATTCCTTTAGGTATCACTTTATTAGAAATTTAAAGTGAAAGTATGAAAAAATATTTATTCTAAGGTTTCTCCTTTTAAGAAGTACTCTTTTTTTATCGTCTTTATCCTATTTTTAACAAAGGCATCTAATTCTTTATTTTTTCCTTTAAAGCTATTCATGTATTTAACATACAAATCATAGCCTACTTTTTTGTCCTTATAATAATCATCTGAAATTTTAGCTAATTCAAATAAAGCTACATAGTTTTTTTTATTCTCTTTTAATGCTAATTTATATTGCTCAATCACCCGTTTTGGTAACTTCATTTCTGTATACACTTTAGCCAGTCCCATAAACTCATTATCTCTTGGTTCTCTTCCTGCATAAGTTCCCATAAAATAATAAAACTTAGCTCTTTCTATTTTCTTTTGTTGAAAATAAAGATCTCCTAAATAACTAAAACTTTTAAAGTCTTCTCTATCTATAAAAGTTGCTTTTGAAAAGTTGTCAATAGCATTTTCTGTTTCTTTTAAATGATAATATGTTTTTCCTAGCATTTTTTTTACGTAATGCTGTCTAGGCACTAAAGAATCTAATCTTTTTAATAATAATAAACTTTCAGTGTATTTCTTCTGTACATATAAATCATTAATCTTTAATTTATTCAAATTAATATGATTTTTATTTAACTGCAATCCCTTGTCTATAAATATTCTTGCAGAATCTTTATCTCTTAATTTTGTATAGGCTCTAGCTAATTTCTCTATTGCATTAAAATGCGAGTTCTCTAAATTATACACCTCTAAAAAATTATCTATCCGTTTATATTTTTTCTTTAATAATGTATTTGCTAAGCCTAATTGATAATGATAATTCGCATTTTTTTTATCTTTCTCTATTAATTCTTGAAAAATACGTTTTGCTTTTTTCCCTTTTTTACTTTGTAAGTATAATTTTCCGAGAAAATATTTTACTAATAAATTATTCGTATCTTTTTTAGAAATATTTTCAAATAAACCTATTGCTTCTGTTATTTTTTTCTCTTTTCTTAACGATTTACCTAACTTAATTTTAGTTGCATAATGATCTTTAAAAACTAATGCTTTTTTATAAAATTCAGATGCCTTTTTAGTATTATCTATAGATTCATAAATAGTTGCTATCTTTAAATTACTTTTAAATGTAGGTGTTATTTTTTTTAATTTTTTTAAAGCTATTTTATATCGTCCTTTTTCTAATAAGCTATCTATTTTTTTAAAATTTTGTGCGTTTAATTTTGTTATTATAATTACAAACAGAATAATTATTATTTCTTTTTTCATGTTATATTTATTTTTCTTTTCTAGTTAACCAATTCACAATATTTAGTAATAATTTATAATTTTCTTTTGCTTCTTCTGAATTCATGCCTGCTTTAAATTGATTAGGTCCTGCTAATTGTGCTGTAAACATAGCCGCTTCTCCAAAAACAGCAATTTTTCCTCTTTTAAATTTCATGACTGCTCCTTGTGATAAATTTTTGGCAGGAAAACGTTTTGTTTTTTCTGAAAATCGCCACATAGTATCTGGTAAATAAACAAGTAGTTTCTCATTTGTTTTTAAAATAGAAGTTGCTTTATTCGGTATTTTAAAAGCCTGACCAGTAAATGTTTTTATTTTTTCTATTTTCCCTTCTACCTTATCTTCCGTTATTTCATGTATTCCTAATGTTTTTTCTTTTTTAGTGAAATCAAAAATTCCTCTTCTATTTTCATCTAATAAAAAACTATCATAAAAAGTGAAGCCGAATGCTTTTCCTAATTTTTCACTTGCTCCTGCAAAAGGCATGTGATCTGCTATTAAAAATAAAGAACCTCCTTTTTCAACCCAATTCTTAATAGTTTTTATTTCTTTATTTGTGAATGCACTTTTTGTAGGTACAACAAATGGAGGTCTACTGTTTTCTGCTAGTGCGTTAGATATTACTAATGTTTTTATTCCTTTTAAATTAGCTTTTGTAAATTTTTCAGCATTTGCTTTCACCTTAAATCCTGCTTGTTTTAAAACTCTGGCAAACGGTAAAAATCGATTATCTATTCTATGAAAATTATTATGTGCGTGATCTACATAAATAGTTCCGCTATATTTATTTTTAATTATTGGTGTATATAAAGTATCTGGTACTTGTTGCGAAAAAGCAAGAGTAACCACCAGGCAAAATATCAAACAAGTAAGATTTTTCATATTTCTATATTTTTAGAATATTAAATTTCATTTCGACTCCATTCAATGACCACAAAAAAATTGTTAATTGATCATTGATAAATGATAACTGTACAAAAGTCCAAGTATTAAACTTCGACTTTTGTATTTAGCATATTAAATATATAATCAGTATGTTTTTTCTATTTTACTTCAAAAGAGATTGGTAAGGTATACCCTACTTTTACAACTTTTCCATTATCTTCTCCGGGTTGTAATTTTGGCATTTTTTTAATCATTCTTAGTGCTTCTTCTTTTAACTTAGGATGAGGAGCTCTAACTTTTGTATCAATAGCATTTCCTTCTTTATCTATTTTAAATTGCACATAAATCCTTTTCTTACCTGGTTCTAATCCTAAACTATTTACTAAATCTGTATTGAAATTTTCCTTTACAAACTCTCGCATATTTCTATTAAATGCTTCTTTACCTTCTCCTTTATTTATAAAAGCTGGCACTTTATCTACTGCTGAAAATGGCATATTTCCTTTTTCTAAAGAAGCTTTATACTTTTTTCTAAGTACTTCTTGTAAAAACTCTTCCATTTCTTTTTCAGAGATATTCTCTTTTCCTGTTTGTTCTTTAATTTTTTTAATTAGTTCTTTAGGAATTGGTGGCTGTATTTC
This sequence comes from uncultured Tenacibaculum sp., assembly GCA_947498055.1. Lineage (GTDB taxonomy): Bacteria > Bacteroidota > Bacteroidia > Flavobacteriales > Flavobacteriaceae > Polaribacter. The sequence goes on from CANMJA010000027.1 coordinate 38,665, forward strand.
TTTCTCTTTTTTCTCTACTATTGTTTTTGTTTTCTCAACAGCTTCTTCTGTTATTTCATTATTAGAACATGCTGTATAAAAGAGCATACTTGCTAATACAGGAACTAATAATAAATATTTCAATTGCTTTATTTTTTTTGATTGTTTTTTAGTCATCATAATAATTCGTTTTTTAATTAATGAATGTTTATAAAACTGATTAATAAATGAAATATGCTCTACCTGAAAAATTTCAGATAATAAATTGTTTATGTAGCTTGTTTTCTCTGTTGACTTACTAACTGTTTCGTCAGAAATAAATTCGTGTACTAAAGCAATCCTTTTTTGATATACATATAGCATTGGATTAAACCACATCACTATTTTCAATACTTCAAAAATTAATAAATCAATCGTATGTTTTTGCTTGCTATGTACTAATTCATGTTCAATTATCTTCGATTTCTTTTCTTCTGGAATTTCTTTTCCTATAAAAATGTAGTTGAAAAATGAAAAAGCTTTTGAATTTTTTGGTAGTAAAATTAGCTTGTAACCTTCTTTAGGTATCTTTTCATAATTTAAAATTAGACTTATTATTTTACCTAATTTTATTATAAAAACAGTTAAAAACAATAAGCTTCCTATTCCAAAAAGAACATCCATATAGTTGATCGACTGATACCATGAAGTTTTTTCTATAATTGCTTGTGGTGATAAAATAATTTCTGGTAATAAAATAGTATACTCTTCAGGAATCGTTTTTTGTAATGTTGGAATTTTAAGTAATGGTAAAACAAAGGACAAGACAGCCGTTGCCAATAAATAAAATCGATTTTTAGTGAAAAAAGTTTCTTTACTTAAAAAGAAATCATAAACTGCTAAAAATAAAACTTGAAATAATATTACTTGTATAATATAAGTTAGCATAATAGTTATTTTTTATCTTTTTTATGTACTTCTTTTAAAATGCTTTCTAATTCATTGATATCCATTTTATTTTCTTTCATAAAAAAGGACACCATGCTTTTAAATGAACCACCAAAATATCCGTTCATTAGTTTGTGTAAACTTTGATTACTATATGCGGTTTTTTCGATGATAGGAAAATAAACATACCCTCTACCTTTAGAGTTATGACCTACAAATTCTTTCGTTTCTAAAATTCTAATAATCGTAGAAACTGTATTATAAGCAGGTTTTGGTTCCGGAAGTTTTTCTATCACTTCTTTCACAGAAGCTTCTTGCAATTGCCAAAGTACTTGCATAATTTGTTCTTCTGCTTTTGTTAACTGTTTTCCCATTTTCTACTTTTTTAATTATCAATCACACAAATATAACTAAAAAATTAGTTTAAACTAATTTTTTAGTTTAAAAGTAACGTTTTAAGTATTTATTTGTCTTATTCATACAATAAAAAATTATGTGGATATACTTTTAACTATTATAGATTTTGGTTTTGTTAGTTTAGGTATTACAGGTTCTTTTCTCCCTCTAATTCCATAACCTACAACCAGTTGGATAGAACTATTACTTTTAACAGAAAAATCACCATAAATTATCTCAACTGGTAGAACCAAAAAAAATTAACTATCTCAAAAACTGAATTTTGTACATTATATATAAAACACTTACATTAGCAAATAGGAATATTCCTACATTATTAACTAATAAAAAAAATTATGAGATTAAAAGAGTTTAGAAAATTGTCTAAAACAGAATTATTAGAAATTAAAGCAGGTCATAATTGTTTAAGACATGCTGATGAAGGAGGCGGAGGTAGCGGTGGAGCTGCTTCTTGTACTGCCAAGTGTTTACCACACAACGGAGCAGAATACACAGTTACCTGTAGTGGAACTAACTGTACAGCTACCGATTACGAAGGCTGTACTTCTGTAGGTGATGATAAAACTTGTAGAACATAATAAAATTAGAACTATGAAATTTTTAAATAAAATAGAAAGTAAGTTGTTAACAAAACAAGAAATGAAACATATTTTCGCTGGCCATAACTGTTTGAGGCATGCTGATGAAAGTGGAGGTGGTGCTTTTGCTTCCGCAACTGCATACTGCGGAGGGCATTCTGTAACTTGTAAAGGTACTTTTAATTGTACTGCTACTGACTACGTAGGATGTTCTTGTGATGATGGTAAAGACGAACAAACTTGTATCGTATTATAATAATAAGCGGTTGCATAAAAACAACCGCTTTATAAAAAGCAATTCTATGAAATATTATATACCTCTTTTAATTTTAACATTTTTTATCAGTTGTAAAAAAGAAAATAAACAAAAAGAAGCTGCACAAATTGTAATTGATTTAGAGTTACAAAAAAACAATGGGGAGTTTATTAATACCCTTAGTCCTTTCGCTCATGTTAAAAAGGAACTTTATAAAGACTTTAAAGGAGTACCTAAACTAGATAGTATTTCTATACAAATGCATCGTACATATAGTTTAAGGGATTTGAAAAAAAAATTAGCTGATAATGTTATTGATTCTACTACCTTTAAAAACTTTATTTATGGCGTGTATGCAGTAACAGGATTTGAAAACGGAAAACAATTTTTAATCGTTGATGTAAATAACAATAAAGATTTTAGTGACGATATTAAACAAGTATTCAGTAATAAACTTCGAGAGTCAACTACAGATTATAAAACAAGAGATTCTGTTTTTAAGGTTTTTAAAATAAAAACAAATACCTATTATGAAGGTGAAATAATAGAAAAACATAGTTATATTAAACCATTTCCTTACAAGGATTATTATACTTTTAAAAACCCCACTAAAGAAATTATAAGAGAAAATAATTTTCAACTTGCTAGTCAATACAACCAACATTATTCTGGAGAATTCCAAAACAATTATAAGGTAGCCGTACAAATTTTCAATAAAAGAACAAAGATGCTTTTTGCTAAAAAAGGGGAAACCTTTAAACCTAAAACGAAAGGCGTTTATTATACTAAATATGCTGTAAATGATACAGTAAAATTAGAAACAGCATCTTTTAAAATAGATAGTTTAGATCAAATTAAAAACAAGCTTTTTTTAAGTAAAATAGATGATTCATCCATTCAATTTGGTTACAGACCAAATGATAAAATAAAAGATTTTGGTTTTTATGATGTAAAAAAGAATAGAAACAAAATATCAACTATCTTAAAAAACAAAGAATACATCTTATTAGATTTTTGGGGCACGTGGTGCGAACCTTGTAAAAAGCTTACTCCAGACTTATTAGAAATGAATGCAAAAATTCCTTCTGTGCAAATAATAGGAATTGCTTATGATTTTAACGAAAAGTATGTAGATGAATATATTCAAAATAACAACCTAAATTGGGTTAATATTTTTGAAAAGAGAGTATCTAGAGATAGCTTGTTACATAAAAAAATAGTGGGGCAATTAAATGTTATAAATTACCCTACATTTTTCCTGATAAATAAAAAAAGAAGAATTGTATACAGAGGTTATGGAAAGAGTTCTTTAGATTCTATTAAGAAAATATTAAATTTTAAATCTACGATTGTAAATTCGAATTCCTAAATAACTTAATTATGTTTCAAGAGATAATTATAACCTATTATGCATTTAGGAATTTTAATAGCACTAAATGTCAGTTCGAGTACTTTTGAGGTAGGAAAAAGTGTATCGAAAACTATTTTAGAACTAAAATTAGGATTCTCAATACAATTTTTCTCCATTTTATTCCGAAAAATCACTCGAATTGACAGAATTTTACTCCAAATGCACAACGGGAAATTATAGATATTCTCTATTTTTTTAATTTTTGGGCAAAAAAAAAGCAACCCATTTCGGGAAGCTTTCCATTGGTTAACAAAACCTTTGGCAATTTCTTGCCAACAACACAACTAAACGCTGCTTAAAAATAAACAGCCTGCAAATATACAAGGTTTTTTTTAATATCCTAAACAAAATGAAATTATTTTAAAAAACCTTAAAGAAAAAGTAGATTGTTTAATTATGCAATTGATTGTATCTTTGCGCCTTTAATTTCAATTATCTAAAAAGAACAGTAATGCAATTATCAGAACAAGAAATTGTACGTAGAGAGAAACTTACCAAGTTACGTGAATTGGGTATTAATCCATATCCTGCAGATTTATTTCCATTAAACTCTAACTCTAAAGACATTAAAGAGAATTTTGAGGAAGGAAAAAAGGTGATCATTGCTGGGAGGTTAATGTCTAAAAAGATACAAGGAAAAGCTTCTTTTGCGGAATTGCAAGATAGTGAAGGTAGAATTCAAATTTATTTTAATAGAGATGAAATTTGCCCTGGTGAAGATAAAATGAAATACAATGATCTATTTAAAAAGTTACTAGATTTTGGTGATTTTATAGGAATAGAAGGAGAATTATTTACTACACAAGTAGGAGAAAAAACCGTAATGGTAAAAGATTTTAAGTTATTAAGCAAAGCTTTAAAACCTTTACCATTACCAAAAACAGATGGAGAAGGAAATGTATATGACGCATTTACTGATCCTGAAATGCGTTACCGCCAACGTTATGCAGATTTAGTGGTAAACCCACAAGTAAAAGAAGTATTTGTAAAGCGTACGAAATTATTTACTGCGATGCGTCAGTTTTTTAACGATGCTGGGTACTTTGAGGTAGAAACACCTATTTTACAACCTATTGCTGGTGGTGCTTCTGCAAGACCCTTTATTACACACCATAATTCGTTAGATATTCCTTTGTATATGAGAATTGCGAATGAATTGTATTTAAAAAGATTAATTGTTGGTGGTTTTGATGGTGTATACGAATTCTCTAAAAATTTCCGTAATGAAGGTATGGACAGGACGCATAATCCTGAGTTTACTGCTATGGAAATTTATGTAGCTTATAAAGACTACAATTGGATGATGGAGTTTACAGAAAAGTTATTAGAGCATTGTGCTATTGCTGTAAACGGAACTACAAAAGCTACTTTTGGAGAGCATCATGTAGATTTTAAAGCACCTTATGCACGTGTTACTATGGCCGATTCTATTAAGCATTTTACTGGTTACGATATTATTGGAAAAACAGAAGAAGAGTTATTTGAAGCTGCCAAAGGAATGGGAATTGAAGTGGATAAAACCATGGGAAAAGGAAAGTTAATAGATGAAATGTTCGGAGAAAAATGTGAAGGAAACTACATTCAACCAACTTTTATTACCGATTATCCGAAAGAGATGTCTCCTTTATGTAAAGAACATAGAGAAAATCCTGAATTAACAGAACGTTTTGAATTAATGGTTTGTGGTAAAGAAATTGCCAATGCCTATTCAGAATTAAATGATCCTATAGATCAACGTGAGCGTTTTGAAGCACAATTAAAATTAGCAGAACGAGGTGACGATGAAGCTAGTCAGTTTATTGATTATGACTTTTTACGTGCTTTAGAATATGGAATGCCTCCTACTTCTGGTTTAGGTATTGGTATGGATCGTTTAATTATGTATTTAACCAACAATCCTTCTATACAAGAAGTTTTATTTTTTCCTCAAATGAAGCCCGAACGTTCAACTCCTTCTGTTACATTAAACGAAGAAGAAAAGGCGTTATTAGCTTTAATAGAAAAAGCCGAAAAAATAGACTTGAATGATTTAAAAACACAATCAGGTTTAAGTAATAAAAAATGGGATAAAACGATAAAAGGATTAACAAAAAACAATCTTGCAAAAGTTAACAAAACGGAGGAAGGCTTGTTTGTAGAAATTATCTAAATAAAAATTGAAAATCAATATAGGTTTTAAAAATAAATAAAAAGCAATCATCAAGATTGCTTTTTTCTTTTTCATTCCTTTTCTCAATTAGAAATCCACATTACATCTAATTAAATTATGTGTTAATGCCGAATACTTATTACAAAATGAGTAAATTAAATCAAAAAAAACTAATATTCATCTTATATTTATCACATTAAATAATCCCATAAATAATAAGTATGAAAGCCAAGCATCCTTTTTTTATTCTATTTACATTATTTGTAATATTATCCTGCTCTAAAGAAGAAGTAAAACTTATAAAAGATGAAATGGATGAAGTAGAAGTTGATGAACCCATTACCGCTACTACTCCTTGTCAGTTTGATCTATCTTCTGCTAAATCTGGTGACACCGTAAACATTGATTGTTTACTAGACTTAGAAGGAAAAACGGTAACATTACCTGAAAACATAACCTTCACTTTTAATGGTGGAGACATTATAAACGGAACTATTAATTTTTCTGGAGATGAAAATAAAATAGATGGTAGATTATTAAATGCTGATTTAAAATTAGCAGGAAAAGTTTCTTTAATTAGTGAAACCTTTGAGTTCAAACCAAACAGATGGGGTATTATAGAAGGTAAAGTGGATGATGTTGTTGCAGATAGCAACAGAGCTATTTTTAAATCTGCTCTTAAATTAATAAAAGAATATGGTGGTAGTACTTTTAAAATTGATAAAATGGATGCTTTTTTTAGAGTAGACAATATACCTCCAAAAACTACTCCAACACAGTTTGCTATTATAATCCCTTCCGATTTTTCTTTGGTTATGACCGATAATACGCACTTAAGAATACAACCTAATGCTCATAAACAACCTACTTTATTATCTATTTTAGATGTAGATAATGTTAATATTACTGGTGGTATTTTATATGGTGAAAGAGACGAACATGATTATTCTAGTGGAGGAACCCATGAATGGGAAACATTAATTAGTATTAAAGGTGGTAGAAATATAAAGGTTAGCAAAGTAACAATGATAGATTCTGCTGGAGATGGTATAGGCGTCTCTAATCTAGGACATTCTTTTGATCCTGTTTATAAGCCATCTATAGATGTTTTAATCGCTGATAACACTTTTATAAGAAGTAGAAGAAATCAAATATCTATAACAGACGGAAGGGAAGTTATTGTAGAAAATAACATGTTTATTGATGCTAGCATTCATACAGATAAATCGAAAGGTACTGCTCCTGGATTTGCTATAGATGTGGAAGCTGTTAGAGGTAAAAACCCTGCTGGCCCTCAACAAATAGCACAAGACATTATTATTAGAGGAAATACTGAAAAAGGTAGCAGAAAAGGTTCTTTTACTGTACATACAGGAGATCGTGTTACTATTGAAGATAATACTGTAGAAAAATTTATTTCATACTCTACCTCTATCGGAACCATTATTAGAAATAATCGTATTGAATCTCCAACTAATGATGCTACTGGAACGGCTATTTTTGCTGGAAGAGATGATTTATTTGAAAAAAACTACGACAATAAAGTATATGGAAATACAATAATAGGTTACACAACAGGTATAGAGGCTACCAACACAAAACTTGAGGTATATAAAAACACCATTACAAACTGTTTAAGTGCTATTAGATTAAAAAACTTAAATAATTCTTCAGTATATGAAAACAAGATAAAAAGTAACAGAGAAAAGAGCGCTGGTATCAATAGTCATTCTGGATCTAATTATATAAATAACGTAAAAATTTACGACAACAATATTGATGTTACATCTACAGGATTCAACTTTATTAGGCAAAATATTCGCCCTGAAGAATCTGATTTTAGTTTTGAAGTAATTAACAATACTGTAGTAAATTCAGGAGCCACCGTAAGTAAAACTAATGGTTTTTATTTTAAAAAAAACACCTTTAATAATAGAGTTAGACTTGTTAATGCTATTAATGGAGAGTTTTCTGAAAACATAATATCTTCTGAACTTGATGGAATTAGAATAGATACTGGATGTAATAACATAAAAATATCTAAGAATACAATCAACTATACTCGTAATTGTATATGGCATAATAATAGTGATGCAGTTAATATAGAAGAATCTGAAAATGATTGTAAAAGCATTTAATTATTTTTAGCAACTATTTTTATAGAAAAAAAATAGCAAATAAAAAACAGAAACTCTTTTAAAAGTTTCTGTTTTTTATTTATACCCATCTATAGTCCATTTAAAAGTATCTTCATTTAAAGGCAATGTAGAAATATCCATTTTAGTGGATTCAATGGTTAAATTACTTCCAAAAAAATCACCTTCTATATAAAAAACACCTTCCCTATTTGTAAATGATAGTATTGCTATTTTATCATTATTTGTTAGTAACAACGTTTCTTTGTTTAATTCCATTTTAAAACTATATAAATTGTCTTCTTTATCTTGTATAATAAAATAAGGATCTGAATGGATAAAAAAACGTTTATATATCTTATTATTATTAATTTTATATGCTCCATATAATGGCGATTTAACAGCTGTATCCCCATTAAAATTATTAGTCATAATGTAAGGGTATAATGACTCTGTTATCATAATAAAAATTAAAATTATTTTAATAAAAAGCTGTTTGTTTTTATTTTTTTCTGAAATTAAAAATGAAATTGACAGTAGTTGTACTGCTTCTTGTTTTATAAAAAAAGAATACACTTTTTTTATATTAGGTGAACTAACATATAAAAAAAGTGACAAGAGGAATAAACTTTGAATTTTTACATTAATATCAAAAGAAAAATTTACTAATACAATGTTTATACATACTGCCATTCCTAAAAAACAAGCAAGTACCCTAGTTTTTCTAAACCATAACATAACTGCTATTACTATTTCTATACCACCTGTAATGGTATTGTATAATTTAGAACTTCCAATAGAGGTCCAGTATAAGAAATCCTTTGTTAAAAATCCGACAGGAGTGTACAAAGTATTTGGATGTGCATCGTAAAATTGAAATTTAAATAATTTACTACATCCATAAATAGCAAATTGTAAAGACAAATAGTAGCAGACACTTACCATAAAGAAAAACTCCCACTTTTCGTTAAAAATCATTTTTTTTCTTTCAAAAAAAAGCCATAAAAAACAAGTTATTACAGACACTATAAAAACAAAAAGCATATTTATATATAAACCTGTAGAATCTGAAAAAAATGTTAATGTATATCTTTCTGTATTTTCTAAAAAAAAGAGAGCTATCACTTTAACCACCTTTTCAAAATAAGGAGTTAAAAAGTTTATTTTTATTATGTTATATTTAAAAGGAAAACTTAAAATAAAAAACATACAAAAAACAAAAAATATTCTTTTTTTTAGTTTTTTTATTAGTAACAAATGTATTTTTAATTTTTAAAGATAAAACAATGAAACATATATTATATCTATTCTTCTTCTTTTTCACTTATTTTGGCTTTGCTCAAACGAAATTAATCAATCATAAAAGCCATAGTGGTACTAACAAAACTTTTAATCCGCATAAAGTGGAGGGCAATTTTGGATTACCTGATTATTTATTTATAGAAACAATTCTTGAAGATAAAAAATCTAAATATCTCCTTACTCGTAAAAAAGCTTATTCCAATAAAGATTTAATTTATGTTTTAGAAACTAAACAAAAAAAAGAAACTTACTCTTCTGAAAACACCATTGCTTCTGTAACTATTACTAAAAAAAATCAGGAGGAAAATTTTATAAAATCGGTAGAAGCATTATTAATAAAAAAATTGAAAGAGCTTAGAAAAGCTGAAAAATAATTATATAAAACTAAAATAAAGTCTTTTACTCAACAAAAAGAAGCATTCCCTCATTGCTTCTTTTTTATTTGTATTAAAAACTTACTTTTGAAATAATTAAATTAATCGAAATGAAAGCAACTCTCTTTTTTATCTTATTAAGCATCCATATTTTTCCGCAACAATTAGTAAACTCAAAAATAAATAATGTCGTTGTTTTTAAGAGAAATGCCCAAATAACCAGAAATACTTCTTTTACTACAGTCTCTGGCACTCAAGAAATTATACTTACTGGTATTTCAACTCAAATACAACCTTCAAGTTTGCAAATACAATTTGACGATCCTAATGCTATATTATTATCAGCAAAGTATGAGAAAAATTATTTATTACCCAAGGTAGTTAACAAAAAAACGGAAGCTTTAGAAAAAAAACTAGAAGAACTAGAAGATCAGTTTGATTGGTTTAGTGATCAGAAAAAAAGTTTGAAAGGAGTTGAAAATATTCTTAATAAAAATCAGGATTTAGGAGGCGCTAATTCTAGTTTTACACCTCAACAAGTTATTGAATTAAGTAATGCCTATCAAAAGAAATATTTAGAAACAAAAAAAGCGTTAAGAGCTTTAGATAAAAAAATGTTTCCTATAGAAAAAGATATTGAAAAAATAGAAAAACAATTAAAAGAAATTAACGCTAAAAGTAAAAATCCTAGTGGGAATATTATACTTAGAGTTTCTTCAAAAAAAATAAAACCAGTACGCTTAAAATGCAAATACATTGTAAATAATGCTGGTTGGTATCCTACGTACGATATTCGATCTGAAGGAACTTCTAAAAACGTGCAGCTTAATTATAAAGCAAATGTATATCAAAATACGGGTATCGATTGGGAAAATATTTCAGTTATGATTTCTACAGGAAATCCATCTCGAAATAACAACAGACCTATTTTAAATCCTTTGTATGCAAATATTCAACAAGTAAACAATTTCTCGCAAGAATCAGATGAATTAGAAGAAGTAATGGAGGTTTCTACGACTAATATGGCACTTAAAAAAAGTAGTGCATTTAGAGAATTATCTACAGTATCAGAAAATCAATTAAGTATAAACTTTAATGTTACTAACAAACAAACGGTTCTTAGTGATGGTAAAGAAAATGCTATGGGATTAAAATCTTACGAACTAAAAACGGAATATACATATCATAGCGTTCCTAAACTTAATAAAAGTGTTTTTTTATTAGCTAAAATAAGTGATTGGAGTAATTATAACTTAGTAGCTGGAAAGGCTAACATATTTTTTGAAGGAGGTTTTGTTGGTACCTCGTACATAAACCCTGCAGTTACTTCCGACTCTTTATTAATTTCTATGGGAGTTGATAACGCTATTGTTATTGAAAGAAATCCTATAAAAAATTATACTTCCTCTAAATTTATTGGAAAAAATAGAAAGGAAAAAATCGGTTATGAATTTGTTGTGAAAAATAAAAAATCCATTCCTATAAAAATTGAAATATTAGATCAAATACCTGTATCAAACAATAAAGAAGTTCAAGTTACTTTGGAAGAAAAAGGAAGTGCTACATATACAGAAGATATAGGAAAACTGTTATGGGAAATGAATATTTTAGCTAGACAGACCAAAAAAGAAAAATTTATTTACACAGTTAAATACCCTAAAAAACAAGCAGTTATTGGTATTCGATAGAATCACTCATTTAACCATAAAAAACTGACTATAAAGATCTCACAGATTTTTGAAATCTGTGAGATCTAAAAACAAGTGTCTTTTTAAATATATCTTTAAGGGTTTTATTAGATTATAATTCTTAACATTCTTTTAGTTTGATTTCTTTATTTCTAATTCTTTGTAATCACTATAAAACCATACTAATTTAGGCTAACAAAAAGAAGATGTCATTTAGGAATCTTCTCTTTCCTTTTTTTTTCCTAATTTTAACGTGTTATGAAAAAGTTAGTTCGGTATGTGCCTACCCATTTTTTGCTATGCATAATAATAGGTATTTGTATTCAGTTTTATTGGAATTTATGGATCTTCGATCTGTATAAATTAATTTTACTTATAGGTATTCATTTTCTTCTATTAATTATATGTCACCTATATAAAAAGAAAATATTATTTATAACAATTACTTCCTTTTCTTTTATTCTTATAGGAATTTTATCTACCTATGTGAGCAATAAAGAAAATGCTTCTAATTATTTTTTAAAATTTAATGAGAAAAATGCTTCAGTCTTATTATCAATTAATGAAATAATAAAACCAAATAACTATTACGAAAAATATAAGGCTACTGTTTCACAAATAAACTCAAACAGCACTACAGGAGATATTCTTTTACATATTAGAAAAGATAGCTTGAAAAAAAAACTTGAAATTGGTTCTCAAATTATTATCAAATCAGATTTTCAAGAAATAAAAAATGTATTAAACCCTCATCAATTTAATTATAAAAACTATTTAAAAAAGCAAGGAATATACCATCAAGCTTTTATGAATCATAATGAATATCGAGTTTTAAAAAGCAAAAAACATTCTTTGCAACTATTTTTCACTAACATTAAAAAAGGAATACAAATATCTTTATCTCAAAAAGGATTTTCAAAAAATGAGTTAGCTGTTATAAATGCTTTATTAATTGGTAATAAACAACAAATATCTAGCGAATTAAGAAATAGTTATGCTAAAGCTGGAGCTATACATATTTTAGCTATTTCTGGTTTACATATAGGTATTTTATTTCTTATGCTTTCTTTTCTATTTTCTCCTCTAAAGTATTTTAAAAATGGACTATTAATAAAAACAATATTAGTAATTTCTTTATTATGGATGTTTGCGATACTAACAGGTTTTTCTGCTTCTGTAACAAGAGCAGTTACTATGTTTTCTTTTATCTCTTTAGGACAATCTTTCAAAAGAGATACTCCCATAGAATATTCTATTATTGCTTCTATGTTTATTTTATTAATTGTTTCTCCTTTGTTTCTATTTGATATTGGATTTCAATTAAGCTATTGTGCTGTTTTTTCTATTGTGTGGTTACAGCCTTTATTTTATAACCTTTGGAATCCTAAATTAATCATAATTCGAAAAGTATGGCAACTCACAACAGTTTCTATAACTGCTCAAATAGGAGTTCTTCCTATTAGTTTATTTTATTTTCATCAATTCCCTGGTTTATTCTTAATCTCTAATCTAATTATCATTCCTTTTTTAGGCATCATTTTAACTTTTGGATTCATTCTTATACTCTTAATCAAAATAGACTATTTACCTAATTTTTTAGTTTCCTCTTATAGCTTTATTATTCGACAGATGAATACTTTTGTGAATTGGATTTCTACACAAGAGGCTTTTTTATTCACCGAAATCTCTATGTCTTTATTAGAGATGATAGGTTGGTACTTATGCATCATCATATCCATTCAATTTCTTCTTCAGAAAACAGCTTCTAAATTTATTATATTGCTTTGCGCAATTATATTATTACAATCTGTGTATCTTAAAGAAAAAAATAGCTTAAATACAAAAAAAGAGTTTTTGGTTTTTCATAAAAACAAACATTCTATAATAGCAAACCGAACTGGTAAGAATGTTAAAGTTATAAGCGATTTAAATAGTATTTCGCTTAAAAAAGAAAAAATATTATCTACCTATAAAACAGGAGAAAATGTTTTATTCGAATACCCAAAAGAAGAAAAAAGTATTTTAAAAATTAAAAATGATTATCTATTGTTTATAGACAGTATTGGAGTTTATCCTAAAAAGAATTTACACAACCCTATTGTAATTCTACAATATTCTCCTAAAATTAATTTAACTCGATTAATTGAAACGATACAACCAAAAGAAGTAGTTGTTGATGGAACCAATTATAAAAGCTATGTGAGTAGATGGAGATTAACTTGTAAAAAAGAAAAAACACCATTTCACTTCACAGGTGATAATGGTGCTTATGTTTTGAAATATTAGTTTCTATTTTATAAAGAACTCTTAAAATCTTTCTCAAAATCTTTCCATGGAGTACTTTTATAAGCTTCTGCACTAAAGTAAGCTAGTATTTTTTCAAATCTTTCTTTAGTTAAATAACCAGGTACTACCTGAATCATTTGTTGTTCTGCATTAAAGAATGCTGTAGAAGGATAACTCATTTTACCTTGCATTATAGCTGCTGCTAATTCATGATACTTACTTCTTCCTTGTTGTACAAACTTAAATGTTTTCCCTTGATAAGTGATATCTTTCTTCCCTTCTCCATCCATTTTTACAGCATAGTAGTTATCATTTATAAACTTAACTAATACTTCATTTTTATACGTAGTTGCATCCATTTTTTTACACCAACCACACCAATCTGTATATAAATCAACCAAAATAGGTTTCGGGTTTACTTTATTCAATTCTAAAGCTTTTTCGAATGATAACCAATTTACTTCTTGTGCTTTCGACACGGTAGCTGTTAGTATAAAAACAGCAACTAAAAAAATATTTCTCATAATGTGTATGTCTCAATAAGTATTCCAAATTTACAAAAAAACCTATCAAATTTTGCTTGATAGGTTAATTTATTATATATATTGATATTAATTTACTTAACTCCGTGCATTAATTTTTTAATTATTGGTGTTAAAGCCATTAAAATTAAACCAGCAATAATTGGTACAACAGTAAAAATAAGGAAGAATGTTGTCATATCATATTGAGCGGTAATTTTATCAATCATACCTCCCATAGAACCGGCTGCTTTATTCCCCATACCTATGGCAATATACCATAACCCGTACATCAATCCTATTTTAGCTGCAGGCACTAATTTACTTACATAAGATAAACCTACTGGCGATAATGCTAATTCTCCTAATGTATGTAATAAATACGCTAAAATTAACCATATTATACTTACAGAAGCTGTTTTAGCTCCCTGAGGAATATCCATTGATCCATATGCAAGGATACCAAAACCTAATCCTAACAAAATTAAACCTAATCCAAATTTAACTGTAGCTGAAGGGTTGTATTTACTTTCCCATAATTTAGAAAATAACGGCGCAAAAGTAATTATGTAAAATGAGTTTAAAATAGAAAACCAAGATGCTGGTACTTCAGTTTTTACATCACTAAACTGATTCTTTAACATCCAAATAACTATACCCCAAATAATAACAAAACTTGTGCCTAAAAATAAATTTGAAAGTGCATATTTTTTAAAGGTAATATTAAATAACTTATACAAAACATACGTTATTATTAATAAAGGTATTACTGTTAATAAAGTATTTGCTATTCTAAACAAGTTTGCCGCATTTCCTTCTAAAACTCTATTTGTATAATCACTCGCAAATATTGTCATTGACCCACCTGCTTGTTCAAATGCTGCCCAAAAGAAGATTGTAAAGAAAGCTAAAATTCCAACAACTATATATCTGTCTGATTGTACTTTTGAAGACACTTCTTTCTTTTTTATTTCTTCTTCTCTATTACCTAGATTTTCAATAGCATCATCATACTCTACCGTTTTTGATGGAGATAAACCTACTTTTCCATATATTCCTTGCGCTAACCAAAATTGTAGTGCTCCAAAAAACATAAAGATACCAGCTAATCCAAAACCAAAGTGCCATCCATAAGTTTCTCCTAAGTATCCGCATAATAAAATACCCAAAAAAGCTCCAGCATTAACCCCCATATAATAAATTGTAAAAGCACCATCTTTTTTCTCTTGGGCATTTACATAAATTCCATTAATTATCGATGTCATATTCGGCTTAAAAAGACCGTTCCCTGCTACTAAAAGTCCAATTCCTGTATATAACCCCCAAGGTGTATCAAAAGCCATAGCTGCATGACCTAATGCCATTACTATTGCTCCTAATGCGACTGCATTTCTATATCCCATAAATTTATCAGCTAAAAACCCTCCTAAAATTGGAGAGAAATAAACCAACATTGTATAAGTACCATACAAACCAAGAGCATTCTCTCTTGTCCACCCCCAACCAGGGTTATCTCCTGTTATAGCAGATGTTAAAAATAAAACCAAAATAGCTCGCATTCCATAGTATGAAAAACGCTCCCACATTTCGGTGAAAAACAAAACAAATAGCCCAGATGGATGCCCCATCATCAATTTCCTATTCAAATCTGAACCTGCAAACCTAATGCCTGTTGTATTCATATATTATATTTTTAGTTATTGCTTAATTATCTGCTAACTCAAAACCTTCAGCTTCTTCATTTTTTAAATCTCTTTCTTTCTCTTCAGCTCCATGCGTTAACCTTTTTAAAGGTTTTAAAATTAAAATAAACAAACCTCCAATTACCACTGTAAATATTAAAATTCCAGAAAAAATAGTTAATTCTCCAAAATCAGATGCAGATTCTCCTATTATTCCTGCTACTTTATTACCTAAACCTGTAGCGGCAAAATAAACTCCCATCATTAAAGATGCGTATTTTACAGGTGCCAGTTTTGTTATAAATGATAATGCCACTGGAGAAATACACAGTTCTCCAATTGTGTGGAAAAAATATGCTAATACTAACCAAATCATGCTAGATGATCCCGATTTTTCAAATTCCATAGCTGCAAAAACCATAAACAGGAATCCAAATCCCATTATAATAATACCTAATGCCATTTTAAACAAAGAAGATGCTTCTTTACCTTTTAACTTTCTCTTTGCCCAAAAACCAGCTATCACTGTTGCAAATAAAATAATGAATCCAGCATTTAAACTTTGAAACATAACTGTTGGTACTTGCCAACCAAAAAGATTTCTATCCGTATTAGATTCTGTATATAAATTCATTAATCCTCCAGCTTGCTCAAATGCTCCCCAAAAAATGATAACCATAATAAATGAAAGTAATAACACTAAAAATCTATCTTTAAAAACTTGCGTTTCTAATTCTTTATAAATCATCATTAATAAAGCTGTAATCGCTGTTAAAAAAACAAATAATAACCCAAATCCCCATTCTAACTTATACCATCCTAAAACAGAAAAAGCTATTAATATTCCAACAAATATCAATTGTTTAGGTGATTTGAATAGTTTAGAGTATAGTTGTCCATATGAAATTTCATTTTTATCACCTGTGCTTGGAGTAAAATTACCGACGTGTGTTAAATATTTTTGTCCATAAATATAATTAATCAAACCTAAAACCATTACAATACCTGCTAAACCAAAACCAGCATGCCATCCCCATTTAGCCACAACTAAACCTACAACCATAGTTGCTAATAATGACCCTAAATTTATACCAATATAAAATATACTAAAACCTTTATCTCTCCTAATATCTCCTTCTTTATACAAACCTCCTACCATAGAAGATATATTTGGTTTTAATAAACCTACTCCAACAATCACCAATCCTAAACCTGTATAAAAAGCCCAAACATCAGTCATAATTAACACACCATGCCCTATACAAAGTGTTATAGCTCCTAATAAAACTGATTTTTTCTGACCCAATAGTTTATCTGCTATCATACCTCCTGGTATAGAAGCAACATATACTAACATTGTATACCACCCGTATAAAGCTAATGCCTCTTTTCTAGTCCATCCTAATCCAAGTCCTCGAGCATCATCTCCCAATGTAGATGCAGTCATATAAAGAACAAGTAAAGCTCTCATTCCATAGTATGAAAAACGTTCCCACATTTCTGTAAGAAAAAGTATATACAACCCTATTGGTTGTCCGAATAATTCTTTTTTATTAGTAGCTGTGTTACTCATTATATGATTATTTATTTTTTACCTACATTTAAGTTTTCTAATACAAAATCTGTCATTTTAGTATATAAATGTAATCTTGTATTTTGTCCTCTATAAATTCCATGTGTTCTATCTGGATAAATGGCCATATCAAAAGGTTTATTAGCCTTTATTAAAGCATTTACCATTCGCATGGTATTTTGTTGATGTACGTTATCGTCTCCAGATCCATGTACAATTAAATATTTCCCTTTTAATTTCTCTGCATGGTTTATTGGAGAATTCTCATCATATCCTGTAGGGTTCTCTTGTGGAGTTGTCATGTAACGCTCTGTATACACTGTATCGTAAAAACGCCAAGAAGAAACAGGAGCTACTGCTATTGCCATGGTAAACACATCATTCCCTTTTAATAAACAATTGGTACTCATGAATCCACCAAAAGACCATCCCCAAATACCTACATTATTTTCGTCTATATAAGCTTCTTTAGCAAAAAATTTAGCCGCAGCTATTTGATCTTCTACTTCATATTTCCCTAATTCTTTTTGAGTTACTTTTTTAAAGTCTCTTCCTTTAAAACCTGTACCTCTACCATCTACACATACTACAATAATTCCTTTTTGAGCAAGCATTTGATGCCAATAATCGTTACTTCTATTCCAACTATTAGAAACTTGTTGCGATCCTGGACCTGAATATTGAAACATTAATAATGGATATTTCTTAGAAGCATCAAAATTAGCAGGCTTAATCATCCACATATTTAAATCGTTCCCATTAATATTGTAGGTAAAAAACTCTTTTTTACTTATTTGGTATCCTTTTAACTTAACCTGTAATTCTAAATTATCTTTTAACAACTTCACTTCTTTTCCTTCAGCATTATACAAAGTGTATGTTGGTACCTGAGTAGTAGATGAATGTGTATTTATAAAATAATTTAAATTCTTACTAAACGAAGCATTACTTTGTCCGTTTTTTGGAGTCAATAATTTTTTATCACTACTATTTAAAGAAATAGAATACACTCCTCTATTTATAGCCCCATTCTCTACAGATTGATAATAAATTTTATTATTCTTTTTGTTCAACCCATAGTAGTTAGTAACATCCCAATTTCCTTTGGTTATTTGATTTTTCAATCCTCCATTTTTATCGTAATGATAAATATGATTATGTCCATCTTTCTCGCTGGTCCAAATAAAACTATTATCATCTAAAAACGTCAAATTATCTTGAATATCTACATAAGCTGCATCTTGTTCATTTAAAACCACTTTTGAGGTATTGGTTTTAGCATCTAAGAAATACAATTTTAAATCATTCTGATGGCGATTTAAAGTAGTTATCGATAAAACAGAAGCTTCATTAGTCCACTGAATTCTTGGTATGTACTCATAATTTCCAACCTCTACCGTATTTACTGTTTTATTTGCTACTGTAAATAAATGCAAAGAAACTTTTGCGTTCTTTTCTCCTGCTTTTGGGTATTTAAAAGTGTGTGTAGAAGGGTATAACTCATTTCCAGTAACATTCATTGAAAACTGAGACACTTTTGTCTCATCAAAACGTAAAAAAGCTACATAATTACTGTCTTTACTCCAATCAAAAGCCTTTACAAAAGCAAATTCTTCTTCGTACACCCAATCTGTAACACCGTTAATAATAGAATTTATCTTTCCATCTTTAGTAACTTTCACTTCTCTATTTTCCTCTAAGTTTCGTACATATAAATTATTCTCTTTTACATATGCTACCTTCTTACTATCTGGTGAAAATGTAGGCTCTTGAATATCATTTCCTATAAGAGTTACTTGTTTTGTTTTAATATCATACACGTAAAAAGTTCCTTTAAAAGAACGACGGTATACTTGTTTAAAATTTGTTCCCAATAATAACTTAGTTTCATCGTTATTAAAAGAATACGAGCTAAAAAATGGTAAATCATATACCTCTTTACTATCTACAATAGTTGCTACTTTTTGTTGGGTAGCATAGCTATATTTATCTACCGAAGAGCTTCTTGTTTCTCTATCAACATTTAATAATGAATAAAAATCACCATTCATTGAATTAAGAGCATTCATTCTATCTGCAGAAAAAGTTCCATTCCAAATTTCCTCTAATGTTATTTGTTTTTTGCCGGTTGAACTAGTGTTCGTTTGGCCTTTAACAGCTATAAGTATTCCAAAAATTGCTAAAAAGCATAATTTTTTCATCAAGTAAATAATTTATTTGTTGATTTGACAATTTGACTGCCAAGTTTACGAAAAAATAATAAATTTTACACTGATTTAACAGAAAAGTACATTTACAAAAACTCTTTCATTGGAAAGAATTACCTTTGTTTTGTATTAAAACAAGATGAATGTCGAAGATTATTTCTGGATTTTCTAAACTTACTAAGGAAGAAAAAATAGATTGGTTAGCTAAAAATTACTTTAATAACCAACCTGAAATTATAAAAACTATAGAACAGTATTGGAATGTTGATACTAAATTACAACAGTTACATGATGATTTTATAGAAAATACAATTACTAACTTTTATATGCCTTATGGGGTTGCTCCTAATTTTATTATAAATAACAGAGAATATGCTATTCCCATGGTAATTGAAGAAAGCTCGGTAGTTGCTGCAGCTTCAAAAGTTGCTAAGTATTGGAGTACAAGAGGTGGATTTAAAACCAAAGTTATTTCTACTACTAAAATAGGACAAGTTCATTTTTTATATGCAGGGGATAAAAACGATTTAATAACCTATTTTAATAAAAATAAAACGGAATTATATGCAGCTACTGCTACCATTACCAAGAATATGGAAAAGCGTGGTGGTGGAATTTTAGATATTGAATTAATTGATAAAACAGATAAGTTATCTGATTACTATCAGTTACATGTTAATTTTGAAACGAAAGATAGCATGGGGGCAAATTTTATTAATTCTTGCTTGGAGGTTATTGCTAAAAAATTTCAAAAGGAAGACATTGAGATCGTAATGAGTATTTTATCTAATTATGTTCCTGAATGTTTAGTAAGAGCAGAAGTAAGTTGCCCTGTTGCAGATTTAGGAGGTGAAAACCCAGAAAAATTTGCTCACAAATTTGAACAAGCTGTAAAAATTGCAGAAATAGAACCCTATCGTGCTGTTACTCATAATAAAGGAATTATGAATGGTATAGATGCTGTAGTATTAGCTACTGGTAACGATTTTAGAGCCATTGAATCTGGTGCACATGCCTATGCTGCTAGAAATGGTCAATACACTAGTTTAACGCATTGTGAGGTAAAAGATGGAATTTTTAAATTTTGGATAGAAATTCCTTTAGCTTTAGGTACTGTTGGTGGTTTAACCGCCTTACACCCTATAGCTAAATTATCTTTAGATATGATGCAAAAACCTTCTGCTAGAGTATTAATGCAAATTATTGCTGCTGCTGGTTTAGCACAAAATTTTGCTGCTTTACAGGCTTTAACCACTAAAGGTATTCAACATGGACATATGAAAATGCATTTGATGAATATTTTAAATCAGCAAGAAGCTTCTAACGAAGAAAAAGAAACTATTGCTTCTTATTTTGAAAATAGAACTGTTTCGCATAGTGCAGTTATCGAAAAATTAAATGCTTTAAGAAAACCTAAAGTTAATTGGGTAGACTTTTCTAATGAAAATGAAATTATATCTCAGTTAAGTAAACTTTCAAACACTTCTAAACCTATTTTTGGAAGTATGAATGCGCAACAAATGGTGGAGCATTTAAGTGCTGTTACTCAAATTGCTAATGGAAATTGGGATATTAAAGTTTTTGTTTCTGAAGAAAAAAACAAAAGGAGAAAACCTTTTTTAAACACAGATAATGAATTACAAGTTGGCTTTAGAGCTTCTTTTTTATCTGATAATCCAGTTTCATTAAAATTCGATTCTATTAAAGATGCTATAGACGATTTAATACATCAAACAAAATACTTTTTGGAAGTGTTTGAAAAAGATCCAACAAGAACTGTGATTCATCCGTTTTTTGGGGAACTCGATTTTGAGTATTGGAAAAAATTTCAAGTGAAACATTTTACGCATCATTTTAAACAGTTTGAACTAATATAAAATGTCACCTCGAGCGCAGTCGAGAGGTCAAAAATATTTGAACTATAAATTTAAGTCTCGACTGCGCTCGACTTGACACAATTTGATTTGAAAAAACATTTTAGCAACGGAAAATTACTCTTAACAGGAGAATATGTAGTTTTAGATGGCGCTACATCTTTAGCAGTACCTACAAAATACGGACAAGATTTAGTTATTCAACCTATAAAAGAATCGGAGTTAATTTGGGGAAGTTTTACGAATGAAGGAGAATGTTGGTTCGAAGCTTCTTTTAGTTTACCTAAATTACGTTTAACCTCTGCTACTTTTAATTCTGATAAAGAGGGAAGTTCGGAAGTAATTGCGGAGACATTACAAAATATATTACAAGAAGCTAAGAAATTAAATCCCGATTTTTTGCAGACAGAGAATGGTTTTGTTGTAAAAACAAATTTAACCTTTCCTCAAAATTGGGGACTAGGTAGTTCTTCTACGCTTATAAACAATATTGCTTCTTGGGCAAATGTAAATGCTTTCGATTTACTTTGGAATGCTTTTTCTGGTAGTGGTTACGATATTGCGTGTGCACAAAACAATACTCCTATTTTTTATCAATTAGAAAATAAAAAACCAATAATAGAAAAAACCAGTTTTAATCCTACATGTAAAGACGAGCTCTTTTTTGTGTATTTAAATCAGAAACAAAATAGTAGAGATGGTATTGCTCAATATAGAAAAAACAACAATAACATTCAGAGTGAAATAAAAACTATTTCCGAATTAACTAATGCTTTTTCTTTAGCAAAAACAAGTACTGATTTAGATAAAGTTATTATTGAACATGAGAAAATTATCAGCTCTATTATTCAATTAAAAACTGTAAAAACGAAACTGTTTCCTGATTATTTTGGAGAAATTAAAAGTTTAGGAGCTTGGGGAGGCGATTTTATATTAGCTACTGGCAATGAGGATTCCTTATCTTATTTTAAAAATAAAGGATACAATACTGTAATTCCTTACAACGAAATGGTTTTATGAATAAAGTAGTTATTATTGGAGGTGGTGCAGCAGGTTTTTTCACTGCTATTAATGCAAAAGAACAACATCCTGATTTAGATATTACTATTTTAGAAAAAGGAAAAGATACTTTGCAGAAGGTGAAAATTTCTGGAGGTGGTCGTTGTAATGTAACCCATGCTTGTTTTGAGCCTAAAGAATTAGTAAAGTTTTATCCTCGAGGAGAAAAAGAACTATTAGGTCCTTTTCATAAATTTATGACGGGTGACACTTTTGAATGGTTCGAAAATAAAGGAGTTCCTTTGAAAATAGAGAATGATAATCGTGTTTTTCCGGAAGCCAATACCTCACAAGTAATCATAGATTGCTTTAAAAAAGCTGTGGATAAACTTAAAATTAAAGTGTTAACAAGTCATGGTGTTAATTCATTTTATCCACAAGAAAACAAATGGGTTATTAACACTAAAAATCATCAATTTATTGCTGATAAGTTAGTTATTGCTGCGGGTAGTAGTAAAAAAATATGGGAGCTCTCTAAAGAATTAGGTCATACTCTTATAGATACGGTTCCTTCTTTGTTTACTTTTAATATTAAAGATCCTAGATTAACTGATTTATTAGGGCTTTCGGTTCCTAATGCTACTGTAAAATTAGTTGGTACAAACTTGGAAAATTCTGGTCCTCTATTAATTACACATTGGGGATTAAGCGGACCTGCAATTTTAAAACTTTCTGCTTATGGCGCACGTATTTTGGCCGACAAAAACTATCAGTATAACATTACTGTTAATTGGCTCGGAGAAGATACCACTAGTGTTTCAGAAAAATTATTAGAATTAAAAAAAGAACAAGCTAAAAAACAGGTGTATTTAAAATCTCCTTTTTCTGATATTCCAAAAAGATTATGGGAACGCTTGGTTTTTGCTTCTCAAATTAAAAAGAATCAAAATTGGGGAGATGTAAACAATCAACAACTAGAAAAATTAGCGAACGAACTAACAAATGGTTTGTTTAATGCCAACGGACGAACTACTTTTAAGGATGAATTTGTTACTGCCGGCGGTATCGATTTAAAAGAAATTAACTTTAAACGATTTGAAAGTAAGCTACATAAAAATCTGTTTTTTGTGGGAGAAATTTTAAATATTGATGCAGTTACTGGTGGTTTTAATTTTCAAAATGCTTGGACTGGTGGTTTTATCTGTGCAAATGCTATTGCTGAAATATAATTTGTATAAAACGTTATGCATTTAGGAAATAGTACTAAATGTCAGTTCGAGTATGTTTGAGGTAGGAAAAAGTATATCGAGGACTATTGTAGAACTAAAATTAGGATTCTCGATACAATTTTTCTCCATTTTATACATTTTTAACTTTTATTTTACTCAAATAATGAGTATCTTTATTCTATGGCACGAACTATTGATATTCAGGTTATTGAAACAGAGAAAGAGTTACAATCTATATTACGAAGAACCAAAAGTAAATTAGTTGATAAACGTAT
>CANMJA010000028.1 GCA_947498055.1 uncultured Tenacibaculum sp.
TGATTATGTCCATTACAGCATACGACATCTATACAAAACCTTTAATTGAGTAAATTAAAATATCAAATAGTATTACTATTATGAATAGGATTAATTTTAAGTAATTAATTGTTAGTTAGAATATTGATTATAAGGAAGTGGATTGAAAGCAGTTTAATAACATCTCAATACAGCTTTTCTTCGTTTTAGTTTGAAAAAAGCAATTGGAATTATCATAGAAATCACATGAAAGTGCGTTGTGTTTATCCTAATTGTTTTCTTGTTTCTTCCTGTTTTTGCAGTTAAACATCACTTTTACAGGTTTTTATATTTTTAATTTCTTAAATTTAAGAAATTAATCTAAAATTTATTAAATCATGAAAAAAAACATTTTAAAATTAGGAAAGTCTTTGACTAAACAAGATCAACAAAAAATTGAAGGAGGATTAAGAGGTATTATACCTTGTAACACGATACGAGATTGTTTCTTTTTAGGAGGTGGTTATATAGGAGATTATTTTTGCCTTGATGGACCACATGGTATTAAGCAGTGCACACTTTTATAAGCTAAAAAGTTCTTTCAAACCTTTACAATTTATTGTAGAAGTTTTTTATTAAAACAATGAAACTATTTATTGTTCATGGTTATGTGTATAGAACTGTTTAATATGTACGATTGTATACATTAACACTGTTACAAATAATAAAAATATAGTTATTAAATAATTAACCTTAAAATTTAATATAAAATGAAATCTAATTTATCAAAGTTTAAAGCTTATCAATTAACAGCTAAAGAATCAAAGTTAATTACAGGAAAAACAAATGCATGTTATAGAGGTTGTCATTTAGGGTGTTTTCAAGGATATGATGAGAGCACACAAGAAGGAAGAGATTCTTTTAATGATTGCACAGATACTTGTTGGGATGCATGTGGAATGTCATTAGCTGGAGTTGCTTAACTAAGTACAGCTATTAAATTAAAAGAGGTTTTTTGTAAAACAAAAAACCTCTTTTATAATTTTTAAGTAGTCATTTCATAAATATTTAAATGCTTCTTTAAAATTCCTGAAGGAGTATTTTTTGTTTCATCAAAAATTCGAGTATCACCAAATAAAATAAAACTATCTTTTGCCCTAGAAACAGCAACATTTAGCATGTTCGGTTTATTATCTTTTTCAAAAAACATAGTTCCTTCGTCTTGGTTTGTGTATACAGAACTGAATAATATAATGCTACGTTCTGCTCCTTGTAATGCATGCACAGTACCCAGTTTAATATTACTAACTTTAAAGCCAGCTTCTGTTAATGCTTTAGATAATTCTCCTTTTTGACTAGCAAACGGAGTAATAATACCTAAAACACTTTCAATAGTATCTACATTATATGCTTTTTGAATGGTTTCTTTATTTTGTTGTAGCCAAGTTATAATTGCTTTTACTTCATTTATATTGTAGCGACTATTAAATTTACGTTCACTTACTCCTTCAATATGATATGCCATCATAGAAGCAAAGGCTTGTGTTTCTTTGGCTTTCCCTTTCATGGGTTTTAAAATACCACCATAGGCCAATTCGTTACAAAAATCAATAATTTCATCATTACACCTTCTGTGTTCTAATAAAATTAACCCTTGTTCTTTTCTTGTTGCTAAAGGAGTTTCATATCCACAGGCATTCTGTGCCATTTTCATAATACTACCGCTAGAAGCCAAGAAGCCAAGTTCGTTTAAATATTGGTTGTCTTCGTTATTTTGAAGAATATTTAAACGGATTAAATTTCCCTGGTCAATTTTAGAAGGAATAGACCAAATAGGTTCAATTTGTTTTAAATCACCTACAACAAAGGCTTTTTTAGCTAAAGAAAACATTGGAATACTTACTTCCGGAGTAACCTGTCCGGCTTCATCAATAATTAAAAGATCTATGAAGTTATATAAAGGGAAGTATTCAAAAATAGGCTTGCCATATTCATTTTCTCCTTGAAACTGACTGTATAAAAAATGACTAGGAGCCATGTAAAAAGTTGCAACAAAGCAAGGAGTAAGCATTGCTCTGCGCTTCCATTTTTCTTTAATAGCATTTTCTCCTGTTCCTTTTTCTATAGTGCTGTTAAGAGCTTCTTCGGTAGCTAATAACCATCTTGCTTCCCAATAATGAGTGGCCAGTAAAAAAGCTTTATGCCGAAGTGCTATATCTATTTCATCATAAAAAAAGCGATGAGATGTATCGTTAGAAGTTATTTTTTCATATTCACCATCCCACATTTCTTTTTCAGAAACAATAGGAAATCCTTTAATATTATTTTTAAATTTCCAATCTTTTAATTTTAAACTAGCTTGTAATGCTACATTTAAATAGTTGGTAAGTTTTTTTATGAAAGAAGCTGTTTTTTCGTTACTAGAAATAGTATCCTCGCTAATTTTAAAAATCCATTCAGCATTTTCAATAGTATTATTTCGCGGTATTATTTTAAAATAGCTCTTAACAGTTTCTATAAAGTCTGGGTTTTTAATAGAAGATTTTAATTTCGTAAGAATAGTTCTCCATTCGGTTAATTTAGAAATTTTAAAATCATTTATTTTAATAAAATCATCTTCATGTAGAAGTATCTTATTAATATTATTTATTGAATTAATAAAATCTCTTGAAAATTCAACACTATCAATTAAGGTATCTTCAATACGAATAATTTCTTCTTGTAAATGATTACAAGCATCTTCTAAAGAATTGCTTTCAAGATTAAAAAAATGACAGTATTTGGTTAAAAAATAATATTCTGCATCGTATAAATAATCTTCATTTTCTAAATTACATAAAGTACCTTCTTGTCCGAATAAATTTCCTTTTAAAAAATTAATATTCCCTAAATATTTTTCACTTTTAGAGTTAGAAGGTAAATAGGTGGCATACCCTTTAAAGTCAGGAATCCATCTTTCAGATAACTCCTGTAAAGTACTTTCAGAATTAATAAAACTATCAATAATATTAGTAACAGCTTGGTTGTTATTAGAACAAGCCAAAACAATAGATGGATCTTCTCCTCTAATGGCTGTTTTTACCACTTCGGTAGCAACTAAGCTTTGTAGTAATGTTGTTTTTCCTGTTCCTGGAGGACCATTTACTGCAGTAACGGCACTTTCTTCGGCAGATAAATAGGAAAGTAATGTTTTACGTTGACTAATAGATAAGGGAAACTGGTTAGACATTTGTCCTAAATGGAGATGATTGTAATTTAGAAAATCAGTATCTGTAATAGCTTCTTCTTTTTCTTTTACTAATGGATTTATTATTTTTGATAAAACAGGTAATTCTTCCTCGTTTTTTAATAAGTTTTCATACAAAAAAAGAATACTTTTTGCAGTTGAAATTTTAGAGCTTACAGAGAAAAATGTAAGTTTATATTGCGTGGTATATCTATCAATCTTATAATTATAGATAGGATTATAAGTAACTTTTGTAAATATATCATTTATATAATTCCAATACGCATCCCATCCTACTGGCTCATCTTCATGTTCTGTTTCAGGAACTTCCATTTCTCTGGCTTCTAGTATGGTATCTATAGAAGAGAAAATAAAGTCATTTTTAACATCGGCAATTGGAGTTAAATAATTACGAACAATTAAAGGAAATAGATCTTTTGGAGCAGATAATTGTCCAGATCTATTTACTACAGCAGTAATCCAAAAAGGATGAATAGTACGTTGTTTAAATTTAGGGTTATCTGTTTGATATTCTAGATGAAAAGGAGCAATTAAAATTTTAGTTTCCTCTATATTACGCCATTTAGAGTTGTCTTTTTTGGTAACACCTCTTAATCTATTAATTCTTCGTTCTTCTGTATCTAATAACTCATTTGCTTGTTTTTCATTAATAATAGCATTGCTTAAATCTGAGTTATTTTGATGAAATAAATTTTTGATTTTAGCAATATCTATCGCTAAATTTTCGCTATCAGATAAACTGTTTTTATAATATTGTAACCAGTTTTTTTCGTTCTCCATAATTCTTCCTGTCGATGTAAAAGATATAAAT
The DNA here is from genome assembly GCA_947498055.1 of uncultured Tenacibaculum sp. Lineage (GTDB taxonomy): Bacteria > Bacteroidota > Bacteroidia > Flavobacteriales > Flavobacteriaceae > Polaribacter. Next base: position 4,017 of record CANMJA010000028.1, read on the forward strand.
TAAAAGAGGACGAAAATAGAATTTTAGAAAATGGTACACTTCTTTTTTATTCATTTTTTATTAACGAAGATATTTTTTTGTGATATAATTATATCTTATAGTAAAAGACAAAAACTAAAATGCTAATTATAAAAAGAGAAACTAAAATAGATGCAATATAGAATACAATGGGCCAAAATGATATGTTTATAAGAACTCCATTTTTATAGGAAACAATTGTTTTTTTTCCAATAATAGGAGAAGTATAGCTACCTTCGTTACTATGAATACGAATTGTATTTCCTTTTTTATCATTTAATTCAAGAACTGCATAGTTAAAATGTGTTGGTTTTCCAGTTTTGCCATTTTGCATATATTCAATAAAGCTGTCTACAATTTTTGCTTCATATTTTGGATAAAATAAAATACCATATAAGGAGTATAGGCAACCAAAAGTTAAACTAAGTAAAAAATTACAAAATGGAATTGTTATTAATGAATAAAATAAAAGAAAAGCACATCCTTCTTTTTGTTTTTTACTGTTTTTTACTTTTTTAAAAAGGATTATAAAAAAAATAAAAAGAATTACATAACCTAAATAGGTTAAGTAGCTAGGTGATTCAGGTAATTTAAAGGAATGCATAGTAATATTGAATTAGTACTGATAAGTCTTTTTTTTGAAAATAAAATAAACCATTTTATCTGTTTTTATTCTACTTTGGTAGAATGATTTTTAAAATTACATAAATTATTGTCAGTTATTATTAATATAATGTGGGTTAGTTTGATGTAAAAAATATTTTTTGGTTAATGAGTTATGTTATTACAAGGAAGGTGCGACGAAGTAATCTTTCTTTTTGTAGAGCAGATTGTCGAAAAAAAAAACTCCATTTTATAGAATTGAAGAGGTGTTTGATTATTTGTGATAATCAACGATAACTTAGTCAAAATATTCTTTTCCCTTTCTGTCAACCCAACCTTTTTTACCATTAGGATATTTAAATTTTGCGAATTGTACTATGTAATCCTCTAAGCATGTATACTTAGGTTTTAAACCAATATTAGGATAAAAAGTATATAACTTATTTTGTTTAAGTACAAACCAACTTTCCTTAATAACTATTTCTTTATAGTTAAAAGGTATTATAATTTTGTTTTTTTCTATATCCCAAACACCATATTTATTTGATTTCTTAGCAACAATATAATTAGTGTTTAAATGATAAGTGGAGAAAAGTGAGTTGTATTCAAAGTGTATACGTTTAGTGCTATTATTTATAAACCTTATTTTCTTATAATTTTCGGGTAATTTTATGTAATCGCTATAATAACGATCTATTTCATTATTAAAATAATATTCTGATATTTCAGAAGTATATTTTTTTTTGTTTTTAAATACTTTTTTGATAAAATCCTCATCTTCTTCGCTAGGTCTTGTTTTAATATAAGAAAATGAATCTTCAAGTTTAACGCTATCTTTTGTGAATTTTGGAGAACAAATAATAGTAGTTTTTAAAATCGTTTTTTTATGTGCGTAGTAGGTAACAAAATGTTTTTCTTTATAATAATCATTACCAGGCCTAAGGTATGTTTTTTTAGGCTTATTATATTTAATACCCAAAGTGTCTATAAAGTACATTTTGTTTTGTGAGTCAATAATTTGATGCTCATCTCTTGAATATGAGTAGTCTGCTTTTAAATTTTCCTCAAGAAGCTTTCCCTTCAGGTTGTATAGATTTATTTTGTTAGAATTATATACAGTAGCTATTTTACCGTAGATAAATAAAGAATCACATTCGTTTTTAATTAATTTTTGACCTCTTAATTTAATTCCAATTTTTTTATTTTTCACATAAAAACTAATATTCGGATTGAAAAAATTTAATTCAGAAACTATTTGTTTGTGAACATCTAATTCTTGGTTTTTAAATTCTTCTTCAGTTAAAGTAGCAGTGTCATTAGAATGGTTTCCACTATTATCTTTCCAATGGACTACATATTTTTTTTTATTCTTTAAAGCAAAAATTAAAGCTTTATAGTTTGTTTTGTATTCATCAAAAAGAAGTATTATGTGGTCTCCTTTTATATTAATAAGTTTATAAATACCTAAAACTGTACGCTCTTTTTTAATCGTTAAAAAATATTTATCATTTACAAAGTGTATTTTTTCATAAAAGCTATTATAGTTTTTATCACTAGTAATTGTCTTTCCTATTAAATCTTTGTATTCTGATGTAATACTCTTTTTTATACCGTTACTATTTGTTTTTAAAATTTTGTCAACAGTATTTTCAATATCGTTTAAGTTTTGCGCACTAGTTATTAATTGTGTTAATAATAAAAAAAACAGCATTATGGTTTTCATAGAAAAAATAAATTTATTTATCCTAAAACAGTCTTTCTTATCATAATTTTTTACAAAAACTTCAATTAATAATTAGAAAAGAGATTTATTAGATCTCTAAAAAAATCACCTTTTAGTAGGTCTTAGAATATATAATAATATGTGATTTTTGTTATCTTAATTCCTCAAGTCTTTCTTGTAATAATTGCGGGTCTTGAATAGCATCCCAACCTACATAAGAAATAATCCAGATCATGTATAATAAGAAAATTACGCTTAAAACAATACCTATGATAGATAAAATTCTACCTACGTTTAAGTTCGAATAATTGATATAAATACTGGGGTTTTGCTTATATAAAGCCATATCTTTTCTAGATAAAATCAAAGCAATTACTCCTAAGATAATACCCAAAAACCCATAACACCAACAAGTTAATATAGATAAAATGCCTAATACTAAGACAGGAGTAGCGTTTGGTAATGTTCTTTCTTCAAATTCAAACATAGTATAAGTTTTTAAGTAAATAGTTTATTCATTTTTAAAATATAAGCTACAATAGTAATTACTGTATTTAAGATAGCTAAAATAATAATTAATTTAGAAGTTATTTTTTTCTTTAAAGTAAAATGAAAAAATACTACAATTATAAATAAAAAGCTAGTATAAATAGGAGGAAACCTGTAAAAAGCATTTTTAAATTCTCCTTTAGATACTAACACTACAGAACGCTGTAAACCACAGCCAGGACAATCGATACCAAACAATTTCTTGTTCAAGCAAGGCAACATATAGTCTTCAGGTTTTGAGTGCATTTTATTTAAATAAATCCATTCCAGGAATATTAGGCATACCACTTTTTGCAGCTAAAGCCATTTCTTGTTCGTTAATTTCGTTAGCTCTTTTTAATGCTTTATTTAAGGTAAGAATTAAATAATCTTCTAATTCTTCAGCATCGTTTAGCAACTCATTAGGTATAGTAATAGCTTTTATTTCTCTGTTGGCAGTAACGGTTACTTTTAGTTTGTTATCAGCACCATTTTCATCAATTAAAACAGTATTTAAACGCTTTTTAGTTTCTTCCACTTTTTGCTGCGCTTGTTTAAATTTATCCATCATACCAGATATATCACCAAACATAAATTTATTTTTAAGTTATTTAAAGCAAAATTACTACTTTGCTATGGCTAAAATCAAATAATATGAAAAAAAAACTTGTCGGAGGTCTTATTTTAAGTCTTATTTTTGCATCCTGCAAAAGCGAAAAGATGGAGAAAATTAATACAGCCCCAATAGCTGAGAAACAGCCTCAGAAACTAGAAAAACACGGTGATATTCGTGTAGACGATTATTTTTGGATGCGTTTATCTGATGCACAAAAAAATGCATCAGAAAAAGATACTCAAACTCAAAAAGTGTATGATTATCTAAATGCAGAAAACTCTTATTTTGAAAGTGTTATGGGGTATACCAAAGATTTTCAGGGTACATTATTCGAAGAGATGAAAGGTAGAATAAAAGAAGATGACGAATCGGTACCTTATAAGAAAAATGGATATTACTATATTACTCGTTATGAAAAAGGACAACAGTATCCTATTTATGCTAGAAAAAAGGAAAGCTTAGAAGCGCAAGAAGAAATTATGTTTGATGTGAATAAAGAAGCAGAAGGACATGATTATTTTCAATTAGGCGGTTTAAGTGTTTCTCCAAATAATAAATTAGCAGCTTTTGCTACAGATACAGTAAGCCGTAGACAATATTTTATTAGAGTTAAGAATTTAGAAACGGGTGAAATTTATGCTGATAAAATAGAAAATACGACAGGAGGAGCAGTATGGGCAAATGATAATAAAACATTTTTTTACACTAAAAAAGATCCAGTTACACTTCGTAGTGCTCAAATATTTAAGCATGTTTTAGGAACAGATGCAAAAGAAGATGTGTTGGTTTTTGAAGAAAAAGATGAAACTTTTAGTGCATTTGTTACAAAAACAAAATCTAGAAAATACCTAGTAATAGGTTCTTATAGCACTGTTTCAACAGAATACCAAGTACTAGAAGCAGATAATCCTGATGGAACTTTTAGAGTTATTCAACCTCGTGAACGAGATTTAGAGTATGATATAGCACATTATAACGATCATTTTTATATAAAAACAAATAAAGACGGAGCGACTAACTTTAAGTTAATGAAAACTCCTGAAAATAAAACAACGAAAGAAAATTGGGAAGATGTAATTCCGCATAGAGAAGATACTTTACTAGAAGATTTTTCCATTTTTAAAAATTATTTAGTTCTAGAGGAAAGAAATAACGGGTTGTTTAAAATAAGAATAAAACGTTGGGACGGTAAAGAAGATTATTATTTACCTTTTGAAGAAGAAACCTATTCTGCGGGTGTATATGCGAATCCAGATTTCGATACGGAAGTAATTAGATACTCCTACAATTCCATGACAACTCCAAGTTCTGTGGTTGATTTTAACATGAAAGATCAATCGAAAGAAATAAAAAAAGAACAAGAAGTATTAGGAGGAAAATTCGATAAAAATAATTACACAAGTAAGAGAATTTGGGTTACTGCAAGAGATGGAAAAAAAGTAGCATTATCTATAGTACATAGAAAAGATACAAAAATAGATGAAAATACGCCTGTTTTACAGTATGCTTACGGTTCTTACGGATATACAATATCCGATGGTTTTTCTACCACAAGATTAAGTTTATTAGACCGTGGATTTATTTTTGCCTTAGCACATATTAGAGGAAGTCAATATTTAGGAAGAGAATGGTATGATGATGGAAAAATGTTGCATAAGAAAAATACGTTTAATGATTTTATTGACTGTTCTAAGTATTTAATAGATAACGGATATACGTCTCCAAAACATTTATACGCGATGGGAGGTTCAGCCGGAGGTTTATTAATGGGAGCAATTGTGAATATGAACCCAGAATTATATAACGGAATTATTGCTGCAGTACCATTTGTAGATGTAATTTCTACAATGATAGATGATAGTATTCCTTTAACAACTGGAGAATATGACGAATGGGGAAATCCGAATGATAAAGAGTATTACGATTATATCAAATCGTATTCTCCTTACGACCAAGTGGTAGCTAAGAAATATCCAAATATGTTAGTAACTACAGGTTTACATGATAGTCAGGTGCAATATTGGGAGCCTGCTAAATGGGTAGCTAAATTAAGAGATGTAAAGACAGATACAAACCTATTATTCTTACATACGAATATGGAAGCTGGTCATGGAGGAGCATCTGGTAGGTTTGATGCATTAAAAGAAACAGCAAGAGAATACACATTCTTATTGGCTTTAGAAGAGAAGTTAGAAAAATAATTATATTTTTGCGCTCGATTGAGTGAATGTAAACGTTGTTATAAAACTCAGTATCATTTTTTATAACAACGTTTTTCTTTTTAAAAAGAATGAATAGAAATAGAGCGATAGTAAATTCGATTTTAGATTTAGTTGGCGAAACCCCAATGGTGAAGCTACAAAATATTACTAAAAGTTTACCAGGAAACTTCTATGCAAAATTGGAATCTTTTAATCCAGGACAATCGGCGAAAGATAGAATTGCATTACAAATTATAAAAAATGCAGAAGAAAAAGGTTTTTTAAAACCTGGAGATACCATAGTAGAAACTACTTCTGGAAATACGGGGTTTAGTTTAGCAATGATAAGCTTAGTAAAAGGATATAGATGTATTTTAGCAGTTAGTGATAAATCCTCTAAAAATAAAATAGCTATTTTAAAAACTATGGGAGCAGAGGTACATGTTTGTCCTGCAAATGTAGCACCCGACGACCCAAGATCTTATTATGAAGTAGCTAAAAGAATTCATAAAGAAACTCCAAAATCTATTTATATAAATCAATATTTTAATGAATTAAATATTGAGGCACATTACCAAACTACAGGACCAGAAATATGGACACAAACGGAAGGTAAAATAACACATTTAATAGCAGCAAGCGGAACAGGAGGAACTATTTCTGGAACAGGAAGATATTTGAAAGAACAAAATCCGAATATAAAAGTATTAGGAGTAGATGCCATAGGGTCAGTAATAAAAAAATACCATGAAACTCAAAAGTTCGATCCTAAAGAAATATCTCCATATAAAATTGAAGGATTAGGAAAAAACTTAATTCCTACTTCTACAGATTTTGACGTGATTGATGTATATGAAAAAGTAACCGATAAAGCAGCAGCTTTAGCTTCAAGAGAGCTAGTGAAAAAGGAAGGGATGTTATGTGGCTATACATCAGGAGCAGTAATACAAGCAACACATCAATACGCAGTAAAAAACACATTTGATACCAATAGTTTTGTGGTATTAATACTACCAGATCATGGAATTAGATATATGGATAAAATTTATTCGGACGATTGGATGAAAGAGCAAGGGTTTTTATAATTTTTTTTTAAAAAAACAGCTAAATCAAAAGTAATATAATTTAGCTGCTGTAAACTTTTTAGATTAGATATTTTCTAAAACGACTGACATTCATCAAAAAGTTTTATAAATCTTCCTCCACAAAACCCAAAGTGCCCCTGACTGATGCAAATATCTAAAGCAAAAGAACCATCAGGGCAAAGAAAGACACCTCCATTAATTTGTTTTTGTTCTTCTTTATTTAAAGCAACTCCTAATTTTGAAATATTTTTTAACATAATGGTTAATTAATTGATTAATAATAGTTAAAGTTAATAAAAAGATTGCAAAATATGAATGTAAAATAATAAAAAGTCTTGTTGTTAATAAATTAAATAGTTACTTCTTATCTTTTTAAAATCGTTTAAATCGTCTTGCCAAGATTTTCGAATTTCTTCTTCTGTTATTCCTTGCTCTATTTGTTTTTGTAATTCTTTCGTTCCTGCCAATTTGGTAAAAAAAGAAGTAAAGAATTTCTTTTCTTTAGAATATTGTTTGTGGGCATTATAAAACTCCAATAACCATTGTAAATTTAAACGATTTAATTTTTTGTTATTCGATAAATCGTAACCGTAACATTCTTTGTTATTGTGTTTTGGTTTTTTTGCACCTTCATTTGGTGTAGGAGTGAACATGTAAGAATGTTTTTTTAAATGATGGAAAGGATTACCAACAATTTGAAACTGTTTATTAGTTCCTCTGCCTACAGAAACATTAGTACCTTCAAAAAAACAAAGACTTGGGTAAAGATTAATAGAAGCATCATTAGGTAAATTAGGAGAAGGTTTTACAGGCAAACTATAAGCGGTTTGGTGTGTGTAGTTTTGTAAAGGAATAACTTTTAAATCGCATTGTATTCCGTTTTTTAACCATTTTTCACCATTAATCATTGTCCCGTACTCCCCAATGGTCATACCATAAATTACAGGAACAGGATGCATTCCTACAAAACTGTGATGTTTCATTTCCAAAACAGGTCCGTCTACATAATGTCCGTTAGGATTTGGACGATCTAATATAATTAAAGGAATTTTATTTTCTGCACAAGCTTCCATTACATAATGTAAAGTTGATATATATGTATAAAAACGAGCTCCAACATCTTGAATATCAAAAATAACCATGTCTATACCTTTTAATTGTTTCTTAGAAGGTTTTTTGTTTTTTCCGTATAAAGAAATAATGGGTAATCCTGTTTTAACATCTTTGCCATTTTTAATAATTTCACCAGCATCTGCTTTTCCTCGAAAACCATGCTCAGGAGCAAAAACTTTTTTTACATGTATTTGTTTAGAGTTATGAATATAATCTACTAGATGAATAGAAGTAATTGTAGAATCATAATTCGATGTTTTTTGAATTCGAGAAGTCTGATTTGCTACAATAGCAATATTTTTATTCAATAAACTAGGAATATATGCTTTCGTTTGATCTGCTCCTGTTACTACTGTTTTTTTTTCAACAAAGGTATCTTGAATACTTTCTTGAGTGAACTCTTGTGCTTTAACAGTAGATGTTTGTTTACAAGAAGTGATTATAAAAAGGATGCTTATTAAAAGGAATAAATATGTATTTTTGGTTTTGTTAAAAAACATTTTTCTTGAATTACGAATTATTTATTGCTAAACGAATTATAGCCGGTAAAGAGTATAAAAATAGTATATCATCTCCAATAATAAAAATAGCAATTGTAGCTATAAGTTTAGGGATGGCTATTATGTTAATATCTGTGGCAGTAACTTCTGGATTTAAACAGAAAGTTCGAGAAAAAATTGCTGGTTTTAAAGGCCACGTACAAATAACCAACTACGATAATAATAATTCAGATGTTTCTACAGTAGCTTTAGATATAAACCAAGATTTTTATCCAAGTTTTAAATCGATAAAAGGAATAAAGAAAGTACAACCATATATTAATAAAGGTGGAATTATTAGAACTCCAACAGATTTTCAAGGGATTGTTTTTAAAGGAGTGAATAAAGAGTATGATTTTACTTTTTTTAAAGACTATTTAATTGCAGGAAGATTGCCTAATTATAATCAAAAAAGGAATAAAGAAATATTGATTTCAAAATCGATTTTAGATAGATTACAATTAAAATTGAACGACACTATAGAAACGTGGTTTCAAACAAAATCTGCTACTAAATTTAAAATGCGAAAACCAGTTATTGTTGGAGTTTATGATACAGGTTTCGAACAGTTTGATACTACTATTTTATTAGGAGATTTAAAAGAAGTACAAAGAATAAATAAGTGGAAAGAAAATGAAGTAGGTGGGTTTGAAGTAATGTTAGATAACTTTAATTCTTTAGAGTTAAAAGCAGACAAAATAGAAATGGAAGTAACTCCATTATTAAAAACGACTACTATTTTAAATAGTTTTTCAAATCTTTTTGAATGGTTGAAGTTATTCGATAATAATGTGATTTTTATTATTATTATTATGATAGTTATTGCGAGTATTAATATGATAACAGCGCTTTTAGTACTTATTTTAGAAAGAGTACAAATGATTGGTGTTTTAAAAGCTTTAGGAAGTACTAATAGAGGAATTCAAAAAGTGTTTTTATACAATGCTACCTATTTAATATTAAAAGGTTTGTTTTTTGGTAATATAATAGGAGTAGGGTTACTTTTAGTGCAAAAATACTTTGGTGTTATTTCTTTAAACCCTGCAACTTATTATGTGTCTACAGTACCAGTTAACATAAATATTTTACCTCTTCTATTATTAAATATAGGTACATTATTATTGTGTTTGCTAATGTTAATAATACCTTCTATGTTAGTTGCAAAAATTCACCCTTCTAAGTCTATAAAATTTGAGTAATATGAATTTAGAAAAAGATAGTTATACTGTTATTATTTTATAAGAGTATTCTGTAGTTTTTTACTGTTTCAATTCCTTCATTTAACGATTATTTCTTAATCTGTAAAAAGTATGTTAAAGATTAATAGGAGTAGTATTAAGATTTTTCTATTAACTAATTCATTTTTTCTATATAATTGAATTCCTTAGACAACATTCTTAGAGTTGTTTTTCATCTGTTTTCCCTGTTTTTTAAATTGATTAGAGTTAAAAGAAAGAACTATAACTTCTATTTCTATTTATCAAAAACAATAATATCTCGAATAAGAAAGTAAAACTTTCGCAGGTTGTTTAATTAACTATGTTTTTAGATTTTTTTTTCAGATTAACCAAAAGTATGTAGTCCTAAATATAGCGGTATACTTAAGTATACTAAGGTGTTTTTATGCTGTAAATTAAGATATATTTGCCGAATGTAAAAAATGGTTTTAGGAAAATAGTTAGGCTAAATTCTAAAAGATAAAACCTCTATAAAAAATATTGAATTCATATAAATAACTTAAAATAAATTTAAAAATAGAATAATCCCAAAAACTATAGAATTATGAAATTTAATTTTTTTTTAATAGCTATAATATTAGCTATTAAACCTATTAGTAGTCAGTGCGTAGGAAATGTAAATATCCCTGATGCTAATTTTAAAACAGCTTTATTAGAGCAATCTCTTATTAATACTGATGGTGATCTTGAAATTAGTTGTGCAGAGGCAACTGCTTATTTAGGTCTTATTTTTGTTAGAAATAAATCTATTAAAGATTTAACAGGTATAGAGGCTTTCATAAATATTAAAGCATTGGATTGCGAAGGCAATTTATTAACTAATTTAGATGTTTCTAAGAATACCAATTTATATTATTTAAATTGTAGAAACAATTCATTAACAAGTCTAGATCTTTCTATGAATGTCGCTTTAAATGAATTGATTTGCACCAATAATTCATTAACGAGTTTAGATCTTTCCAATAATAAAAATTTAGATTTGGTATGGGCTAATGAGAACTCATTAACTAGTTTAAATGTTGCGAATGGTAATAATCATAAAATTAGCAGCTTTTCTGCGAATAGAAACCCTAGTTTATTTTGTATACAAATAGATGCTGGATTTACTCCACCAGATAGAATTAGCGGAACTCCTGGCTGGGAGAGAGGAACTTATAGCTCTTCTTGTACTCCAGTGTTAAAATGGTCAGGAGCAAGAGATAATAATTGGCATACAGCAGTCAATTGGGAAGAGGGAGTAGTTCCTGTATCTACAGATAGAGTGGAGATTCCTACAGGTTTAACGAAATATCCAACAATTTCTAATGAAGTAACAGTTGAATCAATTACTATACAAAATAAGGCTACTCTAATAGCGAAATCTAAAGTGAATGCTACTATTATATGTAATAAAAGAATACTAGAAAATTGGGATTTAATTACGCCTCCTGTAGCTAATCAAACTTATGCTAAACTAGTTGTTCAACACAATTATTTTGAGCAGAATTCTACAAATAAAACTAGAGCTATAGGTGTTTATAATAATGATATGGGAAGTGCATGGAACTATGAGGTAATTAATTCTTCACCTGTTAATTCTCTTGTTGGTAAATCGGGTTTAGGCCTTTCTGTTAAAGCTACAAGATTAACTGATATTACTTTTTCAGGAAATATAAATGCTGAAAATGTTAGTTATCCAATCACTGTAGGAGATAGGACTAATTTTAATTTATTAGGAAATCCATTTACATCATACATAAATTCAGAAAACTTTGTAAATACAAATTCTTCTTTGCTTAATGAAAAAACCATTTGGTTATGGAATGGTAAAGAGTATGAAACGTATACACTTGCTAATCCTATAAAAATTGAACCTGCCAGAGGTTTCTTTGTAACAGCTATAAGTGATGGGGATGTAGTTTTTGAAACAGAAAATCAAAGCCATAAAATTGCGAATGCTTTAGCGAGAAAGAATAATTCTACTAATATAAAATTATTGGTAAATGATAAGTCAACTAAAATATATTTCATTGAAAATACGACAGTAGGATTTGATAATGGTTATGACGGAAGTATGTTTGAAGGAACAAATAACGATTTTGCAGTATATACAAAGTTAGTAGGAGACAAGGATACTGTTTCTAATAAAAAATTAGCTATTCAAGTATTACCAATATCTAATTTGGAAACCATGGTAATTCCTGTAGGTTTAATTGCTGAAGCTGGTAAACAAATAGAACTTTCTATAAATTCGGAAAATTTACCAACAGGTATCGAAATTTATTTAGAAGATAGAATAAACAATACATTTACGAACTTATCGCAAGAAAACTTTACAACTACTTTACAAAAAGCATCTAATGGAGCTGGTCAATTCTATATTCATACTTCTTCTAAAAGCTTAAGTACGGATGAAATAGTGAAAAGTAAGGCAAATATTAGTGTGTATAAATCGTCGAATAAAGAGATTACAATAACTGGTTTACAAGGAAAAGCTGACGTACAAATTTATTCTACTCTAGGAGAAGAGTTAATGAGTAAAAAAGTGGATTCTAATGGAAACAGCAAGGTGAGTATTGCTAACTTATCTTCTGGTGTTTATATAGTTAGACTACAGTCTAGCTTAGGAAATATTTCTAAAAAAATTATTTTAAAGTAAATTAAGTATCATGAAAAAAGACACGACAAAAACACAGCAAGATATTTCTCGTAAAGAGGCACTAAAAAAGATAGGGAATTATGGTAAATACACTGCATTAACTGCTTTGGGAACCTACTTAATTTTAAACCCGAAAAAAGCACAAGCAGCTTCTCCTGAACCACCTGGTGATGGATTTTAAATATTGAATATTAATAAATAATATAATTATAAAAGGATGAGTTGTTATACTCATCTTTTTTATTGGTATAATGTTTAAAATTATATCTTTTTAACTTCTTTGTAACTATATATATTCTGATTGAATCATGCCTAACATGGAAGCTAAATACTGTAAGGGAACTTGGTTAAAAAGCTTTTTATTATTTTTAAAAAACTTATTATAACGCTCTTCAATATTTTCATTTGTGATTCCAAAATAAGTGGAAATATGTTTTTGTAGAGTTGTCAATTTAATAATTCTAATTTTGTTATAGAAGGTAGGTAGGCTTCTACCGATTTATAATCCCCAGAACAACAAGGAAAAGAAGAAATTTTCCATTTCCAAAATATTTTAAATTGTTTTTCTAAATATTTTGGATTGTCATTCAAATGTTTATCATTAAAAAAGAGTAAAAAACTTCCAAAATAATTATTACCATGTCCAAAATCATAGCTTTTATTATTCACATCTTCAAAATTAATATGATGATAATCCCCAAAATCATTCCCTTTGTAAGTTGCAATAAAAGGATTTTTAACATTTTTCCATTCTTCTTTTTGAAATTTAATAAATTGTTTTAGTTCAGAAATAAGGTTTTCTGGGCATTTTATAATGAGGGTATCTATGCTAGAGTCGTTTTTACTACTGTAAAGATGATTAGTAATAGAATCACTTTGACTATTTATATTGTTCTTATAATTATTATTTAAAGTTATAAAATCATTACTAATAATTAAATGTTTTTCTTTTGATGTTTTTTTACAACGAATACTATTAATAGATAATAAAAAGATAAGAAGGTAAAGTTTAGTATTCATTTTTATAATTGATACTAGTTTTCTATTTAGTGTATAAATTTAATGATATTAAGAGTAAAGTACTGTTAGTATAATAAAAAAAGCAAGTAGGTGAATCCTAACTTGCTTTTAGTAACTATTATTTGTTTAAATTTTTAATTTACTGATTGTTTAATAGCAGCCTCAATAAAACTTAAAAATAAAGGATGCGGATTCAAAACAGTACTTTTATATTCAGGATGATATTGTACACCAACAAACCATGGGTGAGAAGGAATTTCTACAATTTCAACCAATCCAGTTTTAGGGTTGATACCAGTTGCAGACATACCGCTATTTTCTAATTGTTCTTTATAATTACTATTAAACTCATAACGATGTCTATGACGTTCACTTATTTCAGTGTTTTCATAAGCTTTAAAAGCATTAGAGTCTTTAGTTAATTCACAATCCCAAGCTCCTAAACGCATAGTACCACCTTTTTCAGTAACGTTTTTTTGTTCTTCCATTAAATTAATAACTGGGTGAGAAGTACCTTCATCCATTTCCGTAGAATTAGCATCTTGTAAATGCAATACGTTACGAGCAAATTCGATAACTGCCATTTGCATTCCTAAGCAAATACCTAAAAAAGGAATGTTATTTTCACGAGCATACTTAACTGCAGTTATTTTACCTTCTACACCACGCTCTCCAAAACCTGGAGCGACTAAAATACCATGTAAATTTCCTAATTTACTAGTAATGTTTTTGGTAGTTAATTCTTCAGAATGAATCCAACGAACATTCACTTTTGCTTCATGAGTAGAACCAGCATGAATAAAAGCTTCAGTAATTGATTTATAAGAGTCATGTAACTCTACATATTTACCAATTAAACCAATTTCTATTGTTTGTTTAGGGTTTTTATATTTTTTTACAAATTGATTCCAAGCAACTAACTCAGGATGTTTATCTGTATTTAAATTTAATTTTTCTAGAACAACACGATCTAACCCCTCGTTAAACATTAAATTAGGAACGTCATAAATGGTTTCAGCATCTAAAGATTGAACAACATCTTCTTTCTTTACATTGCAAAATAAAGCCAATTTTCGTTTAATATCGTCAGAAATATAATGTTCAGATCTGCATACTAAAATGTTAGGTCCAATACCACTTTGCATTAACATTTTTACAGAATGCTGTGTTGGTTTCGTTTTTAATTCGCCAGCAGCAGCTAAATAAGGAACTAATGTTAAATGAATAACAATAGCATTATCTTCTCCTAATTCCCATTGTAATTGTCTAACAGCCTCTATATATGGTAACGATTCAATATCACCAACAGTTCCTCCAATTTCAGTAATTACGATATCATATTTACCAGTATTACCTAATATTTTAATACGATGCTTAATTTCGTCTGTAATATGCGGAATAACTTGTACTGTTTTTCCTAGAAACTCTCCTTTACGTTCTTTATTTATTACAGATTGGTATATTCTACCAGTGGTAACATTGTTAGCCTGTGAAGTAGGAATGTTTAAAAAACGCTCATAATGCCCAAGGTCTAAATCTGTTTCAGCACCATCATCTGTAACATAACATTCTCCATGTTCATATGGATTTAACGTACCAGGATCTATATTAATATAAGGGTCTAATTTTTGAATTGTAACGGAATATCCTCTCTCTTGCAGTAGTTTAGCTAAAGAAGCAGCGATAATCCCTTTACCTAAAGAAGAAGTAACGCCACCAGTTACAAATACATATTTTGTGTTGTTCATGCGAGTGTTAGGTTTGCGCAAAAGTACTAACATTGTTAATTACGGCAAATAAAAAAGGATTAAATTTAGCATGTTTTTAGATTAAAATTTTAATCTGAAAAAAATGTATTCAATAACTTGTTAAAATAAAAAAACGTTGTATATTTGCCAACGCTTTTAGCAGTCGGAATTTCATAAAAGCAAAACATATTTAAAGAATATTTTTAAAGATATAAATAATGCCGAAAAGAACATACCAACCATCAAAAAGAAAAAGAAGAAATAAGCATGGTTTTCGCGAAAGAATGGCTTCTGCTAATGGTAGAAAAGTATTAGCTAGAAGAAGAGCTAAAGGAAGAAAAAAATTAACGGTTTCGTCAGCAGCAAGACCGAAAAAATAATGATGTACAATCATTCATATACAAGGTGTTACTATTTTAATAGTAACACCTTTTTTTATACCCAATCAATTTTTTATTTTTACAGTTAACAACAACACAAACAACAAGTATTACAAATGCCTAAGAGAAAAGACTTAAAATCGATTTTAATTATAGGATCTGGACCTATAGTAATTGGCCAAGCATGTGAATTTGATTATTCTGGTTCACAAGCATTACGTTCGCTAAGAGAAGATGGAATAGAAACGATATTAATCAATTCTAATCCAGCAACGATCATGACAGATCCTTCTATGGCAGATCATGTTTATTTATTGCCATTAACAACAAAATCGATTATTAAAATCTTAAAAGAACACCCTCATATAGATGCTGTACTACCAACTATGGGAGGACAAACAGCCTTAAATTTATGTATAGAAGCAGATGAAAAGGGAATTTGGAAAGATTTTGGAGTTGAAATTATTGGAGTAGATATTGATGCGATAAATATTACGGAAGATAGAGATAAATTTCGTGTATTAATGGAAAAAATAGGAATACCTATGGCACCTCAAGCAACAGCAACTTCTTTCTTAAAAGGAAAAGAGATAGCGCAAGAGTTTGGTTTTCCATTATGTATTAGAGCTTCCTTTACTTTAGGAGGAGCAGGAGCTGCAATTGTTTATAATGAAGAGGATTTTGAAGAAAACTTATCTAGAGGTTTAGAGATTTCTCCTATTCATGAGGTAATGATTGATAAAGCAATGATGGGATGGAAAGAATACGAGTTAGAGTTATTAAGAGATGATAATGATAACGTGGTAATTATTTGTTCTATCGAAAATATGGATCCTATGGGAATTCATACAGGAGATTCTATTACCGTGGCACCAGCTATGACACTTTCTGATAAAACCTATCAGAGAATGCGTGATATGGCAATAAAAATGATGCGTAGTATAGGTGAATTTGCTGGCGGATGTAATGTGCAGTTTGCGGTATCTCCAGATGAGAAAGAAGACATAATAGCGATAGAAATTAATCCACGTGTGTCTCGTTCTTCCGCTTTAGCAAGTAAAGCAACGGGGTATCCTATTGCAAAAATAGCTTCTAAATTAGCTATTGGTTATACCTTAGATGAATTAGATAATCAAATAACAAAATCTACGTCTGCTTTATTTGAGCCTACATTAGATTATGTAATCGTAAAAATACCTCGTTGGAATTTTGATAAATTTGAAGGGTCTGATAGAACTTTAGGTTTACAAATGAAAGCAGTTGGAGAGGTAATGGGAATTGGACGTTCTTTTCAAGAGGCATTACATAAAGCTACGCAGTCTTTAGAAATTAAAAGAAATGGAATAGGAGCAGATGGTAAGAATTATACAGACTATAATCAAGTTATAGATAAACTTCAAAATGCTTCATGGGATAGAGTATTTGCAATTTATGATGCAATTCAAATGGGAATCCCTTTAACTAAGATTCACGATATCACTAAAATTGATATGTGGTTCTTAAGACAATATGAAGAGTTATTTCAATTAGAAAAAGAGATTTCTAAGTATACAATTGATACTTTAGATAGAGAATTGTTATTAGAAGCGAAGCAAAAAGGATATGGAGATAGACAAATAGCACATATGCTAGAATGTTTAGAAAGCGACGTGTATAAAAAACGTGAAGAACTAAATATTAAGCGTGTATATAAATTAGTGGATACATGTGCAGCAGAGTTTAAAGCAAAAACACCTTACTATTATTCTACTTTTGAACAAGAAATAGAAACTGCAGATGGAGAAAGATATGTGTCTAATGAAAGTGTAGTTTCAGACAAGAAAAAAATTATTGTTTTAGGTTCTGGGCCAAATAGAATCGGACAAGGAATAGAATTCGATTATTGTTGTGTGCATGGTGTGTATGCTGCAAAAGAATGTGGTTACGAAACAATTATGATTAACTGTAATCCTGAAACGGTTTCTACCGATTTTGATACCGCAGATAAATTATATTTTGAACCAGTTTTTTGGGAACATATTTACGACATAATTAAACATGAGAAACCAGAAGGAGTAATTGTACAGCTAGGCGGGCAAACTGCTCTTAAACTAGCTGAGAAATTAGATAGATATGGTATTCCAATCATAGGAACAAGTTTTAAAGCATTAGATTTAGCAGAAGATAGAGGTAGTTTTTCTACATTATTAAAAGAAAATAATATTCCTTACCCTGAATTTGGTGTAGCAGAAAATGCAGACGAAGCTTTGGCTTTAGCAGATGAGTTAAACTTTCCAATATTAGTTCGCCCTTCTTATGTTTTAGGAGGACAAGGAATGAAAATCGTAATTAATAAAGAAGAACTTTTAGAGCATGTAGTTGATTTATTACGTAAAATTCCTAATAATAAGTTGTTGTTAGATCATTATTTAGAAGGAGCTATTGAAGCAGAGGCAGATGCTATTTGTGATGGTGAAAATGTGTATATTATAGGTATCATGGAGCATATAGAACCTTGTGGAATTCATTCGGGAGATTCTAATGCAACTTTACCAGCATTTAACTTAGGAGAACTAGTATTAGATCAGATCAGAGAATATACAAAGACCATAGCATTGGCTCTTGAAACAGTTGGTTTAATTAACATTCAATTTGCCATTAAAGATGATAAAGTATATATTATAGAAGCAAATCCAAGAGCTTCTAGAACAGTGCCTTTTATAGCAAAAGCATATAAAGAGCCTTATGTAAATTATGCTACAAAGGTAATGTTAAGAGAGAAAAAGGTAACAGATTTTAATTTCAATCCACAATTAGAAGGTTTTGCAATTAAGCAACCCGTATTCTCTTTTAATAAGTTTCCTAATGTAAACAAAAATTTAGGACCAGAAATGAAAAGTACAGGTGAGAGCATCTTGTTTATAGATAATTTAAGAGATGATCAATTTTATGATTTATATGCAAGAAGAAAAATGTATCTAAGTAAATAATTTACAAGATTATATTTATAAAAAGCATAAATTAGCTATAAAAAACATTCGACATGAATTTTTTCACAAGGCTTAGTTTATGCTTTTTGCTATTTTTTATTGTTACTGTTTCTTATTCACAGTTAGATGGAGATGCAGTTTTTTCACTGCCTAAAGTAACAAATGCAGAAATGTTAGGGGTAATATCTCCCAATACTGGTAGTTTAGTATACAATACAGATGATGATAGTATTTATAAGTTTGATGGTACCAATTGGGTAAAAACAGATACCGCTAGTTCTCTAAAATCGGTAGTTTTAAATAGAACAGGAGGATATTTATTACCAAATGCAACCAATACTTATTTTGATTTTCCTATTAATACAGCACATACACAATCGATAGATAGCGATACATTTACAGTTACAGGTAACGGAAGTATAAGAGTTTTAAGAGATGGTGTATATATGATTTCGGCAGAATTATCAACTTCCAATATGCCAGCAGGTGATACAAAATATATAATTGGAGCTTTTAGAAACGGCGGTTTAATAGGGTATTTAACTAGAGGTTCTGTAAGTCTACCTAATAGAGATTGGTGGGGAGGAACAGGAGTATTAATGTATAATTTAAATGCAAATGATATCATTCAAATACGATATGTTTTAAATGCAGGAGAAACTTTAAATGGGCGGTTTATGAACATAGGAATTACTAAGATTAAGTAATAAAAATGGTTAAGAAAATGAATTGTTATAAACAATTGTGTTTTTATCTGCTTTTAAGTTAGCTCAACGCTTATAATTAAAAAAGTAATATTATTTATTGATACATAAGATATATGGTTTGGCAATAATAGGTAGATTTTTATAACTTAGTGATTATAAAAAAAAAAATGTTTTTATTATTCTAATAATTATCTAGTTACCTCTATTTTTTGTCTTTTTATCTTTCCTTTTTGAAGAATATTGAGAAGATATAATTCCCTGTATAAAAACTAATCGACTAATTAAAAGTCTTTAAGTGTTTGTTTTTTATTTGTTTATTTTTGAAATATAAATGAATAAATTTTATTGTTATTTATCAATAAGATATTTTAAATTTACTGATATTAAAAAGTAAATTATATAGTTTATGTATTATAATTTCGTATTAAAGCCTTATCAAGGGTTAAAACCCTCGTTTTCTTTGATAGTTAGAGACAGGTTATATGAAATAATTAACAGCAAATTATATTACTAAACAAGTAAAAAATAATTTACATAATTATAATCCCTTTTTTGAATATGAAAGTTAAGAGTTGTAATAATTCTTCTATAGATGTTTTAAAAACACCACTGTCATTACAAAATATTAAGCATTTATATAGAAGAGTTGGTTTTGGAATACATCAAGAAAATGCTGAAAATATTGTAGGAGAGAATGTAAATGATGTTGTTGAAAATATTATAAATAATGCTCTAAAAGAAGATTCTTTAGATAGACCAATTTGGTATGATTGGGATATTACTAATTATCCAAAGGATAATAAAGAAAGAAATGACATCGTAATAGAACAATACGAAAAATTTAAATTTGATTATATTGATTTTTTAAGAAAAACAGATCTTTTAGGAAGATTAAGTTTTTTTTGGACAAGCCACTTTGTTACCGATAGAACTTCTCATTTTTGTAATTCATATCAATATGAATATGTAGAATGCATCAATAGAAATGCTCTTGGGAATTTTAAAAATTTTACCAAAGAAATTGGTTTAACAAATGCAATGTTATTTTATTTAGATGGAGCATTAAGTAGAAAAGATAAACCTAACGAAAATTATGCAAGAGAATTGTATGAGTTATTTACGTTAGGAGAAGGAGTTGGTTATACAGAAAAAGATATTATAGAAACATCCAGAGCTTTAACAGGTTATTTTATAGAAGGAAAAAATCATGTTAAATGTAGCTCTATTACTTTTAGAGAAAGAAATTTTGACAATACAGAGAAAGAAATTTTTGGGAGAAAAGGAAATTGGGATTATTTTGATGTAATTGAAATTCTGTTTGAAGAAAAAAAAGAACTCATAGCTCAGCATATATGTAGAAAACTATATACTTTTTTTGTATATCCAGATATAGAAATAGGAAATGCAAAAGAAATTATAAAAGAATTATCAAAAACATTTATCAGCAATAATTTTGAAATAGCACCTGTTTTAAAACAGTTATTTAAAAGTCAACATTTTTATGATGAAACAACAGTAGGTGTTATTATTAAGAGCCCCTATGATTTATTTTTAAATATTACTAATGAGTTAGATATTCCATTTGATGAAAGAGCTTTTTCAATAATACAACAAGGAACAAGAGGAACAGGTCAAATAATATTTTCTCCGCCCGATGTTGCTGGTTGGGAAAGAGATAGAGCTTGGATTAATAGTGATTTTGTTATAAACAGATGGTTGTTTTTAGAGTCTTATATTAAAGATGCTTTTTTTAAAAACGAAGAATCTTTTAGAGATTTAGCTTTAAAAATTGTAGGTGATATTGGTAAAACAACTAATAATCCAGATAAAATAGCAAAATTAATTATAGATAGTGTTTTATCGAGAGGTTTACATACTGATCAAGATTATGAAGAAGCTTTTGCTGTATTTAGGAGTGATATTTCAGAAACTTATTATGAAGGTGGTGCAACTCCTTCTTGGACACTCGCAGGTTGGTTTAAAGCACCTGTCCAAGTTTTTTTACTGCTTAAACATTTGATTAGAGAACCTGAATTTCAACTTAAGTAAAAAATGATGAAAAGAACTAAAAAAAATAATTCAGAGTCTGAACACGATTTAGAACATAAATATTGGAGTAGAAGATCTTTTATAAGAGCTTTGGGAATAGTAGGTTCAGGATCAATGATTCTTGGGAATAAATTATTAGCGGCATCAATGCCTAACCCATTAACTTCTGCAATTTCAGGTGTAGAAAATGATAATATATTAATTTTAATAAGACTTTCTGGAGGTAATGATGGATTGAATACCATTGTTCCTTTAAATCAACACTCTGCATACGCAAATGCCAGACCTAATATATATATTCCAGAAAATAAAGTTATAAAATTAACAGAAGACTATGGAGTACCAGATTATATGGGTTCTTTAGAAAGTATGTGGGGAGATGGACAATTTAAAGCTGTACATGCAGTAGGTATGGATGGACAAAGTCTTTCGCATTTTACAGGATCTGAAGTATGGTCTAATGCAGATATTACGACAACATCTTTCGAAGGTGAAAAAACAGGATGGATGGGGAGATATTTTGAAGACAAATATCCAAATTATCTGCTTGATCCACCAAAATCACCAGCAGCAATTCAAGTTGGTAATTTTGGAGATATTTTATTTAATGGGGAAGAGGTTAATTATGCATTTACCACCTCCAATGTTAATCAGTTAGAAAAAATTGCTACTTCTGGTTTACAATATCAAGTAGATGACTCGTTGTTTGATGCTTGTACTTATGATAGTCAGCTAAAGTTTTTAAGAGGAGTAGTTAATACAACATATCAATACTCAGGAGTTATAAATGAAGCTTATAAAAAAGGAAAAAATCAAGTAGAATATGATGAAAATGATTTTTCTAAACAGTTAGCTATTATTGCAAGATTAATAAAAGGAGGATTAAAATCTAAAGTATACATGATTACCTTAAATGGTTTTGATACTCACGCTAGTCAGTTAATTACTCATAGAAAATTAATGACAACATTAACAAATGCAGTAGGTTATTTTTTTGATGATTTAAAGTTTACTGGGCATGATAAGTTGGTGTTAGGAATGACATATTCTGAATTTGGAAGGCGTATTTTTGAAAATGGATCAAAAGGAACCGACCATGGTAAAGCCGCACCTATGTTATTATTTGGTGGAGGTTTGAATGGAAGTGGATTGGTAGGTACTCACCCAAATTTAAAAGATTCTAATGATAGAGGAAATTTAGAATACACAACAGATTTTAGAGATGTTTATGCTACTATTTTAACACAGTGGATGTGTGTGCCAATTCCTATGGTAGAAGAGTTTTTACTAGGGCATAAATACAATCCTGTAGATTTAGGAATAACTTGTAATAGTGAGAATAATGAAAACATAGATCCAATAGTACCTTCTGGTTCTAAAAGAGTAGTACATGAACTTTATTACAAAGATGAATATCGCCCTTTTATTTCTATTGAGATGCCAAATAATGCACATGTTAAGGTGGATTTGTTCAACTTAGCAGGTCAAAATAAAGTAACTGTTTTTAACGAATTTGTTTTTGAAAAAAAGTTTGAAATAAATGTTTTACAGAGAATGAATAAAAAAATAGCATCTGGTATATATATTTATATTATTCAAATAGAAGGAAAAGAGTTTAGTAAGAGAATACTAATAAAATAAAGAAAATAGTTGATTCTAATTTTTTAGAATTATTCATTCTGATATAAAAAACTTAAAATTATTAAAAAACCGAAGCTAATAAACTTCGGTTTTTTGTTTTAATCATAAACCTCCTTATTAAAAGAAGCCTCCGCCACCTTGTTTCTCATTACTATCTCTTCTTCTTCTAGATTTAGCTTTGTTTTTACCACCACCAAATCTATAGTTGAATCCAATATATGCAGTTCTACTTTCCCATTTAAATCTACCATTTTGTGTAAAAGGATTGCTTGAGTTAAATTGAAATCTCATGGTATTAAAAATATCATTTACTCTAAAAGTTAAATTTCCTTTTCCTTTTAAAACAGTGTAGTTTGCACCTAAATTAACCATAGACATAGGGTCTGTTTTCCATTGAATATCTTCTTGAGCACCACGATACATTGCAAATAATTGTAAACGTAATTTTTTAGATAAAGTAAAGCTATTACTAAGTCTTGCATTAAACACTTCGTTTTGTACTTCTATTCTTGGAGCAGCTGTATTGTTGATGTCAGTAGTTCCAAATTGTTTTTGAGAGTAAAAATCCATACTAGCATTTGCTCTCCACCATTTTGCTACTCTATAATTTGCAGAAAACTCTACACCAAAGGCATCTGTATCATCAAAATTTTGAAAAGTTAATATTTGTCTTGTATTACTTGGGTCTAGTAAGTCTTTAGAAGTAGCTCTAGATATTACATCATTAATATTTCTATAAAAAGTTCCTAAAGTAATAGAGCCCCCTTTTATTCTTCTAGTGTAATTAATTTCTACAGAGTTTGTGAATTGAGGTACTAAATTGTCATTACCAACAGAAGTTATTAAAGGAGTACTCCATTCTCTAATAGGATTCACTTGTTGTATACTAGGTCTGTCTACTCTTTTACTATAACTTAGTTGGAATTGATTTTTTTCTGAAGGATTATAAGTAAAGAATGCAGAAGGATATATTGTGAATATATCATCAGTAACTTTTTTATTTGTTAATGTAGAACTATCGTCTAAGCTGGTGAAATTTCCTTCAATATCGTATTGCTCTAATCTTGCTCCCAGTTGCATGGTAACTTTTCCAAATTTATGACCATAGTTTATATAACCAGAGTAAATTTTTCTATCATAAGAAAAGTCAGAATTACCAATAGAAGTAGTTCCACTTATTTGAATATTTCCATTTGTATCTAGAATAAAATCACCAGAAGCATCTTTTAGAAAAGTATTTCTCCTTTGATTAGTAATATTCTTGTTTTCAGTTAAATTCGTTCTATATTCAAGACCAATTTCTAATTTTCCATTTTTAGATATCGGATTTGTGTAATCTAAATTCATTAAAATATTTTCTCTTTCATTATTAATGTCGTTAAAATAATTTAATAATCTATAATCTCTATCTAATGGACGAAGTAATAAATCTTGATTATTTAAAAATTGAGGAGAGTCATTTAATGTGTAAGTAGACTCAAACTCAATATTATGTCCTTTTTTCTCAAAATCATGCTTGTAATTTACATTGTATGTTTGATTTTTACTAGTTGAATTTTGAGTATTAGGAGCATTACTTGTAATCATTCCAGAATTATTAGTAATTACAGTGCTTCCATCTGCATTATTATCAGACCAATTTTGAGTAGTATAAAAAGAAAAAGTATCGTTATCACTTACATAAACATCAGCGCCTAGTTTTACCAAATGAGCATCATTATCATTAGTGAAAATAAAATCCTGTGAATTTACTCCAGGACGATTGATAAAGCCAAAATTATAACGATCTCCACCATTAAAACCATAATTACCAAAAAAGTTTACTTTTCCAGTTTTATAGTTCATGTTTGTAGAGGCATTATACCTTACAAAATGTCCGGTTTCAATACCAGTATTAATAGAGCCATTAAAGCCCATGTTAGCATTTTTATTTAAAATAATATTAATAATACCACTCATTCCTTCTGGATTGTATTTGGCAGAAGGATTTGTAATTAATTCTACACTTTTAATAGAAGAAGAAGGTAGTTGTCTTAATAATTGAGCAGCAGGTATATTTGTTGGTTTACCATCTACTAAAACACGTACATTTTCATTTCCTCTAAGACTAATATTTCCTGTTTGACTATCAACACTAACAGATTGCACATTGTTTAATAGCTCTGAAGCTGTTGCACCAGCAGAAGTTAAATCTTTACCAACATTAATTATTTTTCTATCTACTTTTTGTACCACTGTAGAGGTTTCTGCTCTTACTTCCACTTCTTCTAAAGTAGTAGAATCTTCTTCTAAATAAATAGTTCCTAATTTAACATTTCTATTTTTATTACTAATAAAAAGGTCTTTTTTAATAGTTTTATAACCAATAAACTGAATTTCAATAAAGCTTTTACCTTCTGGTATGTTAGGTACGTTAAACATCCCTTTTTCATTTGTAATTCCTCCAGTTATTACTTTATTTGCAGCATCACGAACTACAATATTTACATAGGGTAATGGTTCTTTAGTAGTTTTGTCTACTACCTTACCAGATATTTTTCCTGGTTTAGGTAAGTTTTCTTTTTTCATTTGTGAAAATGAAGTAGCGCTTATTAAAAGTAAAAAAGCACATATAATATTTTTCATTGTTAAAATTTTTTAATTGTTTTAGTTGCTTAGTAGACATATATGGCAGATTTTTGTTACAGGGTATTTATCCCTTTAACGTATAATTAACAATCATGAAAAAAAAGACTTTAGTTATAGGAGCTTCCTTAAAAACGAAAAGATATTCTAATAAAGCAATAAAGAAATTAGTAGCTAATAATATAGAAACAAAAGCAATAGGTTTAAGAAAAGGAGAAGTTTCTGGGGTGGTTATTGAAACTGAAAAAATACTATTTAAAGATATTGATACAGTAACACTATATCTAAATCCAAATAACCAAAAGGAGTATTACGACTATATTTTACAATTGAAACCTAAGAGGGTGATTTTTAATCCTGGTACAGAAAATATGGAGTTTATGCAAAAGTTAAAAGAGAATGGAATAGAAATAGATGTAGAGATAGCTTGCACACTGGTATTGTTGTCTACAGGGCAGTATTAGCTAATTTCTGACAAGCAGTATCAACAGTATATTTTCTGCCAACTTCTGCAACATCTACATTTTTAAATATTGGTTGTGCTTCTTCTCTAAAGCATTCTACTTCAGAATACCTACTAGAATAATGGCCTACAATTAATTTGCCTACATTCGCATCTCTAGCTATAAGAGCAGCTTGTTCTGCTGTTGAATGTTTTGTTTTTAAGCATAAATGCTCTAGGTCTTTTAAAAAAGTAGCTTCGTGGTACAATAAATCTACATTTTTTATAATAGGAACAATATCTGGTTTATACATAGTATCACTACAAAAAGCAAAACTTTTTGGAGCTTCAGGAGCAAGCGTAAGATCGTTATTTGCTATAATTTCTCCAGAGTTTAGAATAAAATCTTTACCTGCTTTTAAATTATGATAATCACAGATTTCTATTTCATCGTATAATTTAATATTCTCTATATCTAACTTACGAGCTTTAGGTTTTTCATTAAACAAATACCCATTTGTATATACTCGATGATGTAGAGGAATTGTATGTACTGAAACTTTATCGTCTTCAAAAATTAATTCACTTTCATTAGAAGATAATTCATGAAAAAATAAAGGATACCTTACATGAGATTTAGATAATTTTAATTGTAGTAGGGTAATCTCTTTAATACCAACAGGACCAAATACATGTAATGGTTTTTCTCTATTAAGAATACCAAAAGTAGATAACAATCCTATTAATCCAAAAAAATGATCACCATGCAAATGAGAAATGAAAATATGGTTGATTTTTGAAAATCCAACCTTGTATTTTCGCATTTGTCTTTGCGTACCCTCTCCACAATCAATGAGAAAATGGCGATTATTAATTTCTAAATATTGAGAAGTAGGATGTGCATTTACTCTTGGTGTTGCAGAATGGCATCCTAAAATTGTTAACTGTAAACTCATTTAATAACAAAACGTTTAGAAATTATTTCTTTGTTTGTTTGAATAGCATAAATGTACATTCCTGAACTTAAATTGTTACGCTTAAAAGGAAGTTTATTGTTTCCTTTGTATGCAGTAACTTCTTTAAAAAAAACTGTTTTTCCTAAAACGTTTTTTACGCTAATTAAAACTTCTTGTTTGTTAGTTGAATTAAAAGAGATGGTTGTTGTGTTTAAAAATGGATTTGGTGATGCTACCAATTTATTTACAGATTTCTCTTGAGAGAAAACGGACAAAAAACTAGCAAAACATAAAACAAATAGTATTTTTCTAATCATATTTTGGGGATTTTAATTATTAAAAACCTAAATCACGTTGAATATTCTCCATTTCTAAAATATCTTCAGCCTCTTTTATTGTAGGTACAATATTAAAGCTCTCAGGAAAACTATCTACATCTACATTGGTATATACTAACACAAAAGTTGTACCATTTTCTTGATGTAGACTAGCATATTTTAAAAATATCGAAATATCTTCAACAGAAATAATAAGTTTTGTCGAAAGGTAAATAATTATATTGTCTTTAGCAAATTTATGGTGTTGGTCTCTAAAAAAGATAGAAAACTCTTTAAAATTATTCTCTTCTAAAGAGAACAAAATATAGTCTTCTTTTTGTTCGTACTTCATAACTTATCGTTTAATCTGTTGTGCTAACAAGTAGATGACAGCCATTCTAACAGCAACTCCATTTTCCACTTGGTTAAGAATAATAGATTGTTTACTATCGGCAACATCACTTGTTAATTCAACTCCTCGGTTTATAGGGCCAGGATGCATAATAACAATATCTTTGCCAAGAGTATCGAGTATTTCTTTATTAATACCAAAAAGCTGCGTATATTCTCTTGTAGAAGGAAAATATTTTATAGCCATACGTTCGTGTTGTACTCTCAAAACATTGGCAACATCACACCATTCTAAAGCTTTTTTTAAGTTGGTTTCTACTTCTACACCTAAACTAGTAATGTGTTTTGGTATTAAGGTAGTAGGGCCGCAAACTTTCACTGTAGCACCTTGTAGTTGTAAAGCAAAAATATTAGACAAAGCAACTCTAGAGTGCAAAATATCTCCTACAATGACGATTTTTTTTCCTTTTAAATTAGAATTTAAAGCCTCTCGCATCGAAAAACTATCTAATAAAGCTTGTGTAGGGTGTTCATGAGTACCATCACCAGCATTCACTATTTTAGCATCTACATGTTGTGATAAAAAAACACCAGCTCCAACATTAGGATGGCGCATTACCACAATATCTACTTTCATTGCTAAAATATTATTAACAGTATCTATGAGTGTTTCTCCTTTTTTTACAGAAGATTGGCCTGCTGAAAAGTTAATGACATCTGCCGATAACCTTTTTTCTGCTAGCTCGAAAGATAATTTTGTTCGAGTACTATTTTCAAAAAATAAGTTGGCAATCGTAATGTCTCTAAGAGAAGGAACTTTTTTAATAGGACGATTAATAACTTCTTTAAAATGAGAAGCCGTTTCAAAAATAAGTTCTAAATCATTTTTATTTAAATATTTAATGCCTAATAAATGTTCTACACTTAATTGCTTCATTATTAATCAATCTTAGCTTGTTTGGGTACTAAATATATTTCGTCTTTTTGGTGCGTTTCTTTCCAATATACAATTACTTTTTCTTCATTAATTACATCTACTTGTCTTCCTCTATAATTAGGTTGAATTGGTAAATGACGACTAAAACGTCTATCAATAAGTACTAATAATTCTATGTTTTTAGGTCTGCCAAAATCTTGCAACGCCGTTAAAGCAGCACGAACACTTCTACCTGAATATAAAACATCATCAACAATTACCACTTCTTTATTTTCGATTAAAAAATCTATTTTAGTAGGTGTTGCTTTTAGTGGTTCGTCGTTTCTTCTAAAATCGTCTCTGTAAAAAGTAGTATCTAACAAACCAACTTCTAAATTCTTAATCTGATAATTTTCTATTAAAATTTTTTCTAATCGTTGCATTAAGTATGTGCCTCTTGGTTGCAAACCAATTAAAACAGTATTAGAAAAATCATTATGATTTTCGATTAACTGACAAGCTAATCGATGCAAAATGATATCAATCTCTTTAGAAGTAAGTAATGTTTTTCCGATCATCTTTTACTATCAATTTAATCGACAGTTTCGGAGGTCAAAATTAAAGCAAAAAAGGATGTGAACAAAATTAAAGTTAATGAAACCTAAAACTATATGAATAAAATTATCTTTACCTTTGCAAACTTTTACAAAAGCCTTGTGTTATTATGATGAAATATATTAGAAATAAGAAGATTAACATAAAAGATGATACGTTAGCAGGTATTACAGTCTCTTTAGCAATGATACCTGAAGTGGTAGCATTTGCCTTTGTAGCACAAATTAGCCCAATTGTAGCACTTTTTGGAGCTTTTGTAGTGGGAATTATCTCTGCAATTTTTGGAGGAAGACCAGGGTTAATATCGGGTGCAGCAGGTGCAGTGGCAGTTATTTTTGTACATATGATACAAGAAGGACATGCGAAAGGATTACTATTTGATCAGCCTGTAGAAAATATGGGATATTTTTATCTCCTAGCTGCAGTGGTTTTAATGGGAGTTATTCAAATTTTAGCAGGACTTTTTAAACTTGGGAAATTTGTACGATTAATTCCGCATCCTGTAATGATGGGGTTTGTAAACGGATTGGCAATCGTTATTTTTATGGCACAATTAGGAATGTTTAAAGAGAATAAAAAAGATTTCTTTGGACAGAATATGAGAAAAACTAAATCGAATGAGTTAGTTTATAGTGTTGCAAATAATCAAGTAAAAGATTTGGCTTCTGGTACAGTACTATTTTCTATAGAAGGAAATTCTATAAAAAACGTAGCAACCAATCAAGAAGTTTTTTTACTTTCTGAAGGACAAGTTTTCGATAAAGAAACTAAGAAAGTAATTTTTAATGCAACAGGGGAAGGCTTTTATTCTGTGAAAGATAGTGGTGTTGTAAAATCAACTATGAAAGGAGAAAAATTATATACCATGATTGGTTTGGTTTTATTAACCATGTTAATAGTTTGGGGGCTACCTAAAATAACAAAAAAAATACCAGCAGCGCTTACTGCGATTTTAATTGTTACGATAATTTCTATTATTGGAGGATTGCAATCTATTAACGTAGGAGATTTTATTAGAGATGGAGGAGGAGCTGGATTAAATGGATTTGATGAGCTGTCTAAAAAAATGAACATTTTTGAACTTTGGAGCAACCTTCCATTTAATTTAGATACATTAAAGTTTATTGCGCCTTATGCGTTTTTAGCTGCTTCGGTAGGATTGATAGAAACATTAATGACGATGAATTTGGTAGATGAATTAACAGATTCTAGGGGTAATGGAAATAAAGAATGTGTAGCACAAGGCGCAGGTAATATTGTAAGTGGTATGTTTGGTGGTACTGGAGGTTGTGGTATGATAGGGCAAACGGTTATAAATATTAATGCTGGTGGTAGAGGAAGATTATCGGGTGTTACTATGGCGGTAACGTTGTTAATTTTTATCTTATTTGCAGATAAATATATAGAGCAAGTACCTATTGCTGCTTTAGTAGGAGTGATGTTTATGATGGTGATAGAAACGTTTGCTTGGTCTAGTTTTAGAATAGCGAATAAAATTCCGAAAGCGGATTTAATTGTATTAATTATTGTTTCTGCAGTTACTGTTTTCTTTGATTTAGCAATTGCTGTTTTTGTAGGAGTTATTATTTCTGCATTGTCATTTGCTTGGGAAAGTGCTAAGAAAATTAGAGCAAGAAAAAGAATGAAACCAGATGGTACGAAGGTATATGAAATTTGGGGACCTTTGTTTTTTGGAAGTATTACTACTTTTAATGAAAAATTTGATATTAAAAACGATCCAGAAAAAATAGAAATCGACTTTGTAGAAAGTCGTATTTCAGACCATTCTGCCTTAGAAGCTTTGTTTGTGTTGGTAGAAAAGTATCAGGCTGCAGGAAAAACAATTAAGTTTAAGCATTTAAATGAAGATTCAAAAGTATTAATGTATAAAGCGAGTGATAAATTTCATGATGTTATTATAGAAGATGTAGACGATCCTCGTTACCATTTAGCAGAAAATCCGGAGGCTTTTCCAAAATCGTTACATGAATATAAATTTTAATCTTAAAAAGAGATAAATCTAGAGTTTAATTTTTCTAGGGTTGTAAGTTAAAAAAGGATCGCTGAAACGATCCTTTTTTAGTTTATAAATAGATTTTACTTTGAATAATTGTTTAATGTTGGTAATTACTTCCATTAAATTTAAGTGTTGTTTTATGAAATGAAACTTTATCTTTATAAACACACTCTCCTTTTTTATCGTATTCATTTTTAGTTTCTGTAATTTTATTGTTAACCAAAATATTGAAATTACCTTTAGTAATGGTATTGGTAATGATAAAAACCTTTTCTTCTTTTAAAAATTCACCGTAACAAGTAGTATCCCATTCACCAACATACTCCATAGCCATGTAATTGTTTAAAACGTTTTTTAAAACATCTTTTTCCTTTGTAAAAAGAGATATAGATTCTTTACTATATGGGTTAGGCTTAGAGTTGTTGTAAAAATACACACGAATGCCAAAAGCTCTTTTATTTTTTGCTATTTTATAAGGGGCTGTATCTATTTTTATTTCGGCTAGTAATACAGCATCAGATACCCAACCGTTTGTTTTAGAACTTTGAAAATAACGGTATTTAATTTTACTAGTTGTAGTGTCTACTATTGAAATATGACTGTGTAATTAGAAAAGACCTTCCTCTTCCTTTGCTATTTCAGGAATTACAACAATAGTTTCGTTTTCTATCCTTGGAAAAAGCTTAGAAACTACTAAATTTAATTGTTTTAAAATTTTAGGTAATTTAATTCCGTTTTGTGCTAACACAATACCATTTATAGAGATAAAGAGAAGTAGGAGTGTTTTTAAAGGCTTTTCAACGAAGCTATTTACAGGTAATTTCATTTCCATTTTCATTCCAACACTTGTTATTGATTAATATGTTATTCTCCCAAAATTGATCTTTCCAAATAGCTCCGTTTGTATGATAAAGTTTCCATTTTCCATGTTTACTACCTTCTTTAAAATTTCCTTCAGCACCTAACTTACCATCTTCAATGTCATAAACTTTCCACCAACCGTCTCTTTTATCATTTTTCATTAAACCTTCACCTGCTAAAAAACCACTTTCATGATACCATTTCATAAAACCATTTGCTTTTCCATCTATATATATTCCTTCGCTAGCGATAGCTCCATTATCCCACCATTTTTTCTTAATTTCCTTTTTTTTCTCTTGTAAAAAAGAATTTTGAACAGTAGAATTTATTTCTGTTTTTTTATCCTTTTTACAACTACTAAACAGAATAAAAAGAAATGTATAAAAGCAAATATATTTACTCATAATAATGATTATTAACGTCTAAAATACTTATTTTAAATTTATATAGTTTTCCTAAGTACATAACAAAAATTAGTTTATATCTTTAATAGGTTGATTCTAAAAACCTCGTGTGTTTGAATATTTAAGATA
Source organism: uncultured Tenacibaculum sp. (assembly GCA_947498055.1). Taxonomy (GTDB): domain Bacteria; phylum Bacteroidota; class Bacteroidia; order Flavobacteriales; family Flavobacteriaceae; genus Polaribacter. The sequence continues at coordinate 36,466 of CANMJA010000028.1, forward strand.
AAAGAATAAAATTAATACTAATGATGTAATATTTTTCTTTTTAGAAAAGGATTAAATTGTAAGAAAATTTGGAGGTTGTTTTTTAGCTTTAATACACATAAAAGCAGGAAACCGATTAAGTTCTTCATAATGTTTAAGATCTAAGTTTTTAAATTTTTCTACAGGTTTTGGTTCTACTAATTTAGAAATAGAGAACCCATTTTCAATGAGAGGGTTTATACAATCTTGCAAAGATCTTCTGTAGCTATACATTTTTATAGGAAACCCAAAACCTGTCCATGTACATTGTACCGATTCTACATCAAAATACACTTCAGAATTGTAATATTGGTATTCAAAAAATGGATGCTCAATAGAAATAATAAGTTCTCCATTGGGTTTTAAAACTCTGTAAAATTCCTGTAAAGTAGCTTTCCAATTTTTCATATAATGCATAGCAAGTGCACAAATAACGAGGTCAAAAGTTTCTGATTTGAGCATGTTTAAGGGGTTTTGAATATCATGAACATAAAAAGTACCTCGATTTTCATTTCTTTTTTTAGCATATTTAATCATTTCTTCACTAATGTCTAAACCAACAACAGATGCTTTTTTTGAAAGTAATATTTCTGCGTATTTGCCAGGACCACAAGCAGCATCTAAAATATATTTGCCAGAAACGTTTCCTATTAACTCTAACATATTCGGACGGTCGTAATAAGCATTATGAGGCTTGTGATCTATAAGTCGATCATAGTCTTTAGCAAGTTCATTATAAGCAGTTTTAATTTTTGTGGTATTCATCTTTGTACTTATTTTGATTTTATTAATAAAGTTCCGGTAGCAAAAATCCATATAGAAATAGAGAATGTAAAAGTTCTAAAACCTAATAAACTAGTAAAAACAAAGTTATTGAAGATACCTAAAACAGTAATTATTAGAATAAAAACACCTAACAATCCAATCCATTTTTCATTAGTTTTAAGCTGTAGTATTTGTAAAGAATATAAAAATATAGCTACGGTTAAAGCGCAAATAAAAATATAATCGAGCGATTTATTAATGGCAAAACTAAAAGAAGTTATGGATTTTATAATAGCTAAATTTTCGGTGAGTTTTTCTGAGTGTATACTTAAAAAATAGGGGAGTGCTAAACCATTGAATAAGGCAGCAAATAGAGCTGCTATTAATCCTAAAGAAACTATAATGAATGCTAAAATAGAAATATGATAAGCGTTGGTTAATTTTTTTGTAAGTCCGTAAAAACCAAAAAAGACAAAAGGTAAACAGCAAATAGCTAAGATATGTGTAGATGTTATCATTTTTGAAGTAGCTATAATTTTTTGAAGACTGCCACCAGAAGGATGTAATACCATTGTTAAAATGATAAGTAATGAACCTAGAATAAGTGAAATTCCTGTGCTTTTGTAATATTGTTTTTCCATTGATTTGTTTTGAATATTAGAAAATCAAAAATCAATAGAATTATAAGAATGAACACTTGATTCAAATCAATAAATTAAGAAGTGTGTAATCTATTTCGAACTCTACTTAGTGTTTCTGGAGTTATTTTTAAGTAAGAAGCAATTATTTTTTGTGAGAATTTTAAAATGATTTCTGGTTTTTCTCTTAATAAATGCGCATATTTCTGATCAGGAGTATAATTCTTATCAAAAAAATGAACACGGTTATTAGCAACGTCTAAAATTTTACCCATTTGTAAAAAAGAAGGAGAAATAGCAATTAATTGATGAATAGATTCTATGGTAAGTTTATATGCAGATGTATCTTCAAAAGCGGTAATGTAATTTTCTGAAGGCTCTCTATTAGAAAAACTTTTAACATTAAAACACCAATCTTTTTTTACATACAAATCGATGATATTTTTATCTAAATTTTCATCAATTTCATATTGATATGCTGCGCCTTCTATTATAAAATAAACTTCGGAACTAATATCTCCTTTAGGAAGAATAGTTGTTCCTTTTTTAAATTCTAAATAGGTTAGTTCCTTTTGTAATAATTGTAACTCTTTAGAAGTGTATTTTCCAGAAGCATCTAATGTAGATAATAAAATAGTATGCATTGTTTTTGTAAAATAAATTTGAAATACTAAGGTATAATTAATTATTTATACCCATTTTTTCTAATTACATCCTCCTCAAAAATCTCTTCTCCTTTTTTGTTGTAATACTGTTTTTTACCATTTAAAATAAGTTCCTCAATTTCATCTGTAAAATAATAATGGGCTTTATCAAATTTTATAGGAATAATTACTTCTCCTTTGGTATTTATAAATCCGTGTTTTTTATTATTTGAAACTTTTGCTAGCCCTTTATGAAACCTATTAGCTTCTTCAAATTGAAAATTAATAACGACTTCATTTTTTGCATTAATATATCCCCATTTGTTATCTTTTTTAACGGCTGTTAAATCATTAAAAATATATGGGTCAATTTCGTCATATTTGGGTATGCTTATTATTTTTCCAGTAGTATTTATAAATTTATAGACTTTGTTTTCTTTTATTAAAGCATATCCATTTTTAGAAAAATCAGTAGCATAATTGTATTTAAAAGGAAGTTGTTGTAGCCCATTTTCTCGATAATAGCCATAATAACTCTGATTATTTGAGTTACGTCCTTTTACTTTAAAAAAACCGTTACTTAAAACAGCAATTTCTTCAAATTTAAAAGGAACAACAATAGCTCCACTTGCATTTAAAACACCTTTTTTTTGACTGTAAACTAAGTTTTTTTTCTTTTTTTCTTCGTTAGTATATTTTCTTTCTCCATAAATAAAACCATTGACAAAATAAGAGCTAAAACGATATTTACAAGGAATAATTTCCTTTCCCTTTAGATTTACAAACCCATTAACATAACCTAATTTATTGTCGTCTTTTGTTACTTCAATAAGCTTTGTTTTTTCATCAAATCGGTTAATAGAATGGTATTTTCCAAAAGGAATAATTTCTTCTCCTTTTAAATTATATAGAGCAGTTTTATTTTCTTTTGTAATTTCTACTACTGGTTTCTTATTCCAAATTCTTAATCTATCATGTTCTAAAGGAATAATTTCTTCCCCTTTTTTATTAATAAGCCCCATAATTCTACTTCCAATAGCAATATCGTCATACTCCTCAAAATTACATTGCGTAGAAACGATAGCTACATTATTTTTAAAATCTTCAATATCACAATATTTAAAAGGAGTTATTTGTTGTCCTTTTTTATTAATAAACCCCCATTTTTCTTTCAAATAAACGGCAGCAAAATTGTTAGAAAATGAACGAGCATCATCATATTGAGGGGGAATGATAAAATTCCCTTTTTTATCAATGTATCCGTATTTTAATTTTTTGTTTTCTAATATTCCTACCAAGTTAAGTCCTTCATTAAAATTAGAAACATTATCAAAAATAAAAGGTATTTTTATTATGTTTTTCTTGTCTATAAATCCCCAATTGTACCCATTAAAAACGGCAATTGAACCTTCTGATAAAACATAAGCATTGCTATATTTGAATGGCACAATTACTTTACCGTTATAATCTAAAAAACCAGCGTAACTATTTTTATAAGCTCGGCACACACTGTTATAACAAGACCCTCTTTCATATAAACCTTTGGTAAGCTGCTTTTTCTTTAAAAACAATGCCTTTTTGCCATTAGAAACAGTTTTGAATTCGGGAGTAGAATTTTGTGTGTATCCTATAAAGACTAAAAAAAAATGAATAATAAATATTTTTTGAAACATACTTTTCATTATTTTACTATTTAATAACACCAGATTTTATACTAGAAATGAGTTGATTTACTTCCATAAGATTCCAGCTTCCACCGAGTTCTATATTTCCATTTTCAATAGGTTTGTTTACAAAAGGAGCTATTATAATTTCACCAAAAACAACTATGGCTAATTGTTGATCAGATTCTGTATTCTTTGTTAATTCATAGATTTTCTGAGTTCCAATAGCATCAAAAATGATTTCTATAACATAATTGAAACCACTATAATTGGTAGTTTTTTTATGAATCGATTTAATATGTTTTAAATCGATAGCCAATTCTCTTTTAAGTTGTAGGTTTTCATTATTGTAACGATTATCTAAATCTTCTATCACTACCTCATAAATACCATTTTTGCGATATGCTTTTTTATTTTTCTTTTAAAACTATCTAATTTATTTTGAGAAACAGCATTTTTATAATTAAGAGCCTCTAATTTAAAAAACTCTTTTTTAAATTGATTATAGCGCTCCTCATCTTTTTTATATAAGTTATCGTATAATTTTCTTTTTTTTGCTTCTAAAGTTTTAGAAATAGCTGTTTTTTTTTGTGTTTTCTTCTTTTTACCATTAGAAACAAAAAAATCGGGAGCAGGAGCTTTAGAACTTTCTTTTAAATTATATAATACTTCAATTTCTTTATTGGTAAAATTGTTGTAGAAACTATTTAATATTTCATCTTCTATTTTTTCTTTTTGAATACTATTTTCTAATGATTTAATTTTTTTAGAATCTACAAAAGTTAATCTCTTTTTTAAATCATTAAATCGAATGTTGTTTGATTGGTAATTGAATTCGATTAATTTATTTATAGTTAATATTTTAGCGTCAATTTCTTTTGATCTTTGACTTTTGCAGCTTTGTATTGTTATTATTAAAATAAATATTAAACTTACATTTTTCATGTTACTTTTTATACGTAAAATTATATTCTTTGGTAACTTTATGAAATGTACTAAGAATGTTCTCGTTTTTCATTTTACTATAAATAAGATCTAATAATTTTTCGGCCTCTTTTAATTCATTTGAAAGAGAATTTTTATATCTCATACCATTTAAAAGATTTCTTAAAGCTTCTTCTGTTTTATTTTGAATATAGGTAATCTTAGCAAGACCATAATACCCTTCTTCCTTTTCAGGATGATTATTAATTAGTTGAAGATAAAAAGAACCGGCTTTTTCGTTATTTTTTAGTTTAAAATAAAGAGAAGCAATATTTAATAAAGCCGTTGATCCTTGCGGAAAAGACTGTAAAGATCTTTCATAGGTTGTAATGGCTAACTTTAACTTATTTTGTAATTGATAGGTAGAAGCTAAACTATCGTATGCAATTACAAAATGAGAATCTATTTCTGTAGCTTTTTTATAAGCTGTTATGGCTGCAGGATACTTTTTTATTGTTTTGTATTCATTTCCTATTTTAAAATAAGCGTTAGCCGAATCTTTTTTTGATAATTGATAAAATAAACGTTCTTTTTGCTCTCCCATTTTACCTACTATTGGTGCTTTGCAATATTTAGTAAGTATACTAATAGCATCTCCAACAGTTTTTCTAATATCTTCTACTGTATTTTTTCGATCTTTACTAGGTATTTTTTCTTCTATAGTTATTTTCGCATCAATAACGCATTTTTGTATTAGCTTATTAACATCTTCAAAATCTTTCGTGTTATGAATACAAAAACACGCTTTTTTTGCTATTTTTTCCTCTATACTTTGGGCATGAAAAGTAGCAGATGATAAAACTGAAAATAGAAAGAAGAATTTTAATTGAATCATCATTTTATGTGGTTATTGTAATTTTTTAATTTCTGACTTAGTCAACTTTTTTTTATCTATTATTTCTGCATAATATGCATTCTCTTTAAAGAATAATTTTAGCGTTAAAAGAGTTCTTCTGTATTTCTTTTTCCTTAAAATTTTTAGAAGTAATGTTTCTCCTTCATTTTCTAATTGATAAATTTCATCAGAGATTCTATAATTATTTTTTAATGTTAAATAAGGAAATTCTTTTTTAGAATACAACGAATTGTTAACCATTCGAATTAACCCCTCATAGGCATTATTTTTATCTTGAAAAACAATTAACTTGTTTACTAAACAATTTGTTTTACCTGCTTTATGAGTATCACTATAACTAACAGTAGGAGTAAAAATATAACTATTCTCTTTTAAATGAAAAATAAGGTTATGATCATTATTTAAAGGATAAAGTTGTCTGCCATTTATCCAGCCTTTAATAGGAAAACTATTAACATAAACAAAAGAGTAACCATCGCAAGGTTCTTTATAGTTAATTTTAATAATGTCTGTTTTTTTATCAACTTTTACAATTAAATTATGGGTGTTTTTATATTCTTTTTTTAAACTATATTCAGGGTATTTTATTTGTAAGTTATTAGGTAAAATAATCGCTTTTTCTTTTGTCTTTTTAAAAGAATATTTAATGTTATCTTTTTTAAAAGTGCCATAATAATGGTTTGTTTTTTTACTGAATTTAAAAATATCAAACGATTTTTCGATTACTTCTTTATAAGTGCATTTTTCAGGATTAACAATGTAATTTTTGCTGGTAGTGGTGTATTTAAGATTAAAATATCCGTTTGTTTTTTTAGTGGAAATAGAAAGATTACTAGTAATTTCATTAGAAGGAATTTTAGGATCACATTCATAAGACATTTCTGTCTTTTTATCTTCCATTAAAAAATCATAAATTTTAACTAGCGAATGATTCTTTTGAGTTAATAGATATAGTTTTTTTCCTTTAGAAACACCATCATAGCTTAAAGAAATTCCAAAAGAAAATTCCTTAGAATGAATTTTAAAAGGAGTGTCATCTATAATTGAGATGTTGGTAATAATTTCTTCCCCTCCTTGATCTAACGAGCTAGCATCTTGTTTATAAGACGAAATGATTTTTCCTTTTTTAGTATTTAGTAAAGTTACATACAAATCAAACACTAAAACATTGTGTATGTTAGGCTTTACAATAGGAAGTACCACTACTGTTTTATTGGGAGAAAATAAAAGTGTTTTTTTACTAGCAAAATTAATATGAACACTATCTTTAGGAAGATTAAATTCTTTAATTATTTTAAGAACTAATGAATCTTTTAAAAAAAGAGGTGAATTTACAGGGATATTTGTGCTTTTTTCTGCAAGCTTTTCTTGTTGAACTTTTGTTAAAGTATCTTTACTATTTAATAATTTATTGCTGTTTTCTAGTTTTTCTACATTGGGTTTACACTGAATAAACAAGTATAAAATTAGAATGATAATAGGTAGGCTTTTTTTCATAATAATTCAATTAAAATAGTTTATAAACAGGTAGTCTTAAATGAGCTTTTTCATAATGAGGAGTTTGTTTATAAACCCAATTTAATTGTGCATTAGAGTTTTTAGAGAAAATAGTATCTGTAGCCATTTTATTAGTGAATGTAGCTTTTATTAAAGGATTTTTATCTAAAAAATCCTTGGCAATATCTTCAAATACATACGATGAAAAACCTTCTTTACGTTGTAAAACAGTGTCAAAATAATTCCAATTAAAAAAACTATCTACAGCTTCAGCTTCTAAGGTTTCTAGTAGATATCTAATTCCGCTTTGATTTGTTGGAATTAAAATAGCTCCTTTAGAAAATTTAACTGTATCAATAGATTTTTTAATAGTGGTGTCATAATGTAAATAATGACCTTCAAATGGTGATTTTACTGTTTTATAAGTAGCAATATGGTTTGTTTCAACCTGCATTATGGTGTCATTTTTAATTTGTGAAAATTGAATTTTATTTCTTTTTAATTGTTCAATGATTATATGCCAACCTTTAGGAATTACATAAGCTTTCGGTATATTCACTTCTTTAGTAATTGTAAAGTTATTGTAATAATTTACTTGTTTTTGATAAGGTTTATTTTTGTCATAAAACAATCTTTTTCCGTTGGTAACTTCACTATTTATGTAGTTTCCTTCATAACCTTTAAAATTAAATGTAGAAGGGTTTTCAGAATTTACTTTATAAGCAATAGGATATGTTTTTTTTGCTAAAATTTCTTTAACGGCATTTTTTCTAAGTTCTTTTATTTTAGTAGAATTTTGTTCTGTAAAATCGAACATAGAAAATAACAACTCATAAGTCTGTTTAACACGAGTTTTGTATGGTTTTAGCATATGTGTTTCTACCATCATACCAAAGGTGTTAAACAAAGTAGTATACCCAGTAGAGTATCTTGGAGAATCCATAAACTGACTCCAACCTTTATCGGGTGTTGTTCCCCAAACGTTTACATAAGGTGTAATCGGAATTGCTTTTTGTGCTAATGAGTTTTCTAAATATGGGCGCATTTCTTTCTCTAAAAAAGTGCCTAATTTACCTCCTAATTTATTATGTTGTGTAAATAAGTGTGTAATGGCGTATTGATAATCTGCACCATTACTTACATGATTGTCTATAAAGACATCTGGATTAACAGTATGAAATATCTCAGCAAAAGTCTGCGCATTTTTAGTATCTTGTTTTATAAAATCTCTATTTAAATCGAAATTACGTGCATTGCCTCTAAAACCATATTCTTTAGGGCCGTTTTGATTGGCTCTAGTGCTTGAATTTCTGTTTAAAGCGCCTCCGATATTATAGACAGGAATAATACATATTAATGAATTTGCATACGCTTTTTTCAACGAGTCATTTTGAACAATATCTCGAAGTAATAGCATGGAAGCATCTATTCCATCAGATTCTCCAGGATGAATTCCATTGTTAATTAAAATTCTATTTTTAGTAGAAGAAGCAATATTACTTTTGTTTATTTTTCCTTCTGAATTATAGATAACTAAATGTAAAGGTTCTCCACTGTCTGTTTCTCCAAATTCAAATAAAGAAATTTCTGAATAGTTTTCTGCTAGTTTTTTATAATAAGAAATAACTTCTTTGTATGTAGGGGTTTCTGTTCCTTCAGAAGTTTCAAAAAGAGTGGTAAATTGCTCTTTGTTTTTCTTGTTTTCTTTTTGATTACAAGAAATAATAAATACTATTATTGAAGTTAGTAGAAGTAGTTTTTTCATAGGATTTAAATAAGATGATTTTGAATTTGTAATTCAAATTTAGAGGTGTCTTTAAAAGCACATAAATTACCGTCAGGATCTAAGAATTTAGCAATGGTGCCCCAAGAATGCTCTTGATAATCGACAGATATATTTTTAGAAGTTAACATATCTGCTACTAATTTTACATTAGGAACATTCATTCTTAAACAGGTTCTTACACGTTCATTTTTGTAAGATAAATTAGGCGTAAATTCATCATCTAATTCAATCATCAAATAAGAATTACCAAAAGAAAAACAAGTAATATTTTCTGCCTTAAAAAGAATATCTAATTCTAAAATATTTTTATAAAAAGCAACACATTCATTATATTTTATGGTGTACAAGATAAATCCTGTTCTGTCAAATTTCATGGGGATTGTTTTAAAAATTAGACTCTTACAGAATTGGGGACTAAGCCAGTATAATCTCCATCGTTTCTAATAACATCACGCACAATGGAGGAGGAGATATAACTTTTGCCAGAAGAGGTAAGTAAGAATACAGTTTCTATTTCCGATAATTTCCGATTGGTATGAGCAATGGCTTTTTCAAACTCAAAATCAGCAGGATTTCGTAAGCCACGTAGAATAAATTGCGCATTTATTTCCTTACAAAAATTTACTGTTAAACCTTTATAGGTAACTACCTTAATTTTTGGTTCGTTTTTAAAAGTTTCTTCAATAAATTGTTTACGTTTTTCTAAAGAAAACATGTATTTTTTGTCTGAATTGATACCAATAGCAATAATAAGTTCATCAAAAAGTGTAACCCCTCTTTTAATAATATCACAATGCCCTAATGTAATAGGATCAAAAGACCCTGGAAAAATAGCTCTCTTCATAATTTATTTAGTTGACTGTTTTTAAAGCGAAACGAATATAACTTATTTTTACTAACCACTAACTAGTAAAGCTTGTGTAATAGCATTGTCAAAAAGGTTAGTTAGTGTAATACCTGCCTCTTTTGCCTGTTGTGGTAAAATGCTTTCTTCCGTAAGTCCTGGTACAGTGTTCATTTCTAAAAAATGTGGTTCTCCATTCACAAAAATATATTCAGAACGAGAAAAACCTTTCATATTCAATATTTCATATATTTTTCTAGCCATTTTACTTACTTTTTCTTTCTCTTCTGAAGAAATTCTAGCAGGAGTAATTTCTTGCGATTTACCTTCATATTTCGCTTCATAATCGAAAAAATCATTTTCAGAAACAATTTCTGTGATAGGTAAAACTTTTATTTCTCCTTTATATTCAATAACACCAACAGAAACTTCTGTACCTTTTAAAAAGCTTTCAATTAACACTTCAGAATCTTCTTTGTAAGCGGTTTCTAAAGCAGGAAGTATCTCTTTTTCAGTATGTACTTTAGAAATACCAAAGCTAGAACCTGCATTATTAGGTTTTACAAAACAAGGTAAACCTACAGTTTCTATAATATTCTTTGTATTTATTGTATCTCCTTTATTAATATAAATAGATGTAGCAATTGGAATATGATATTTTTTCAATACACTTAAAGTATCTCTTTTATTAAAAGTTAAAGCCATTTGATAAAAAGGAGCAGAGGTGTGTTTCATTCCGATTAAATCAAAATAGGCGAGAATAGCGCCGTTTTCTCCAGGAATACCATGTATAGCATTAAAAACACAATCAAACTGTATTTTTTCTTCTTTATAAATAATAGAAAAGTCGTGTTTGTTAACAGCATACTTTTCATTTTCATCATTTATATAAAACCATTCATCTTTTAATATATGAATTCGATACGGATTATATTTTTCTCTATCTAAATGTTTATAAACAACATTTCCACTTTTTAAAGAAATAGCTACTTCAGAAGAGTAACCTCCCATAATAATGGCGATATTTTTTTTCATTAGTTGTTATTTAATAATACAAACTTACCAAAAAAAGTATTTTAAAATTACTATTTTTAAAATAGTATTATTTTTAATGTACATTTGCTAGATCTTACAAAAAATCGATGATGAAAATATTTCAGTTTTTAAAGAGCAAAACTTTTTTAAAACAAATAATAATAGCAATTATAGGATTGTTGTTATTTGTTTTTTTATTGCAATGGTGGTTAGGGTATACTACTAATCATAATCAAAAAATACAAGTTCCTAATTTAGGGAAAATGAATATTGAAGAGGTTAAAAAACAATTAGAAGAATTAAATTTAGATTTCAAAGTAATTGACAGTGCCAGCTATAATCCTGAGTTTCCTAAAAAATCAGTAATAGAACAAAACCCAGAAGCAGGAGACTTTGTTAAGGAAAAACGTAAAATATATTTGACTTTAAATCCTTCTAAATACAGAGATGTGGTGATTCCAGACTTAAATGGAAAAACAAAGCGTCAAGCAATTACACACCTTCGATCTATTGGATTTTTAATAGGTGAAAATTTTACTTATGTGCCAGATATTGGTAAAAATGTTGTTAGAGGATTAAAATATAAAGGAAAACAAGTTGGTTTAGGCGATAAATTACCAAAGAAATCGGTGCTAAACCTTATTTTAGGAGACGGATCTAGAAATTAGAAAAAATATTATTAGAGAAATGCAGGAGGAAAATATAGAGGATATACAAGAAGGTTCAGGTTTGCATGAACATTACCGATTTACAGCTAAAGATGGTCAAATACCTTTACGAGTAGATAAATTTTTAATGAATTTTATAGAAAATGCTACTCGAAATAAAATTCAGCAAGCAGCCAAAGAAGGAAATATTTTAGTAAATGATATTCCTGTAAAATCGAATCATAAAGTAAAACCTAAAGACGTTGTAAGAGTTGTTTTAGGATACCCTCCTCATGAGAACTTATTGGTAGCAGAAGATATACCTATTCATATAGTATATGAAGATGATGCGGTTATTGTGGTAAATAAAGAACCAGGAATGGTTGTGCACCCAGGGCATGGTAATTATTCAGGAACTTTAGTAAACGGACTAATACATCATATTGAAAATTTACCTAAAAATAGTAATGAACGTCCAGGACTTGTACATAGAATAGATAAAGATACAAGTGGTTTATTAGTGGTTGCAAAAACAGAATATGCAATGACACATTTATCAAAGCAATTTTTTGATAAAACAACAGAAAGATTGTACTATGCTTTGGTTTGGGGTAATGTAAAAGAAGATGCAGGTACTATTGAAGGGCACATAGGAAGAAGTTTAAAAAATAGGTTACAGATGTCTGTTTTTCCAGATGGAGAGTACGGAAAAGAAGCAGTTACTCATTACAAAGTTTTAGAACGATTTACTTATGTAACTTTAGTACAGTGTAAATTAGAGACAGGAAGAACGCACCAAATACGTGCACATTTTAAACATATAGGGCATACACTTTTTAATGATGAGCGTTATGGTGGAAATCAAATTTTAAAAGGAACCACTTTTACAAAGTATAAACAATTTGTAGATAATTGTTTTAAAATATTACCAAGACAAGCATTACACGCTAAAACACTAGGTTTTGTTCATCCTACAACAAAAGAATTTATGCAATTTAATTCTGAAATACCAGAAGATATAAAATCTTGTATAGAAAAGTGGAGACGCTATGCTTCTAATTCATTATTAGAATAATAGGAGTAAAATAAACTAGAAAATTGAAGTTTTGCCTTTGTGAGAATCGTGTATTTATTTTTTTTTGAGTATTAGTCTTGAATATTAAATTCTCAAGAAACTAAAAATAGCCGTCTTTAGATTAATTTTTTAAGAAAACTAGATTCTATCTTTTACTAAACTCATAATTCTTTCAAATTGTTCCTTTAATCCCATGTCAGAATTGTCAAATTCGATAGCATCTTTGGCTTTCAAAAGAGGTGAGTCTTTACGGGTAGAATCGATATAATCTCGTTCTTGTACATTTTGTAAAATATCTTCGTAAGTAACTTTATCACCTCTATCTAATAATTCTTTATATCTTCTTTTGGCTCTTTTATCTGCAGATGCTGTCATAAATAATTTTAATTTAGCATCAGGAAAAACAACAGTACCGATATCTCTACCATCCATTACAATACCTTTGTTTTTTCCCATTTCTTTTTGTTCAATAACTAATTTTTTTCTTACTTCAGAAACAGCAGCAACTTTGCTTACCAATTTAGAAACTTCCATCGTTCGTATTTTTTTCTCAACATTATTTCCGTTTAAATACATTTCAGCAAACCCTAAATTTTCATTAAATACAAAAGTTAATTTAATAGTATCTAAAATGTTAATCAATTCGTTTTTCAAAAAAAGATTTTCATTTATATAGTTCTGTTGCATAGCATATAAAGTAACTGCTCTATACATAGCACCAGTATCTACGTAAATATAATTTAATTTTTTAGCTAATTGTTTAGCTATGGTACTTTTTCCAGTAGATGAAAACCCATCAATTGCTATGGTAATTTTATTGTCTTTCATATTAAAATAAAAACTATGCAAATATAAAGGTTAGATAATGCATTTGAAAGGTATTATATTTAATGTTTTGTAGAGTTTCGTAATAATCTCCCTTTATTTAAATCAATAGAAATACCAAAAGTACTAACATTAGAGGCTGAGTGAAACTGAGAATAAGCATAGTTTAATTTTACTTTATTCATTCGTAAACCAAAACCAAAAGAAACGCCACCAAAAGTTCGTACGTTTTGTAATTGTAGTTCTCTACTTCTTCTAAAATTATAGCCAACTCTTAAATTAATAGCTCTTTTAGGAAATAACTCGGCACCTATAATAACATGACGAAAAGCATTATCAATAAAAGAAATGTCTTCTTTTGTTACATTACCATCTAGATCAATACTATTATTAGAAGGATTAGAAGTACTAATATTCCATTTTTGTAGGTTATCTATGGTAACATAACCACGAATAGGTACATTTTCTAGTAAGTAAGAACCACCAATAGCTATTTCAAAAGGAAGTTTTTCTATTTCTCCATTAAAAGAGGTTAATTGAGTTCCTATATTCCTTAGAACTAAAGAAAATATATAAGGTTTACTGCTATGATAATAAATTGCACCAAAATCTAAAGCAAAAGCATTTGTAGAAAAATTGGCAATAGCTCCGTGAATAAATTTTAAATTTCCGCCAACATGAATATTTGTAGTAGGAATTTGATAAGAATAGCCTAAAGATATAGCAATGTCGCTAGCATTAAAAGTGCCAGTTTCATTTCCTTCTGTATCTGCGGCAATAAGAGTACCATAATTTACATAGGTAATATTAGAATGAAATGTTTGAGAATATCTACTAAATCGCTGTGCGTAAGATACAGAACCTATACTTATATCAGCTAAGTAACTAGTGTAGTTTACAGAAATATTTCGATCTAAATCTAAATTTATAGTAGCAGGATTCCATTTTGGTTGATCTACATTTCCTAAAAGAGTTAATATTTTTCCGCCTAAAGCAGTCTGTCTTGCATTTGCAGATGTGTTTAAAAAAGACAAAGTATTAGTACCTCCAGTTTGTGAATAACCAAAAAGACAAACAAAAAAAATAAAAAAAGAAGTATATTTAAACATATAAAATATTACCATAGTAAAGCCGTAAAATTAACGTATTATTTATAATAAAAGTATTCTATTGTTTTTTTTAAAACAATTATCAGCAGATTTAATAATTATGATAACCTAATAATTAATTAATTAGTTTTTTTATTGATGAAAATTATGTTAAAAAAGTAAAATATGGCAAAAAAATATTAGATTTATTATAAAATCAATATATTTGTGTTTACTATATACTATTGTTTATAGAATTAATAGTCCCCATCTATTATGTGTAAGTGTGTTAAAATAAAAAAGTTAGTTTTTATACTACTATGTTTCATAGTTGGTGTTTCTTCTTATGGGCAAACTTTAGAGAAACCAAGGATAAAAAATGGAGTTACGTTTTTTTGTAGAAACGATAGAAATACGAATGTAGAATTTTTATTTGATTTTAGAGGGGTTACTTTTGATGCTAATAACGAATTTATAGTTGAATTATCAGATCCTAATGGAGATTTTACTTCACCTACTAATGTACGACGAATAACTGGAGAAAATAGGACATTTACAGATATTGAAGCAAATTTTGATTTGCCTGTAGGAACTTATGGTGAAAATTATAGGATTCAAATAAGATCTACAATACCAGCTATGACAGGACCAGCTTCAGATCCTTTTGAAGCATATTATACTACTTCAGATTTTCTAAGATTAAATGACGGTAATGATGTAGTATTGTGTGGTGGAACTCCTCAAACTATTTCAGTGAATGAAATTGATCCAAACTTTAATTATGTTTGGTATAAAGATAATGTAATAATTTCAGGAGAAATAAATTCTTCTTTAGAAATATCACAACCAGGAAGATATAGGGCTGCTATAGATTATGGATCTTGTACAAATTCAACTTCAGGAGTAGAATCTAATATTATAGATGTAACTTCTGTATCACCAGCAGATTTGATGATAGAAGGAGATAATACTGTTGAAATATGTGCTAATGAAACCTATGAATTAGTAGCAAATAATGATAATGCTTCATTTATATATAAATGGTTTAGAGACGGTACTCAAATAACGGGTTTACCAGATTATTCACCGAGATATGAAGCTCCAGTAGGTAACCAGTTTGGAGTGTATCATGTAGAAATTGAAGTTGGTGGATGTACAAGTAGATCGCAAGATGTAACTGTGCAGCAAAAATCAGATGCTGGTTTTGATGTTAATATAGTAGGGGAATCTATTAGAGTTAGATTACCAAGAGAAACAGTAAAGTTATTTGTAGAACATAATTCAAGTTCGGCTACAGTAACATGGATTAAAGATGGTGTTCCTTTACCAGCAAGTAATTCATTAGAATGGAATGCTGTTGAAGAAGGAGTGTATTGTGCAGTAGTCGTAGATAATTCATCATCATGTCCTGTGTCTAAAAAGTCACCAGAATATACAGTGTTAGATGTATCTAAAATTGTACCAACAATTAGAACTGGTTCAGATTATGCGGATTGTAGTAATGAAGAAACTGTTTTATCTATAGTTGGAATTAAAGGAGAAGCAACAGATGGTAACGAGTATGATTTGACATCAGATCAAATTGATATTTTAACATTTCAGTGGTTTAAAGATGGTATAGAAATAGCAGGAGCAACCAATGAACAGTTAACAATAGGTTCTTATAATGATAATGGTAATTATTATTTAAATGTGTCTATAAGTGCAACAATGTCTTCTGAATCAAATAGATTAGATGTCTTATTAACAATAACAGGAGTCGAGTTAATGTCGTCTTCGGTATCAAATACTCTCTGTCCTGGAGGAACTATAACTTTTAATCTAGATGTAGTTTCTGGTTTTACTTATAAGTGGTTTAAAGATGGAACAGAGTTTACAGTAGCAGACCCTAGTAATGTAGAAATTAATGAAGTAGGGGTGTATAATGTGACTTTCGAAGGTTTTGGTTGTCTTAATGATATACCACAGATAGAAGTTTTAGAGTTTGATGCATCTGTTTTAGAAGTTACGCCTTCCTCAACAGCTTTATTAACACCTGGTGAAGTAGTGAGATTTGAAGCTACAGGAGCAGATTCTTATGAATGGTATAACGAAGGAGGAGATTTATTATCTTCTAACGAAACTTTAGAAATAGATATTTTAGGAACTTATACTTTGGTAGGTTTAGTAGATACTTGTAGAGCAGAAATAGAGGTGAATGTAGTAGAAGATGATGGTAAATTAATTATACCAAATATATTAACGCCTTTTAATGCAGATGGTTTGAATGATACATGGGAGTTACCTAATCGGTTAGCTTTTCAAACAGATGTACAGGTAATTATATATAACTCAAGAGGTAAAGAAGTGTTAAATACAACAGATTATCAAAATAATTGGCCAATAGACAATAATTTAAAGGATGGAATGTTATTCTATTTTAAAGTGATAAAAAGTGATAATTTAATAAAAGCAGGAACAATTTCTATATTGCAATAATTTTATGGTAAAAAAAATTACTTTAGTATTGTTTTTTATAATGTTAAACCTATCATGTTTTTCGCAAACAAGTATAGGTGAAGATGCATATAATGGATTTTCTTCAAGAAGCTTTATGAAGTTTAATAACTTTATGACGGTTCCAACATTTTCGTTATTACACAGAGAAACATCTACAATAGAAGCAATAAGTAGAAGTTCTAATATTGAATTTGAAGATGCTTCAAGGTTACATGTTATTAGTTATTCTGGAAAAATGAGAGAGAATGTAGGTGCCGGAATCGCTTTCTTTCAACAAGAAATAGGTGTGTTTAAAGATTTTGGAGCAATGGCTAATTATGCATATCAGCTAAAATTAGGAGCTAAAAATAAATTAACATTTGGTTTTAACTTTTTTTATAGTAGAAGAGGAATAGATCAACCTAGAGTTTTATCTAATGGAACAGATCCATTAATAAATAATTATCAAGATAAACCAGTAGTTGTTTTACAGCCTGCAGCAACTTTTTCTTTTGGAAACTTCGATGTGGGAGTGTTTTTTGAAAATTTGGGAGACTTTAATTTAAAAACAAGTAATTTAGTAACCTCTTTTGCAGATAAAACAATTTCAGGTCATGCAGCTTACAGCTATAAGTTAAAAACTTCTAAAGGGTTGTTTGAAAATACAACTCTTAGATTGTTAGGTATAGCCAGGAGATCTAAAGTAGATGGATTTTCTTATGCAGGTACATTTTTAGTAGATTTACCAAAAGCGGGTTGGATTAAAGCAGGTTATGATAAATTATACGGTTTGAATGCCGGTTTTGGTGTTAATTTAAATCAAAGATTATCTATCGGTTTTGCATATGAAAAACAAGAAAACCTAAGTGGTACTAATGAAGTTGGATTAATTTATAGATTAGGTAGAAAAAGAGGAGGAGTAAAAATAACATTACCAACGAATACACCAGAACCTATAGAACGTAGAAAAGAAGAGTACGAAAACCCAGAACATAACGATCTTTCTAAAGAAATTAGAATAATGCAAGATTCTGTAGATGTACTAAATAAAAAAGTGAATGAAGTATTAAGAACTTTTAATAAAGATCCTGATAAGGTAGTTAAAGAAGCAACAAAAGAAAAACCAAGAAATAATACTAATATAAATAATAGTAGTAAAGATAAAGAAAATAATAATTCAACAACACCTACGGAGGTTAAACCTAAAGAAGAAAAAGACCAATCTTTACCTAGAAGAAAAGATACTCCTTGGAGAGAAAAAGAAATAGTTAGAACAGGAGGAGGAGGTACTATGTATTATGTTGCTTTTGATCAATTTAAAGATATTAATAAAGCAAAAGATTTAGTTAAAAAATATAAGAAAAGAAAGTTAAAGGTTAGGTATGTTAAAGATCCTAAGTATAATAAATATGTAGTTTATTATAAGCGTTTTGGTAAAAAAGACGATGCAAATGAAATTATTGAAGAGGTAAATGGTACTGGCAAAAAAGGAGTGGAGAAAGATGGTGATACAAAAAAAGATAATGATATAAGTAGTCTTAAGGAAGCTAAAGAAAAATCTTCAATAGATAATTTATATCTCATGAAAATAACTCTAGGTGCACAAGGAGAAACTTACAAAGAGCCTAAACCGCAGCCAAGAGCAAGGGTAACAACAGTTAGAAAAATAGGTGATTTAGAAGAAGGTTACTATTTACAAGTGGGTGTTTTCTCTAAAAAAGCATATGCAGATAGACTTTTAGATGAATTACAAGCAGACGGCATAAATGCAGATTATTATTTGAATCCAAAAACAGGAAACCGACATGTTTATATCCATAAAACAAATGATAGGGCAGAGATCATTAGATTATATAATAGTAATTTAAATGGATCATATTACGATATAAAAAATATAATACGAATAAGATAATTTTTAAAAAACAAAAAAAAAACGTACATTTATAGTAATGTTTTTGATTTTCAGTTGTTTAGAAGTTGTACTTTAAAATCCCCAAAAAATGAATAGAAAAATACTTTTTCTTTTTATAGTTTTTAATTTATTCTTTTCTTTTTCTCAAAAAAAAGAGAAAATAAATATAGATTTTCTGTTAAAAGATAGAAAAGTTAAGGAAACACCGCCAGGTAATATTATGGCAAATAGATTGCCTGATGTACCTTTTACACAAAGACTAGGTGTTGGTGGAGTAAATGTTAAAGGTAATGTTACTTTTGTAGGAAATAATATTTTAAATAGAGACCTGAGAGGGATTCAACTATATACTCGAAGTAACAGAACTTCTATTTTTAGAGATAGATGTGGTAGGCGTTATAGAGATTTTACATATACATTAGTATCAGTTCTAGGTCCAAATGAACAGCACCCAAATCCTTTAGATTCTGATTTGTATTTTGTTTCAGATGTAGATTTCTGTAATAGACCAACTTATACTAGGTTTGGAGATGTTGATTTTAATAATGGTGATTTATTTATGAGTTACATAGATGTTGATGATTCTGAGGGAATTCCTGGAAATGCTGATACATTTTCTTCATCAAAATCTACATTGGATTTACCAGATTGTTCAAGAGTGGTACATGCAGGTTTATATTGGGCAGGTGTTTTTCCTTATGATAATTGGGAAACTGAAGGAGCAAGACCAGGAGATTATAGAAACATTAAATTTAAACTGCCAGGGCAAAATTATCAAGATATAACAGGGGATGTTATTTATGACAACGGTATTGTAACACAAAGACCTTATGTGTGTTATAAAGATATTACAGCAGAAGTTCAGGCACTTTCTAATCCTGAAGGAGATTATTTTGCAGGAAATATAAGAGCTACTACAGGTTGGGATCAAAGAAATGGTTTAGGAGGATCTGCAGGATGGGTAATGGTTGTTATCTATGAAAATGAAACAGAAGATAGTAGAAATATTAATATATTCGATGGCTTTTCTACTATTGATGGTACTAATAATACAGATGTAGAGTTTACAGGATTTACTACAATCCCTTCTGGGCCAGTAAGAGCCCAGTTTTTAACTGCTGCTTTAGAAGGAGATAATTTTATTTCTGGAGATAGATTTCAAATTCAGAATAATGCAGGTGGGTACGTGAATGTTAGTACACCAACTAGAAATCCAGAAACAAATTTCTTTAACGGAAGTATTACTAAATATGATAATTTTGTTACTGATAGAAATTTAGCCAGTGAAAATACCTTAGGTTTTGATATAGATTTATTTGAAATTAATAATCTAGGTAACCCAATTATTAGAAATAATCAGACAAGTTTAGATGTTCGATTTACAACTAGTGGAGATGTATATTGGCCTTTTTTAAATGTAATGGCCATTGAAATAATTCAACCAGATATTCAGTTAGTTAAAACTGTTGAAGATTCATCAGGTACTGATATAACTGGTTCCACAACTCCTGTTAATTTGGGAGCTGATTTATGGTATAATATTACATTTCAGAATATTGGAACAGATGATGCTATTAATACTAAGATTACAGATAGATTACCTAAAAATATAACTTTTGACCTTGCAGAATTTGAGGCTTCATTACCAACTGGTATAACTTTAGATAGTTATACACCACCAACATCTCCAGAATTTAGAGGAGAATTTGTTTTATCTATAGCAGATGATCTTGTACAAGAGAAAGGAGAAGAACATGAAATACGATTTCGTGTACAAGTTGTCACTGATTGTAATTTATTAACCGATGTTTGTTCAAATATCATAGAAAATCAGGCTTTTGCAAAATATGATGGGCTCAGAGGAGGAGTAAATGTAGATAATGAGCCTAGTGTTTCTGGTATAGATGCTTGTAATTTCGGAATAGCAGGATCGTCTAATTTTTTAGTAGATATAAGTACTTGTAGTAGTTCTGCGCAAAATGTTACATTATGTGGTACTTCTGTTGATTTAACTGCAGGAGATGGCTTTGGTTCATATGAATGGAGAGATAGCTCAGGAGTAATAGGAAATACACAAACTATTACCGTAAGTGCAGCAGGAACTTATACAGTTACTAAAGAAAACCCACCAGGTTCACCATCAGCTTGTGTTCCTTTTGATGAGACATTTAATGTGTCATCCTTCGGTACAGCTACTAATCCTATCATACCTTTTGCAGATGAAGTTTTTACTTGTACTACCGATAGTAATTTACAATTAGCAGAAATTTATCTTTGTGGTTCTTCAGATTCTCGTACCATAAATACAGGGCTAGGTGCACCCACTACAATAAAATGGGAAATATTAACTGGTGTATCAAGTTCTCCTCCTTCGGAAGCCTCTAAATGTCCAGATATAAATGGTGTTTGGTCATCAGTAACTACAGATGCAAATAATCCAATAAGAACTTTTTCAGAAGAAGGAAGGTATAGATTAGTTGTAGAGCACCCTACCTGTCCTCCACAACGTTATTATTTTGATATATTTAAAGGTCCTATTACACCCGATATACAAATAGAGAATATTATATGTAATACTCCAGGTAGCATAACAGTAAGAGCACCTAATGACTATGAATATGCTATCGTAAGAGCCAATGCTCCAGAGCCTGTGGATTCTGATTATCAGCCTAGCACGCCATTAAATGCTCCTTTTGTATTTACTGTGCCAGTAGGAGATGAAGGTCTGTATGATATATACATTAAAAACGATAGGACTAGTTGTGTGTATCTTTCTGAAGATGAAGAAGTAAGGCTTGTTGATATGGATGTAGTTATTGATACAGATCCAATTTTATGTGAAGGAGATACTGGGGAAATAAGTGTAAGAATAAACAGTCCAACATCTGGTTCATATACCTATAGAATATTAAGAGGGAGCTCTGTAATTAATAGTTTTGGACCAACAACAGATAGGTCTGTAGATTTTCCAGTAACTAGTTCTGGTGTTTACACAGTAGAGGTAATGGGGAATGATAATAGTTGTTCCTTTACACGTGATACACCTGCATTTAATGTTCCAGATAGATTAAATATTACAGCGGTAAATACAAAAGATATTAATTGTACAGATGGTAGAATTACTATAACAGGTAGTGGAGGTACTCCTCCTGCATCAGGATATGGTTTTGCTGTTTGGTCTTACGTGCCTTCTGCAACGGCAATAGCTCCACCAGTTTTTTATGCTAATATTAGTGATATTCCTAGTTATAATTTATCCTCACCATTTAATGTACCTTCAGGTTCAGAAGGAACCTATGAATTCATTGTAATAGATGATAATAATTGTACTCAAATTTCATCTCCTGTAACCATACTATTAGAAGAAGAATTACAATTCACAGAATCACATACAGATGTCACTTGTTCTTCGGGAGGAACAATAACTATTACTACAGTTAACCCTCCAGGAGTAATAGGACATACATTAGAATACAGTATAGATGGAGGAAGTACTTATGGAAATTCAAACTTTTTCAATAGTCTACCTGCAGGGTCTTATACGATAGATATAAGAGCTACAAAAAATGGATTTTCTTGTAATTATCCAGTAGGACCAATAGACATAGGTACGGTTTCAACTCCAAGTAGTACAGCTAGTTTAACAACAGATTCAACCTGTACTCAACCTAATGGAGTAATTACATTTACTGCAGCAACAGGCGGAGTTGGTCCTTATGTTTATGGGGTTAATGGAAATTATTCTAGTTCATTAATTAAAAATAATATAACTCCTGGAACTTATGTGTTAACAGTTAGAGATAGTAATAACTGTGTGACACCAGTAAGTACAATAAATGTAGATTCACATCCTGTGATTCCAGATATTCCGAATACTATTGATTATAATTGTGATGGTACAGCAACTGTAACACTTAATCCTCCTACCATTCCTAATTTAACTTATACATATAGTATAGATGGAGGCGCTGAGCAAACTTCGAATGTGTTTACAAACGTAAACCCAGCAGCACATACATTTACAGTACGAACGCCCAGAGCGTGTCCAAGAGATTTTATTATCAATGTGTTACAAAATCAACAATTTACAGGTACTCTATTAGGTAGTACGAATTCTGAGTGTAATGGATCAGATAATGGAACGATAACTGTATCAGCTAATAATTTTAATGGAGGTAGTTATGAGTATACAATAGACGGAGGAGCAACATGGACATCAACTTCGGATAATCCATTTAGAATTGTGGGAGTTGAAGCAGGTATACATAATGTGAGAGTTAGGGAAGGAGTATGTGAAAGAAATTTAGGTGATGTTAGAATAACAGAACCAATGCCTTTAACAGTTTCAGGTTCTATAACAACAACATCTAGTTGTACTACAGCAAATACAGCATCAGTTACTGTTCAAGGTAATGGAGGAACACCTCCTTATGAATTTAGTATTGATGGTGGAATGACTTGGCAAACTTCAACAGTTTTTTCTGGATTATCAGCAGGTACTTATACAGTTAATATTAGAGATGATAACAATTGTACTGAGTGTGGTTGTTCTACAGATCCTTTTTCAAATGGAAGTTTTGAAAATATTACTCCACCAATATCCACATTTAGAATTACAAGTGAAGATAATATTGAAGGATGGGATACTGATGCAGATAATCAAATAGAAATATGGAGAAGTGGAAATGGTGGAGTACCAGCTTCTGATGGTATCTATTTTGCAGAGTTAAATGCAAATCTACCTTCTGCTCTATATCAAGAATTTTGTACATTACCAGGAGATGTAATTTCTTGGTCTTTAGATCATAGAGGAAGATCAGGAACAGATGTAGCTCAAGTAAGAATAGGAGGAAGTTTAACGCCATCGCCTTCAGACTTTACACAAAATATGAGTGATGGAAATACTGCATGGGGTTCATATAGTGGAAATTATACAGTACCAGCGGGTCAAACTACTACAGTTATTTCTTTCGTAGCAGTTTCTACAGCTACAGGAAGTTTGTCTATAGGTAATTTCATTGATAATGTAAATATGGTGGTAAATAAAGTTGGATGTACTCCGTTTGAAATTGTTATAGATCCACCAGCTTCTGTAGATTTCACATTAGATCCAGTAGTTTGTTACGATGGTAGTAATGAAGAGGTTGTAGTCTCAATTACATCAGGAGCATCTCCATTCAATATTTATTTAAATGGCTCGGCTACAGCAATTGGATCAGTGAGTGGAACACCAACTGTAGGAAGCCCATTAACTTATACAATAAATTCGGGTTTATTAATAGGAAGTGATAATTCAGTACGAATTATAGATGGCAAGGGATGTGAGAATACAGTAACTTCATTAATTAACCCACAATTAACAGGTACAGTAGTACCTACAGATGCAAATTGTGCTGTAGATTCAGGGCGAATAGAAGTAAAT
>CANMJA010000029.1 GCA_947498055.1 uncultured Tenacibaculum sp.
ATAGGCTGTCCGAAAAAAATAGTACTTTTACTCATATCGATTATTTGGTGAGAGATTTAATCGATATATACGAAAAATCAAATATTGAGGCTTTTTTTATCGGACACTAATGATTTGATATATCAATTTCTAAAATTATAACTTTCAAAATCATTAAAATATGTTATAAAATTCTTTGCTAAAAAATAGATCGTTTTGACGAGTTAGGTACATCATTTAGATGTCGATTTCCTTATCGAATTCAAATAGATTTATTAAATTATTATTTAGTATTTAAAAGACTATGCACTCCATTTTCTAAGGTATACAATGCTGTAATTTCTTCTTTTGTTAAATTTCTATTGAAAATTGATAAATCATCCATTAGACCAATATAACCTAAACCTAAATAAATATTAGATTTCGAGAGCTCCCAAGTAAAAGGAGTTTTAATTTGTTCTCTAGTCCCCATTTTATTACCATTCATATACAAAGTAGCTTTTCCATTAGTACTATTTAGTCCAGAGAAATTAATTAAAATATGTGTCCATTTATTGGTGCCAAATGGCGGATTTTTAACTCCTGTAAGGCGTTTGTTAAAAATAGGATTTTCATTATCAGGGCCTTCAGGGTTTGGGTTCCATACTTCTCTATCACCAATAACACCTAATCTAAAATCTCGAGGGTTTTCTTTAGTGAAATCTACCCAAATAGCAGCATCATTATAACTCACATCAGTAATTTGAATAGGATCGCAATAACCAGGTTTTAAATCGGTAGCAGGATCTAAACTTAACCAAAAAGAAATAGCGCCACTCCAGTTTTCTGTATTATAAGCGATGTTTTTTTCACTAGGATAGTAAATATTTCCAGAACTACGTTCTGTAAACACTAAACCAGCACCATATTTACCTTTTCCTTCTTGTACAGTAATATCTGGTTTATGCAATCCAACTTTAGCCGAATCAATAAGTTTTCTATTAGGTACAGTATACATTTGTGCATCTCCTAAAGCAAAATCAGCAGTTACTCCTTTATCAAAAGAACTATAAAAAGTAAGCGCTGTTTTTAAACTATTTTTTGTAGTATCTATAACAGGTGTTTTTTCCTCTTTTTTTACGTCTTTACAAGAAAAAACGATAAAGGTAAAAATTAAAGAAATGTATAATGAAAGTTGTTTTTTTGATAAATACATGGTTATTTGTTTTATAAGCACAGAAAATTAAGTAAATCAAAGATACTTATTTATGTTATTGAACTAAAACTAATTTTTGACCAACTTTAAGGATGCTCGTTTTACGAATGGCATTTGTTTTACATATTGAAGTTATAGATACATGATGTTTAATTGAAATTTTAGAGAGCGTATCTCCTTTTCTTACAACATATACTTCTTTACGTTTTCTATTACTTTGTATAGCTTCTTCATAAGTAGTACAAATAGAAATAGCGCTTTGTCGTTTCGAATTGTGGAGGTATGGAGTTACCCAGTTTTTAGTTACCCATATATTTTTAGAACGTATTTTGTTTTTTTCTCCAAAATCAAATAGGTACTCTGGATGTATATATATTCCTTTAAAACTTACCTCAAGGTGTAAATGACTTCCTCTAGCATTTCCAGTTTCACCACCTTTACCAATAACTTGCCCTTTTTTAACGATATCATTTACCTTTACCGATTGTTTAGATAAATGCGCATATAAAGTTTCTAATCCATTATAATGACGAATTATAACCACTTTTCCATGTCCTTTAGTTGAATTTACATAGCGCACTTTTCCGTCAAACATCGCCATAATATTATCACCAGTAATAATGTCTATATCAATTCCTTTATGTGCTCTTCTATTGCGCCAGCCATAACGAGATGTTATTACTTTTTTGCGCTTAATGGGAGAATTGTAAATGCTATCGGTGAAAATTATATTAAAAGGAACTGTTTGTGTTTCTTTTCTATAAGGATTATAAGTAGATGTATTCCAGTTTTTTGTTAGCCACAGGTTTGATAAACTGTCTTTTTTTATGTCTTTTAAAGAATCTTGTAAAATTACTTGATTTATAATTTTTTTATCAATTTCAAAATAAGTGTCAATCTGTCCATAGTTATTAATAGATAAACAAAGTAAAAAAAAGAATATGCGTAATGATTTCATAGTGATAGTGTTAAAAAGTATAGCTTGTTTTTATATTTTAGGTTCTTATAAACCTAATACATCCATTTTTTGTTTTTCATATTTGCCGTCTTCTGCAGGGTAGCGTAAAATGCTTTTGTATTTTTTTAAATCTTTTGCTTGTGCATATATGAAACTCTCGCCTGCATAGGTTGGTGTTTTTTTATAAATAGAATCTTCATATGCTTTAGACACAGGTATTATTTCCCATCCTCTTTCTTTAAACATTTTAATAAGATCGTCTATAAAAAGAGCCGCCGCCAAATTATGATGTAATAAAAGAGTGTGATTAATGTGCTTATCATTTATTTCTAAGGATAGTTTTTCGTAGAATTGAGCTCGTTCCCAAATATGATTCAAATAGAATTTCCTAAAATCAGTTATATCAGAATTAGGTTTTTTTCTCAAACGTTTGACTAATCGACTGTCAATATACCAATCTGATGCATCTATAGTTACATGACCATTTCTATAATTTTGTTGTTTTAAAAAAGTTCGTACTGAATCAATCTTTTCCCGAGTATTCCCTTCCTTTAAATAAGGAAATCTAAAAAACTTAGAATAGTTAGAATACTTATTTAATATGCTCTCATTTTTAATAAAGTCATTTTTAAATTGTTTAAAGGAATGGTTTTTATTGTTATAATTTGAATGATTAAATGTATGATTTGCAATTTTATGACCATTATTATTCCAGCTTTCTAATAGTTTTTTTCCTTTTAAACCAGTTTTATCTTTTCCAGTAACAAAAAACATAGCTTCAATATTGGCATCTTTAAGTTTTTTTAAAAGCATTGAATTCCATTCATCAAAAGTATAATTTGGTCTATTCCCTGTAGACCCATCATCAAATGTAAAACTTACTTTAGACTGACTGGAAATTTGTATTGTTAAAAAAATAATAATTATAGTTATGATCTGTTTCATTTGTAAGCTTCTTAAATAATTATAGTTTATCATATTGTTCTCCGTTACATATTTGTTTGTATGGTATCAATTATTAAAAATGTTTTTAGGGTTATTATTAAAGAGGTTTAAATCATTAATAGATGTAGTTATCCTGTTCTACTTAAAAAGAGAACTATTATTTGTCCAAAAAATATTTAATAAAAGAGTATTATTTTATTGCTTTAAGTACCAAGGAAGCCAATTCAAGTTGTCCGTTTTCAGAAGTTAAAAATTCTCTATCTTTTTTATTTGATAAATATCCCATTTCAATTAAAGTAATAGGGTATTCTATATTTTTTAGAAGATATAGATCTGCTTTTTTAATTTTTACAGTGCGATCTTTAAAGCTATTAAAAAGATTAGCAGCCAGTTTTTCAGATTTTTCTTTCTGTTTATTTTTATCACTAACAAATATCTCCATTCCATTTTTATTTTTGTCTTTGTCAGAATTCAGATGTAAAGAAATTACAAAATCAGGCTTCAATTTATTAATTTTTTTAGCGCGCTTATTTAGAGAGATAAATTGGTCTGAATCTCTAGTTAAAATGATCTCTATATTTTCATTTTTATTTAAAGCCTTTATTTTTTTCGCAATATTTAAAGCTATTTTTTTTTCGTTTAATCCTCCTAAACTAACGCCTCCATCTTTTCCGCCATGACTAACATCAATAACAACTTTCTTAGTATTATTGCCTAAAAAAGCAATAGGGTTTAAGTGTTTTCCATGTTGTTTTACTTCGTAGTGTAAATGAGGGCCTGTTGAAAAGCCGGTATTACCAACATACCCAATAATAGCACCTTTTTTAACTTCTTCCTTTACATTAATATTAAATGCATTTAAATGTGCGTACCAAGTCTCATATCCATCTGCATGGGTTATTATAATTAAATTTCCCCATTTACCTTTCATAGAAGCTTCCTTAATTATTCCATCAGCAGTTGCAAAAATGGGAGTTCCGATTTTAGCTTTAATATCAATACCTCTATGTGCTACATCTCTTTTGGTTTTTGGACGTCTTGCTTTTTCTCCAAAATAGGATGAAATATCGTTTTTTGTAGCATTTTTTACAGGGAATAGGGAAGGAGGAGTACTTATAAAATTTGAGATTCCTAATATATCTAAATATTCATTATTCTCAATAATTGGAGATGTAAATGCTGAAATTAAAAATGCACAAACTGGTAATAATAAAATGTATTTAAGTTTCGCTATGCCATTAGAGGTAGGTTTAGTCATCATTATTACTCTTTTTTTTAAAATAGGTTGATTGAAGTAATTATATAGATTATTAGGTTTTTCAAGCTCTAAACTTTTTAATAATAAACCTATATATTCAGAGGTTTTAATACCTTTTTGAAGTGCACCTTCGTCTGCTTGAAATTCATGTATAGATTTTAATGATTTTCGATAAAAATATACCAGAGGGTTAAACCAAAAAAAACAGATATATATTTCAGTAAATAATACATCCCAAGAATGTTTTAATTGAATATGGATTTTTTCATGCTCTATAATTTGTTCATCATATTCTTTAATTTGATGTTTAGGAATGAAAATACAATTGAAGTAAGAGAATATTTCTGGTACATCTACTTTAACAAACTGATACCCTTTCTTTTGTTCTACTATAGCATTGTTTTTTAGTAAAAATAACTTCCTTGTTGTAATTAAAATACGTGTTAAATATATAGAAAGCATTAAAAAATAGACAGTGATTAATACTATTGTATAGTTAAAGGAATTTACTACAGTAGGTGTTTCAAGAACTTCTAAAGATTGGTTAGAGACAGTATCAGAATTTACTGACTCAAAAATTACAGTATCAAAGTGTACAGATTCCAATAAAGGAATTTCTTTAATTTCTATAGATAATGAAGGAAATATAGTATTTGAAAATGGTACTATAACAGAAATTGGTAATAATAGTAATAATACAATTCTATTTATTTTATGAAAAGTTAAGTTACTTAAAACAAGAGTATACAAAATATACAATATTGAAAATACGAAAGTAACTTGCAGTATATAAAGGAGTGTATTATTCATTTTTAGCTTTTAATTTTTCAATTTTATTTTCAAGCATTAATTTCATTTTTTCTAATTCAGTTATGCCTAAATCTTCATTATTAGTAAAGAAAGAAGCAAATTTGCTAGGAGAACCGTTAAAAAAATTCCCAATAACCTCTTTCATATGTTTTTTAAAATATGTTTCCTTAGAAACATTCGCGTAATACTGGCGAATTTTACCATAAGTATCAAATTTTAAAAACTCCTTTTTTACTAAAACCCTTACTACAGTAGATATAGTTGTATATGCAGGCTTGGGTTCAGGAAATTGTTCTACAATATCTTTAAGGAATGCTTTTTCCAATTTCCATATGTATTTCATTACCTGTTCTTCTGCTTTTGTTAATTCATTCATGCTACAAATATAGAGTTATTTTTTAGTTATGACTATAAAAATAGTCATAAAACTATATTTATAGTCATAATGTTTTTAAGTTTACATAATTATTATTCCTTTTAAATTATACTTAAAATATTTAGATAGGCTTTTAAACTTGTAGAGTAGTCAACGATTTATTATTTTAAATCATAGATAGAACCTTTTAAAATAACATAAATTTTCCCTAGAGAAAACAATGTAAAATTAATATTTTAAAATAGATGAAGTTCCCTATAAAAGTGTCATTATCTTTGCAAAAAATATTTTTATGTCCAAACAGTTTTCAGAGTTAGGAATTAATAAACAAATTCAACAAAGTTTAAGTGATTTACATTTTACAACTCCTACTATTATTCAAGAAAAAATAATACCTATTCTACTAAATAGAAAGGTAGATGTTGTAGCTCTGGCAAAAACAGGAACTGGTAAAACAGCCGCTTTTGGAGTACCTTTATTACAGTTAGTAAATACAGAATTAACAAACATACAAGCTGTTATTTTAGCTCCAACAAGAGAACTAGGACAACAGATTTTTACGAATTTACAGTCTTTTTCCACACATAGTACCAATATTTCAATAGCATCTATTTGTGGAGGAACTCCTATAAAACCACAAATAGAACGTTTAAAAGAAGACACACATATAATTGTTGCTACTCCTGGTCGTTTAGTCGATTTAATAAAACGAGAAGCTATTAATATTAAAAACTGTAGTTATCTTGTTTTAGATGAAGCAGATGAAATGGTAAGTGTTTTAAAAGAAGATTTAGGAAACATAACCAAAGAACTACCAAAAAATAGAAGAACCTTATTATTTACAGCAACTTTACCTGGTACGATAAAACAATTAATTCAAAATAATTTATCTAAAAATGTCTTGCAAATTGAAGCAGACATGCAAACTGTGGGTAATCAGGCTATAGAGCATAATTATATAGTTGTAGAACCTATAGAAAAATTAGAAGTATTACTTCATTTTTTAAATTCTAGGGAAGGAGAACGCGGTATTATTTTTTGTAAAACAAAAGCAGCAGTTAATAAATTAGCAAAAAACTTAGCGATTAATAAATTCTCTTCAGGTGCTATTCATGGTAGTTTAACCCAAGGAATTAGAGATCGAATTATGGGGCAGTTTAGAGAAGGGCATATCGATATTTTAGTAGCTACAGATTTAGCAGCTCGTGGTATTGATGTGAAAGATATTTCTTATGTAGTTAACTATCATTTACCAGATACATATGATGCTTATGTGCATAGAACAGGACGAACAGCTAGGGCAGGAGCAACAGGTTTTTCATTAACCATTTTACAAGAAGAAGAGAAAGAGGATATTAAAGATTTTGAAGAGGAATTAGGTATTGTGTTTAAAGTGTTTAAAAAGGCAGACGCACAGAGTATAGAAGAAAATAATGGATTATTATGGGCTCGTAAAATTTTTAAAACAAAACCAAATCGTGACGTTTCAGAAGATTTTAAAGCAAAAATAAAGACCATTTTTCGTCATTTAACAAAAGAAGAGTTAGTAGATAAAATTTTAGCTGATTATTTAATACAAACAAAAACGAAATCTGATAAATTAAAGATATCTAATAAAAAAAAGTAAGCTTATTTTATGAAGGAAGATAATTTAAATGAAGAAGTAGATATATGTATTGCTACATTACAAAAACTATTAGACGATACCAATCAAATTTTTGAGTTACCAGAAGCACAAAGAGTTGCTTTGTTTAAAGTAGCAGGCGCATTAACAAGACCTAATCGTGATGAATTTCAACGAAGGAGAAAAGATGCGAAAAAGGCAGCAAAGCGTAAAAAAATAGAACGAGAAAAACACGCTAGAAAAGAAACAGGAATACGAAAGGCTAGAGAAGCGGCTATTTTTGAAGCTCCTAAATTATTAGCTGCTGCTGCTATTCCTGATACAGAATTAGAGTTAGAATCACCAAGAAATTGTTATGTGTGTAAAACGGAATTTACCAAGCTGCATCATTTCTATGATACTATGTGTAAAGAATGTGGGGATTTAAATTATGCAAAACGTTTTCAAACTGCAGATTTAACCGGACAAGTAGCGGTTATTACTGGATCTCGATTAAAAATAGGGTATCATATTACTTTAATGTTGTTACGCTCTGGAGCAACAGTTATTGCTACTACACGTTTTCCTGCTGATTCTGCAATTAGATATGCGAAAGAAGAGGATTACAAACAATGGAAAGATCGTTTACATATTCATGGTTTAGATTTAAGACATATACCGAGTGTAGAGATTTTTTGTAATTACATAGAGCAAAAATACGATCGATTAGATATTTTAATAAATAATGCTGCACAAACAGTAAGGCGTCCTTCTGGTTTCTATTTCCATTTAATGGAAAATGAAAAATTACCAATAGAAAAATTACCAAAACAAGCACAGCCGTTGTTAAAAAATCATGTAGCTTGTTTGCAAGAATTAAAAGATTTAAGTGTTAGTACTTCTAAAACAAGCAAAAATAATGTGCTACCAGTTACTTGGCACGGACCTGAACCTGGTATTGGCTTACGAAATTCTGCAGAGTTATCGCAAATACCATACAGTTTTGATAATTCATTGCAAACAGCAGAAGTATTTCCTGAAGGAAAATTAGATGCCGATTTACAGCAGGTAGATTTAAGAAAAACAAATAGCTGGCGTTTAAAATTAGGCGAAATTGAAACTACCGAAATGGTAGAAGTACAATTAGTAAATTCTGTTGCTCCCTTTGTGTTGTGTAATCGTTTGTCTAATTTAATGATGAAAGAAAACACGGGAAAAAAACACATTATTAATGTTTCTGCTATGGAAGGTAAATTCCATCGTTTTAAGAAAGAAGATAGGCATCCGCATACCAATATGGCAAAAGCTGCTTTAAATATGTTAACACATACTTCTGCTGCTACTTTTGCTAAGTCTGGAATTTATATGAACGCGGTAGATACTGGTTGGGTTACCGATGAAGATCCGGCAGAACTATCCAAAAAGAAAGTAGAAATTCATGATTTTCAACCTCCTTTAGATATTGTAGATGGTGCTGCAAGAGTTATGGATCCGTTAATTGATGGTATTAATACAGGAAAACATTGGTGTGGTAAATTTTTAAAAGATTATTTTCCTATAGATTGGTAAAAGAATATGAGCGAAGAACAACCCAATAATCCGTTACACGGAATAAAGTTAGTCGATATTCTAGATTTTCTTGTTGATTTTTATGGATGGAAAAGACTTGGACAATTAATTACTATTAATTGTTTTAATTCAAATCCTTCTATAAAATCTAGTTTAAAGTTTTTAAGAAGAACTCCATGGGCAAGAGACAAAGTAGAGAAACTGTATTTAGATACTAAATATAATATGAAATAAAGCTTAAAAACATAATTTGAATGGTAACTGTGCTTCATCTGTTAATAAAGATATATTTGTAAACGTTTTCTGAGAAGAGAACAATCATTATCAAAAAAAAGATCATTTTCAATAGTAAAAATGATCTTTTTTTAATGGTATATTACCCTTATTTTTTGTTTTCAATCCATTTACGAGCATTTACAAAAGCTTCTAACCAAGGAGAAACTTCATCTTGCCTATCTTGTGGGTAATTAGCCCAATTCCATTGAAAAGTAGAACGTTCAATATGTGGCATGGTTACTAAATGACGGCCTGTTTTATCGCATAGCATTGCGGTGTTATAGTCAGATCCATTCGGATTATTAGGATAGCCTTCATAACCATATTTAGCAACAATATCATAATTTTCTTCCGTTTCAGGTAAACTAAATTTACCTTCCCCATGAGAAATCCAAACTCCTAATTCTGTTCCAGCTAAAGAAGATAACATTACAGAGTTATTTTCTTGAATTTTTACAGAAGTAAATGAACTTTCGTGTTTTTTAGAATCGTTATGTACTAACTTTCCATGTACTTTATGATCTGGATTAATTAAATCTAATTCCATCCATAATTGCGCTCCATTACAAATTCCAACAGATAAAGTGTCTTCTCTATCAAAGAAATTCTTTAAAGCAGTATTTGCCTTTTCATTATATAAAAATGCGCCAGCCCAACCTTTAGCAGAACCTAAAACATCGGAGTTAGAGAAACCTCCAACAGCACCAATAAATTGAATATCTTCTAAAGTTTCACGACCAGAAATTAAATCGGTCATATGCACATCTTTTACTTCAAAACCAGCTAAATACATCGCATTTGCCATTTCTCGTTCAGAATTTGAACCTTTTTCACGAATAATGGCTGCTTTTGGCTTTTGGTGGTGGAGTGTAGTCGAAACCACATCTTTCAATTTTCCTGTAAAATGTGTTGGGAAAGTGTATTTTAAAGGTTGATTTTTATAATTATCAAAACGATCTTTCGCTAAACCATTAGCAGTTTGCTTTTGGTCTAATAAATAAGATGTTTTATACCAAGTATCTCTTAGTTCTGAAACAGATAAAGCAAAAACATCCGTTCCGTTTTTAATATTCAATCTATCAGATTCTGTAACCGTACCAATAGTAAAAAATTCTACATTATTCTTCGCTAAAAGAACTTCTACAGAAGGATCTGCTTGAAAAACAATCCCTGAATTTTCAGCAAACAACAATTTAATACTGTCTTCTTCTTTTAAATTCGTAAAATCTAAATTAGCTCCAATATTTACATCTGCAAAACATAATTCTAATAAAGTAGTAATTAAACCACCAGAAGCAACATCGTGACCAGCAGTAATTTTTCCTTCTTTAATTAACTCTTGTATGGTGTTAAAAGTGTTTTTTACAAAATCTGTATTTTGAATAGTTGGAGCTTGATTACCAATAGTATTCAAAACTTGATGAAAAGAACTTCCTCCTAATTTAAAATCATCTTGAGAAAGGTTAATATAATAGATATTTCCTTTATTTAATTGAAATAAAGGTTCTACAACTTTTGAAATTTCGTTACAATTTGCAGCAGCAGAAATAATAACTGTACCAGGAGAAATCACTTCTTCATTCGCATATTTTTGTTTCATCGAAAGAGAATCTTTACCTGTTGGTACATTTATACCTAAACCGATAGCAAATTCAGAAATTGCTTTTACCGCTTTATACAAACGAGCATCTTCTCCTTCATTTTTACAAGGCCACATCCAGTTTGCCGATAAAGAGACAGACTGTAAACCGTC
The DNA here is from genome assembly GCA_947498055.1 of uncultured Tenacibaculum sp. GTDB lineage: Bacteria > Bacteroidota > Bacteroidia > Flavobacteriales > Flavobacteriaceae > Polaribacter. The sequence continues at coordinate 10,723 of CANMJA010000029.1, forward strand.
TTTTAATGGTGCCCAAACAATATTTGTTAAAGCTTCTGCAATAGAATTTTTACTTCCTGCTTCAGGATCTATTAGTCCTGAAATAGGAGAGTGGCCAATAGAAGTAGCAATTCCTTCTTTACCATTATAGTCTAATGCCATCACTCCAACATTATTTAATGGAATTTGTAAAGGACCAACACATTGTTGTTTTGCAACTTTACCACCAACACAACGGTCTGCTTTGTTAGTTAACCAATCTTTACAAGCAACAGATTCTAATTGTAAAACTTGCTTTAAATAGATTTGTAAGTTTTTAGTTTTATATCTTGAATTTTTATAATTTCTAAGAACGGTTGTATCCTTTAAAATTGTTTTAGGAGAACTTCCAAACATATCCTCTAAAGCTAAATCCATTGGTTTATCGCCTGTGGTTTTAGATTCAAAAGTAAATCGATTATTTCCGGTAACATCTCCAACAGTATATATTGGAGAACGTTCACGTTCTGCAATTTTATGTAAAGTATCTAAATGTTTTTCTGCAATAACTAATCCCATTCTTTCTTGAGACTCGTTTCCTATAATTTCTTTATTAGATAGGGTAGGGTCACCAACAGGTAGTTTATCTACGTTAATGTTACCACCAGTATCTTCTACTAATTCAGATAAACAATTTAAGTGTCCACCCGCACCATGATCATGAATAGAAACAATAAAATTTTCTTCACTTTCTACCATTCCACGAACAGCATTGGCAGCACGTTTTTGCATTTCTGGATTCGAACGTTGTACTGCGTTTAATTCGATACCAGACTCAAATTCTCCAGTATCAGCAGAGGAAACAGCTGCTCCCCCCATTCCAATTCTGTAGTTTTCACCACCAAGAATTACAATTTTATCCCCTTCTTTCGGAGTGTCTTTTAAAGCCTGATCTGCTTTACCATATCCGATTCCTCCAGCTTGCATAATTACTTTGTCATATCCTAATTTTCTTGCTTTTGATGCACTTGAAGAAGAATTTTCTTCATGCTCAAAAGTCAATACAGAACCACAAATTAAAGGCTGTCCAAATTTATTTCCAAAGTCAGAAGCTCCGTTAGAAGCTTTTATTAAAATATCCATTGGAGTTTGGTATAACCATTCTCTGGCTTCAAATTTTTGCTCCCAAGGTCTGTTTTCTTCTAAACGAGAATAAGAAGTCATATAAACGGCAGTACCAGCTAAAGGTAAAGAACCTTTTCCTCCAGCAAGTCTATCTCTAATTTCTCCACCAGAACCTGTTGCAGCACCATTAAATGGCTCAACTGTGGTAGGAAAGTTATGTGTTTCTGCTTTTAATGAAATTACAGATTCAAATTCCTTTGTTTCGTAAAAATCAGGTTTTTCAGCACTTTTCGGTGCAAATTGTTCCACTTTAGGCCCTTTTATAAAAGCAACATTATCTTTGTATGCAGAAACAATATCATTAGGATGTTGTTTGGAGGTTTCTTTTATTAATTTAAATAAAGAAGTAGGCATTTCTTCTCCATCAATAATAAAAGTTCCATTAAAAATTTTATGACGACAATGTTCTGAGTTTACTTGAGAAAAACCAAAAACTTCAGAATCTGTTAATTTTCTTCCTATTTTAGAAGCTACATTTTCTAAATAAGTAACTTCTTCTTCACTTAAAGATAGACCTTCTTGTTTATTGTAAGTTTGTATATCATCAATCTCTAAAATAGGTTCTGGTTGAATGTCTATGGTAAAACTATCTTGATTTAAACCGTTAAATTTTTGAGAGATCATCGGATCAAAATCAGAAAAATCTTCACTAACAGACGCAAATTCTTCTATTCTTAGAATGTCAGAAACGCCCATGTTTTGTGTAATTTCAACAGCGTTTGTACTCCATGGAGTAATCATAGCTGCTCTGGGGCCAATAAAAAAAGCGTCTAAAGACGCTGTGTTTATTTTTTGTTGATTACCAAATAACCAAGTTAGCTTTGAAATAGTTTCTGTTGATAATTCTTTTGTTGTTTGAACAGCAAATACTTTGCTATTTATGTTTCCAAAGAAATGAATCATTATATTTTTAGTTTGTGTGTTGTTAATTTGCAAATTTACTTTTTTGCTGGTAATAGGGTATAAAAAAACTCGCAAAATTTTGCGAGTTTTTTATAGTTTATTAACAATTTGTGTTTTATTTAGTGAGTTTTAAAAAATCACCATCAATATACATTTCAGAAGAAAATCTGTTTTCTTTAATTTTAGCATCTAACTTTTCAATAAAGTTATTATTAGAAAAATTAGAAGATCTAGAAGAAACCCCTCTAATATCATCTAAAGCAGTTTTTAAAACTACTTCATTTTCATCTCCAAAAGGTAAAATATTGTTCCATGATGTAGCTTCATCAATTAAGATATTTGGTTCAAAACCATCGCTATAATCACTTTGTCCTAAGTTATTGTATATCTGAAATACAATAGGTTGCATTGCGTTTTTATGATCAGGATTAGCTTTATCAACATCTGTAAAATCGCTAGAAGGAGCATCGTATAAAGTAATAGAGCCTTCGTTTTTACCAGTAGTTTTAGTACCTACAATTTTAACTTCGATAAAAGGTCTTAATCCGTTTATAATCATTTCACTTGCAGAAGCTGTTCTATCTGAAGCTAAAACATAAAGTCTATTAATTCCACTTAATCGGTTAATGGCTTGCGTACCTGTATTGTCACCAGCACTATTAAAAACAGCTAGTTCATTAAAAAAAGGAGCTCTTGCATTTCTATCTGTATGTTTAGAGTTGTATCTTAATTCTGCAAATGTAGTGTTGTTACCAGGGCCATCATGAATCATACTAGCTAAGTAAGCAGAAGTTAAAACAGATCCACCTCCATTAATTCTTAAATCTAAAACTAACTCTTGTACTCCCGCACCTTTTAATTCTCCGAAAGCAGCATTTAATTCATCATTAAAAGAACTTCTAAAACCATTATAAGCTAAATATCCTACTTTTTTACCTGCAATGTCATCAAAAACTTTTACTAAGTGTATAGGATCATCGGCTACTACTTCTTTAGTAATAGTCTTTTTTTCTTTTATTGTAACTCCATCTTTTTCTCCAAAAATAAATTCAGCAGTTTCTGCATTAAATCCTTGTCCTGCAACCCTAGAAAGATTAGTTGTAGTAAAAACTTCATTACCAAAACCAATGATTAAATCACCACGTTTTACACCTGCAATATCAGCAGGAGAATTTTTGGTTACTTTATGAACATAAACTAATAAGTTGTCAGAATTACTTGAAGGTCTTAAAAACTGATCAAATTTAACAAAAATACCAAAAGATTTAGATATCCCTTGAAATTGTTGTTGTTGTGCTACGTAATCTTCAATAAACCAAGAAAAATCATCTTCTGCATGTTTTAAGCTAGAAAATAAGTCTTGAGGTGTTGCAAAACCATTTAAAAAATCATGATAATTATTGGTGTTATCATCTTTAGAATCTGATAAATTTGGCACGCTCTCTTGCCAATTATACCAACTATTCATCGCCTTCCACGTAAAATCATTCACCTTATTATTTAAAGCTACTGCATTTCCGTCTTCATTCCCGTTTCCATTTCCACTGTCAACAACTTCATCTTTACTACAAGATAAAAAAGCGATGACAAAAGACATTAATAAAACTTTCCTCATTTTGATAAAATATATGTTACTTTTATGTTAAAAGTTCAAAACTAACAAAAAAAAACAAAACTTGATGTTTATTTGTCAAGTTTTTATATTTTATCTTGTTTTAATGCTTAAATCATATTTTTTTGTCAATTTTTTTTATTTTCTGGTATTCTATCTCTATCAATTTTTCCTTTTTGTATTGCTTTGTAATTTTCATAACAATTTAGAACAGCCTCTATCATTTGTAGATCGCTCGCTTTTTTTATAAAGTATTCAGAATAATTACAATCGGTTAGTAATTTTGTTAATTGCTGTTTGTCCATTTCTAAATATTCCATCATTACCTCTCTGTCAAATTTACCAGCAAGCATCTTACGTAAGTTATCTTCTTTCTTAAGCTTTTTAAGTTTTTTAAGCTGTTTAGGTTTTTTACCAAATAAATTATATACTAAATCTACAGGATTTAAGAGCTTTGTTAATGGAGATGTTATTCTCTGAGGTTTTCCTACTTCATAGGTTTGTGGTAGTCCGTTTAAATGAATTCTGGTAAAACGATCTTTAGGTACTTGTTTAACATCTACTTCTAAAATACCTATCAGTTTAGTAGATTTTATGATAACTTCTTTTACTTCTTCTGGTTTTTCATTTAAAGCAATAACTAATTCATTTCCTTTTAATAAATCATTAGTTACTTTTAATTTAATAGATTCGAAACCTAGATAAGAAACCAATACAGTATCATTTGTTTTTGTAGTTAGCTCAAAAAGTCCTTTTTCATTTGTAATAGTTCCTATTACAGAATTTAAATTTAAAATATGTGCAGCACTTAAAGGTTTTTTAGTTTCTGAGTGAATTACTTGTCCTTTAAGTTTTTTGTCTTGTGATGAAACTAGTATTGTGAAAAATAAAAGTAATAAAATGAAAATATTCTTATGCATATTGCAATAATACGGATATTTAGAATGACTACAGTTAATTATATGTGAATTTGAATCAATTGAATAGGTACTTTTACAGGTACCTTCTAATTTTTAAAGTAATTATTGTTTTTATAAAAAGTTTAATTTATGAATAAATTAACTGAATTATAAGAAGCTGTATTATTGTGCACGTAACAGGATTTGAACCTGCACTCACGTTGTGAACAAGCCCCTCAAGCCTGCGCGTCTACCAATTCCGCCATACGTGCTTAAATAAAAAAAGTTAAGTTTTTAAAAACTTAACTTTTTGTGACCGGGCTGGGGCTCGAACCCAGGACCCTCTCCTTAAAAGGGAGATGCTCTACCAACTGAGCTACCCGGTCATTAACTTCCTTGAAAGCGGTTGCAAATATATAGCAGTTATTTTAATTCTGAAAGTATTTTTTTGTGTTTTTTTGATGATATTTGCAGTATCAATTATAAAGCAATGAAAATAATACTATTAGGATATATGGCAAGTGGTAAATCTACGATAGGAAAAGAAATTTCCTTACAGTTAGAAATACCTCACATAGATTTAGATGATTATATTGAAAAAAAATTAGACCAATCGATTAGTGATATTTTTAAAAATCATGGAGAGATTTTTTTTAGATTAAAGGAACATGAATACCTAAAAGAATTATTAAATAATGAAAGAGATTTTGTTTTATCATTAGGTGGAGGAACTCCATGTTATGCAAGTAATATGGAATTAATAAGAGAGCACAAATATAATGAATCTTTTTACTTAAAAAACTCTATATCAGTTATTTACGACAGGTTAATTAAAGAAAGAAATAAACGACCTATTGTTTCTGCCATTGCTAAAGAAGATTTGCAAGAATTTATAGCAAAACACTTGTTTGAACGAAGTTATTTTTATGAAAAAGCAATGTATAAAATAAAAGCAGATGATAAGAGTTTAGAAGAAATTTCAATGGAAATAACAAGTTATTTTAAATAAGCTATAATTTCATTTTTTGTAAAATCAACAATAACATGTTCTCTTATAGAGGTAGATAATGAAATACCTTTAAAATCTGCCTTTACTGGATATTTTTTGTGATTTCTATTTACAAGTACTGCAGTTTTAAATTTTTTAATAGGTACGTCTAAAAAATGTTTTATAGCATAAATTAATGTAGTACCAGAATGTAATACATCATCTACTAAAACCAAAGATTTATTTTGATAATCTTCTGGTTTTATATCTGTTTGTATGGTTTGTAGAGGCTGTTTTTTATTAATTTTAACCTTACAAAGAGTGATTTTTATGTCAGAAATTTCTTCTAATACGGTTACTATTTTTTGAGCTAAAAAATAGCCATTATCAACGATACCTGCTATAATTATTTCTTTTTCTTCGTAATTAACCTCGTAAATTTGATAAGCGATTCTTCTTATTTTGTTAAGAACGTCTGTATTACTTAAAATAATATTATTAATCATACTGCAAATTTAAACATCTTCTTCATTTGTTTCGTAATAATCTTCGATATCTCTTCTATCTTTTTTTGTGGGTCTACCTGTTCCTTTTTTTCTATAATAATCTTTAGCTAGTTTAAGTAATTCTGTTTTTTCAAACTCTTCTTTAGGAGTTAAATCTTTTCTATATAAATAAACCAATTTAGCGCCAACTCTATTGTCAGGAATGCTTAAAACTTCTATTTTATAATTTATTTGATTTTTTCTAATTGTAATAATTTCTCCTCCATATATTTCTCTAGAGGGTTTTAAATTGGTATCATTTATTTTAACTTGCCCTTTTTTGCAAGCATTTGTTCCTAAGCTCCTTGTTTTAAACAATCTAATACACCACAAATATTTGTCAATTCTCATACAAAAAGTTAATTTTTAATCTATTGCTTTTTACAAAGGTATAAAAATGGTAAATTGCGAGCCAAAATAAAAATTAATGGTAAAGTTTAAATACATTTTATTATTGAGTATACTAACATTGTTAGTTTATTCTTGTGGTGATGATGGAATACCTGGTCCTGCTGTAGATCCTAATTTCGATCATGCTGCTCAGGCAGTAAAGGATAATGATTCATTGGTATTGTTTTTAAAAAATCATTATTATGATTTAAGTAGTAGTACAGTTAAACCTATAGAAACTGGTAAAACATCTCTTTTTGAAGATCCTAAATTAGTGACGCAAAATATTACGGAAACAATTAATGACAATGAAGTAGATTATAAATTGTATGCTTATATAGCAACAGAAGGAAAATCTGCGAAAGGAAACCCTTCTGTAGTTGATTCTGTTTTAGTTAATTATTCAGGGCAAAAAATAGTGAATACTAAAACAATAAGTTCTTCTGTATTTGATAGTAATACAAATACTTGGTTTGTTTTAGGAGGTGGTGTTATTAGAGGTTGGAGTTATGGAATACCTAATTTGATTGCAGGAGTAAATAACACAATGCCAAATGAACCGTTAAGTTTTGAAGATGTAGGAAAAGGAGTTTTATTTCTTCCTTCTGGTTTAGCTTACAGAAATTTAGGTACTGGAAATTCTATTTTTCCTAATGAAATTTTAATGTTTTATGTAGAGTTAAATGATATTATAGTAGATACAGATTCCGATTTAGATGGAGTTCCTTCGATTTTAGAAGATATTGATAAAGATGGTATTCCATGGAACGATGATACTGATGGAGATGGTACTCCTAATTTTTTAGATCCTGATGATGATGGAGATTTGGTTTTATCTATAAGAGAAGACGCTAATGAAGATGGAAATCCAGCAAACGATTTTAGTGATCCTAACAATACAAGCTTACCTGATTATTTGAATAGGGTTATTCGTAATTCTAATAGATAGATTATAATCAGAATAAAAATTTAAATAAAGAAGGCAAGAAATACAAGTTCTTGCCTTTTTTTATTTAAAAAAAACCTGTGTTATTTTAAATAAATTAGCAGTAGAATTCATTGCATAAAAATAGGTTTGTATAGATTTTATTTTTGTTTCAATTAATTTTACTTCTCTATAATTTATTCTGAATAAAGAGCCTTCTCCAAGAGTAAACTTTCTTTCTTCTGCTTTTACAATTTGTAGGTAATCGTTAATTAAATTATCTAGCAAATTATTTTGTTTTTTGTAAGACGCTATTTCATTTAAAGTAGTATTTATTTTATTACGTAGGTTTACTTTGTTTGATGAAATTGTAAAATCAATGTCTTGTAATTTTAATTTCGCTAATTTTAATTCTGAACGCTCTTTTCGTAAAAAAATAGGAATACTAACATTTAAACCTCCTTTATAATTATTAGTATCAAAATCAATAATATTCTTGTATTTGGAGGTTAAAAAATTATATTCAAGATCTATTTTAGGCAATAGATTATTTAATTTTAGTCTTTTGTCAATTTTTAATTGTTCTTTCTTTAATTGTAATGATACTACCTTTGGATTATTTTCTATTGCAGACTCCGTTACTTTATTACTATTCATGTTTAATACCAAATCAATCTTATTATTTGTATCAACATCAGGAAGCATTTTACTTTCTAACTCTAAAGGAATGTTATTTGCAATCCATAAATAGTTTGATAAGGCTAATTTAGATTTTATGTATTTTATATCTGATTTTTCTAAATCTAATAATCTGTTTTTTAAATTAATATTAGCTTCTAAAGTATCTATTGCTGGTTTATCTCCTTTTAAGAAGCTTTTTTTAACATTGGTAAGTCTATCTGTAGCATTTTTTACAAAGCTTACATAAGTTTGCCTTATTTGGTAGTCTTTTAACCAATGTAAATAAGAAATAATAGCATCGTAAAAAATGTCGTTTATAAGTAACTGTTGCTCAGCTTTTACTTGCTGTGCATATATTTTAGCTTTTCTTAAAGTAGCCATTCTTTTATTAGTTAATAATCCTTTAGCTAGTGAAACAGAAATTCCAGCACTATATAATCCTTCTTCTGGGACATTAAACTCTGGATTTAAAAACACTCCAGAATTATTTTCATAATTAGCCTTCAATTGTATTCCGTACCAAGTTGGAATTTTAAAAGAAGTATTCAGTTTATCGAAATAAGTTGTTTTTTTAAATTTTTTCCGATTATAATCTACTTCAATTTTAGGATCAAAAGCGCCTCTAGCTTTTAATAATTTAATTTGACCTTCTGTAGTTTTTAGCCTAGCTTGTTTTACAATAGGATGGTATTTTTTAACATAGCCTAAATACTCAGAAAGAGTTAATATATTTTCATTTTCTACCTGTGCATATATTATTGTATTTACAAGTAAAATAGAAATGAGAAATATCTTTTTCATTATTTTTTCTTTTTATTTTTTGAGGACATTGTTTTTGTATCTGGTTGATAAAAATTAGGAGGAAAACTATTTAACTGCCTCCATAATTCAAACCAAATAGGCACATTTTCTAATAATGCAATAGTTTTGGCTCCAGAACCAACACGAATGGCTGTAGGCCATGGCTCAGTATCTTTATTAGGAGCTAATAATACTCGATACATACCATTATCACTTATAAAATTTTCGATAGCAACTACTTTTGCTCCATAAGTACCATAAGAAACATTCGGCCATCCACTAAAAACAATTGCAGGCCAGCCATCAAATTGTACACGAACATCTTCATCTTTATGCACTAAAGGTAAATCTATTGGTCTAACAAACATTTCAACAGCTAATTCGTAGTTAGCAGGCATAATTCCTACTAATTTTTCTCCCGCTTTAAACGTTTCTCCAATACCAGACTTAATGGCTTTATTAATGTAACCATCTAAAGGTGCAGTTATATATAGTAAACTGCTTCTTTTCGTGTAATTAGCAACATTAATTTCTAGTTTAGATGCTTGTGTTTCTGTTTCTAATCCTGCTGATTTTGCAGAAAAAATATTACTTTGTGTTTTGGCTAATTTATCTTCATAACTAGCTTTTAGAGTAGCAATATGTAATTGTGCGTTAATAATATTATTTTGAGAAGTTAAAAGCTTGTTTTCTTGAGAAACTAGCTTAGCGCTTATTTCTTGTAGTTTTACTCTCTTTTCTTCTACGTCTTTTACCGCTTTTAATCCTTCTTTTTGTAAATCTTCTGTTCGGTCGTATTGAATTTTAGCAATCTTACTTTTTGTTCGTATAGCTTCTAAATCGATACTATCGCTTTTTACTTTTAAGTTTGCTTGTAATAATTTATTACGCGCTTGTTTTAATTTTAATTGACGCTCTTTTTTCAACGCAAAAAGTTGCTTTTCTAAGGCATTTACTTTTCCTTTATAAGCATCTATAGATAGGTTTTTGGCATTTAATTGGTCTTGTGTTCTTTCTGTTAATTTACTATCAAAATAATCACTTTTAACTTCAGAAATTCTTAATATAGTATCTCCTTTTTTTACAAAATTACCTTCTTGTACAAACCACTCTTCAATTCTTCCTGGAATTTGAGATTGTAGTGTTTGCGGTCTTTGGTTTGGTCTTAAAGTAGTAACACTACCTTTTCCAGAAATATTTTGTGTCCAAGGAAGAAATAAGATAATAATGATAATGATAGAGAATATTAATAAAAATTGTCTAAATCGTTTATGATATTCTTTATTAAATATATTTTTTCCAGATTTAAATGTTTTTAAATCTATGCTTTCAGATATGGAATTGTTAGAAATATTAAGCATTTTTTTAATTTTTAATTTGACCTTTTTCTAATACAATGTGTTTGTTACAAGTATTCTTCCATACATTGTTACTACTTACAACAATTAAGCTCCAAGGTTGAGATGGACTAGTAAGAAAGTCTATTATTTTTTTAGTTTCTTCTTGTTTAAATTGATCTAAAGGGTCTTCTAATATTAAAAGTTTTGGTTTTTTAACAATAGCTCTAGCAAGTATTATTTTTTTAGCTACAGTATATGCTATTTGTTTTCCTTCTGGTTTAATAACTGTGTTTAATCCTTCGGTTTGTTGTTTTAAATAATCGATTAAACCTACCGCTTTAAATGCTGCATAAATTTCTTCGTCTTCAATACTTGTGTTACCAAAAGTGATATTTTCTCTAATAGTTCCTTCAAACGGATTTTCTTCTGATAATGATAACCCTAAATTAGAACGATAATGATTAATTTGTAAACTATTTATAGATAGGTTGTTAATATATATATGCCCAGAGGTTGGTACAATAACTCCGGCTATAAGTTGTAATAAACTTGATTTTCCAGAGCCACTTTCTCCTTGTACTAAAATTCTATCTTTCTTATTTATACTAAACGATATGTTCTTTAAAATAGAGTAGTTACGGTTACTCACGTCGTAAGTAGCTTCTTGTAATTCAATAGAAAGATCTCCCTTAAATACTTCTCCAGATTGACTTTCTATAGGTTTGTCTACAACTTGTCCAAGTTTTTCAATAGAGGTAAGTACATCGTAAAAAGACTCTAATCCTAGAATAAGTTTTTCTACAGAATTAATAACTAAAAGAACAATAATTTCTGCTGCAACAAACTGTCCAATATTCATTTTTTGTTCTAATACCAAGAAGCCACCAATTAATAAGAGCCCAGCAGTTACAAGAACTTTAAAACCAATCATTTGTATGTATTGAACAATTAGTATTTTAAAATGACTCTCTCTTGAGTTTAAGTATTTTTCAACAAGAGCATCGTTTTTTTGCAATGCAAGACTTGTTTTTCCTGATAATTTAAAACTAATAACAGAACGTGCAATTTCTTGCAACCAATGAACGACTTTGTATTTGTTTTTAGATTCCTCTAAACTAGTTTCTAAACCTCTAGAGGCGGTAAGTTTAAAAACAGCATAAATTAAAAATACTAGTAGAATACCAAAAATAATAAAAAATGGATGGTAAAAGGAAAGTAGTAAAAGAGCAAAAATGATTTGTAAAAAAGCAGAAGGAACATCTATTAGTATTTTTGAAAGTCCTTTTTGTATAGTTAAAGTATCAAAAAAACGATTTGCTAATTCGGGCAAATAATAATTTCTTAACTCTTTCATTTTTATTTTAGGAAATCGATAACTTAATTCGAAAGAAGCTCTTGTAAATATTCGTTGTTGAATAGTTTCTATAATACGTAATTGCATTAATTTTAAGATTCCAGAAAAAGTAACACCTAAAGTTACCAGAACAACTAAAATAATCCAAGACACAGATACTTGTGCCCCTTGAATTAAATTTATAATAGCTTGAATTCCTAATGGTAACGATAGAGATACAATTCCTTCAAAAATTGCAAAGTAAGATATTTGAAAAATGTCTTTTTTTTCAAGTTTTAATAACCCGATTAACCTTTTCCAAGGTGTTAAAGAATTAGTTGTCATTAGATAAGGTATTGAGGATTAAATGCGTGTAAAACTTGGTAGGTGTTACAGTAGCATTACAATTGGTAATAGAAATAAAATGTTGTTTTATATATTGTTGGTGTAGTGCTCCTTCGGTAACCGAACTTGCTAAACTTAAAGGGAATTCATAAGTGTTATTGTACCCAGAAAAAATATCTGCTAACCTTCTAACAACACGCTTGTATGGTAAAAAATACCCCTCTTTATTTTCAGAATCTACACTTTTAGTTAAGTATGATTTAGAATTTTCATTAATAATAATTTTATTTAATAGTATTTCGTTAATATGAGAGAAAGCTTTATCTTCTTTTGTAGTTCTTGTTACTACTTCAATAGCTTTGATAAGTTTTTCTTTACTTTCTTTAATACTAAATGTTTCTATTACTAATTGATATTCCAACCATCTCCAATACCAAGAGCTTAGGTATATTAATAACTTGTGTTTACTTTCAAAGTACCTGTAAATAGAACTTTCATTAGAAGAAATAAAGGTGCCTAGTTTTTTAAAGTTAAAATCTTCAAAACCTATTTCATCTATTAAGATAATACTGTTTTGTACAATTTTTTTTCCTAATTCAGAAGACTCAGGGTTTTTTATAAAGATACCTTCTGGAACTTCTATTTTTATGTTTGAAAGTAATTCATCCATATTTAAATGTATTTGTCGCAAAAATAATAGTATTACTATTAATAAAATGTTAAAAAAAATAAAATGTTTAATTAAATAAAAAATACCTTAAACAAAAAAGCCGTATATTTGAAGAAGCAAAGAAAATCTTTGTTAAAACTTAAACTTTTTCAGATGGCTAAAAAAAAGAATACAAGTAAACATGATATCATATCTTTATATATGGATTATGTGTTAGAGCACAATGAAGACCCTAAATCTGTGTATAAATTTTCTAAGGATAATAATTTTGAAGAAGCACACTTTTACACCAACTTTGCTTCGTTTGAAGCTGTAAAAACAACCATTTTCACCACTTTTTTTGAAAATACATTATTGCTTTTACACAAGAGTGAAGATTTTGAAACATATGATGCAAGAAACAAGTTGTTAAGTTTTTATTTTACTTTTTTTGAAAATTTAACTGCTAATAGAAGTTACGTAGTATATGCATTACATCAAAATAATAAACTAGAAGCTCTTAAAAGCTTAAAAGGACTAAGAACACATTTTAAAAAGTTTATACATAGTTTAGAAATAGAGAAATTAGATTTTAAACAAGAACGTATAGAAAAAATTCAAAATAAAGCAATTGAAGAAAGTGCATGGGCTCAACTAATATTTACCCTTAAATTTTGGATAGAAGATAGTTCTACTTCTTTTGAAAAAACCGATATTTTTATTGAAAAAGCAGTAAATGCTAGTTTTGATATCTTAAATATAACTCCAATTAAAAGTGTTATCGATTTAGGTAAATTTTTATTTAAAGAAAAAGTGAAGACGACTGTATGAAGACAATAGATAGAATACCTACCTCAAAAATTCAAAGAGCTACTAAGTTAGTAGCAACTGGCGCTAAAGTTGGTGTTAATTATTTGAAATATTACGGAACCAAATTAGTAAGTGGAGAAGAAGGAGCAAAAGAGCAATTGAATAAGAATAATGCAGAAGATATTTACGATGGATTAAAACAATTGAAAGGAAGTGCTTTAAAAGTTGCTCAAATGTTAAGTATGGAAAAAGGAATTCTTCCACAAGCTTATGTAGAGCAATTTTCGTTATCACAATTTTCTGTGCCGCCATTATCTCCGCCATTAGTAAAGAAAACTTTTAAAAGTTACTTTGGTAAATACCCAAATGAATTGTTTGATACGTTTGATTTAAATGCAGTTAGCGGAGCAAGTATTGGTCAGGTACATTTGGCTGAAAAAGAAGGTAAAAAATATGCGGTTAAAATTCAATATCCTGGTATAGCAGAGAGTATTTCTTCCGATTTAGCTTTGGTTAAACCAATTGCAATTAAAATGTTTAATATTAGAGGAAAAGATAATGATAAATATTTTAAAGAAGTAGAAAATAAATTAATAGAAGAAACAAATTATATCTTAGAAGTTTCTCAAAGTCAAGATATTGTAGATGCATGTAAGCATATAGATAATTTGCAATTTCCTAATTATTATAAAGAACTTTCTTCTGATAGAATTATTACCATGGACTGGATGGAAGGAATTCACCTTTCTGAGTTCACAGCTATTAATGAAGACGTAGACAAATCGAATAAACTAGGACAGGCTTTATGGGATTTTTACATGTATCAAATGCATAAAATTCGTAAAGTACATGCAGATCCACATCCGGGAAACTTCCTTATTTCAAAAAACTCAGAACTAATAGTTTTAGACTTTGGTTGTATGAAAGAAGTGCCAAACGATTTTTATGTTCCTTATTTCGAATTAGCAAACAAAGAAAATATATCTAATCCAGCTTTTTTTGAACAAAAACTATACGAATTAGAAATTTTAAGAGAAGACGATACTCCAGAAGAGTTAGCGTTTTTTAAAGACATGTTTCATGAAATGTTAAGTCTTTTTACAGAACCTTTTAATAACGAAATATTCGATTTTTCTGATGAATCCTTTTTTGGTAGAATTACAGAACTAGGAACAAAGTATGCTAAGAGTACTGAATTAAGAAATATGAATGGCAATAGAGGATCTAAGCATTTTATTTATATAAATCGCACATTTTTTGGCTTATATAATTTAATGCACGATCTAAAAGCAACTACAATCAAAATCAACAATTTCAATAAATATTAATGGCATTTTTTAATAGAGAAGATATTGACAGTTTCGATCATATTCATAAAATCAATTTAATGAATAGCTTATCTGGTTATAAATCAGCAAATTTAATAGGTTCTATATCTTCTAATGCACAAGAAAATGTGGCTGTTTTTAGCTCTATTGTACATTTAGGCTCTAATCCACCATTATTAGGTTTTATTTTAAGACCCACAACAGTTCCTAGAAATACCTATGAAAATTTAAAAGAAATAGGATATTATACCATAAATCACATTGCAGAATCATTTATAGAAGATGCACACCATACTTCAGCAAAATATCCTAAAGAGCAATCAGAATTTGAAGTAACCAATTTAACACCAGAATATATTAATGGTTTTATAGCACCATTTGTAAAAGAATCTCCTGTAAAAATAGCAATGAAATACTTAAATGAGTATTACATTAAAGAAAACGATACTTTAATGATTATAGGAGAAATTCAATTTTTTCAAGTGAAAGATACGATGTTAGAAGAAGATGGTTTTTTAAATCTTTCAAAAGGAAAAGTAACAACTATAAATGGTTTAGACGGGTATGCGGTACCAGAATTATTAACTAGGCAAAAATACCAACGGCCTAAAAAAACAGAAGATATATTATAAATGAAGATATTAATCACAGGTACAACAGGCTATATTGCTAAAAGACTCGTTCTTAATTTACTTGAAAGCGGTCATCAATTAGTTTGTTGTGTACGTGATTTAAATAGAATTCCTGACGAAATAGAATACAGAGATCATATTGAATTTATAAAAATCGATTTTTTAAAAGAAAAACTAAATAAAGTACCTAAAGACATAGATGCTGCTTATTATTTAATACACTCTATGTCTACCAAAGCAGCAAATTTTGAAGATTTAGAAAAAAATTGTGCAGTAAATTTTAGAAAGTTAGTTGAAGAAACCAATTGTAAGCAAGTTATTTATTTAAGTGGTATTGTAAATGACAACTCCTTATCCAAACACTTACAATCTCGGTTACAAGTAGAAAACACTTTAAAAAGCAAAGACTATGCATTAACTACATTTAGAGCGGGTATTATTGTGGGAAGTGGTAGTGCTTCCTTTGAAATAATAAGAGATATTGTAGAGAAATTACCAATAATGATCACGCCAAAATGGTTGAATACCAAAACACAACCTATAGCAGTTAGAGATGTATTGAGTTTTCTAGAAAAAGGATTAGGAAATAAACAATTGTATAATAATTCTTACGATATCTGTGGTCCAGAGGTATTAACTTACAAAGAAATGTTATTGCAGTTTGCTGAAGTAAGAAAGTTTAAGAGATATATTTTAATAGTGCCCGTATTAACACCAAAGTTATCTTCTTATTGGTTATACTTTGTCACTTCTACTTCTTTCAATCTAGCACAAGCATTGGTAGATAGCATGAAGGTAGAAGTAATTGCGAAAAAAAGTACGATTAATAGTTTATTAAATATACACCCAATTACCTATAAAGAAGCAGTTTCTTTGGCTTTTCAGAAAATAGAACAGAACGATGTAGTATCTAGTTGGAAAGATGCTATGGTTAGTGGTGTGTTTAATGATCAATTAAATACACATATTCAAATACCTAAATATGGATGTTTTAACGATGTTCGATCTAGAAAAGTTATTAATGAAAAATATACTCTAGATAAAATTTGGTCTATTGGAGGAGAAAATGGATGGTATAGTTTTAATTGGTTATGGCGAATACGAGGCTATGTAGATAAAATTTTTGGAGGTGTAGGTTTACGAAGAGGAAGAACACATAATAGTTATTTAGAACCCGGAGATCCTTTAGATTTCTGGCGAGTTTTATTAGCAGATAAAAAACAGAAACGTTTATTGTTATTTGCTGAAATGAAATTGCCTGGAGAAGCTTGGTTAGAATTTAAAATTGTGAAAAATAAATTATACCAACGTGCTGTTTTTAGACCCAAGGGTATTTTAGGTAGGCTGTATTGGTATGCGGTACTTCCTTTTCATGCTTTTGTATTTAAAGGAATGATAAACGCACTAATTTCTCAAAAATGAGAACTATTAAAAAACAACATTTACCTTCTAAAATCTGTCTTTGCTGTAAAAAGCCATTTTCGTGGAGAAAAAAGTGGGAGAGAGATTGGGAACATGTTAAATATTGTAGTAAAAGATGCAAAACACAAAAACAGCCATAGTTTGGTTTACCAATAATTTAAGAATTCGTGATAATAAGGCATTACATGATGCTTGTGTTAATTATGACCGTGTTATAGGAATTTATTGTTTTAATCCAGACGAGTTTACAACAATGCAATTTGGATTCAAAAAAACAGAAAAATATAGAGCACAATTTTTAATAGAATCGGTTAAAAATTTATCCGATAATTTAAAAAATCATAATATTTCTTTTTACTTTTCTTATGAGCATCCGCAAAAAATTCTTCCAAATTTTTGTCTGACTTATAATGCGGATGCTCTTTTTATTCAAAAAGAATTTACTAAAGAAGAAACCACATTAATTACTAATATAAAAACTAAATTATCTAAAGAAATTACCATTTTTGAGAGTTACGATCAACTACTGTATTCTCCAAATGAAATTCCTTTTAGCATAAAAAACATACCAGAAATTTTTAGTAATTTCAGAAAAAAAATAGAAAAAGAAGGAAAGATAAAGCCACAGTTATTAGCAGTATTAAAACCAAAAAAACATTATATTAATTTTAATTTAGAAACTCCATCACTCTCTAAATTAGGTTTTAAAGAGTTTACAATACCAGTAAATTCGGCTTTTCCTTTTAAAGGAGGAGAAACTTCTGCAAAACAAAGATTACAAAATTACTTTTTTGTCACAAAAAAGCTAGGCTTTTACAAGAAAACAAGAAACGGATTAATTGGTACAGATTATAGTTCAAAATTTTCTCCTTGGTTAGCAAATGGTAGTATTTCTGCGCGAACTATTTATTGGGAAGTAAAGAAATTTGAGCAAGAATATGGAAGCAATTCATCAACTTATTGGTTAGTATTTGAACTAATTTGGAGAGATTATTTTAAGTATTTGGCTATGAAACATGAACACAAATTATTTACAATAAAAGGAATTAAAAATAGTCCTTATCATTGGAAAAAAGATGCCAAACTAATACATCAATGGATTGCAGGAGAAACCAAAGAACCATTTGTAAATGCAAATATGATAGAGTTAAAGCAAACAGGATGGATGAGCAATAGAGGAAGACAAAATGTAGCTTCCTATTTTACAAAAGAGTTATTGTTAGATTGGAGAATTGGAGCTGCTTATTTTGAAAGCATGCTTATTGATTATGACGTACATAGCAATTATGGAAATTGGCAGTATGTAGCAGGGGTAGGTAACGATCCAAGAGATAGAAAGTTTCATATACAATTACAAGCTGAAAAATATGATAGTAAAGGAAAATATCAAAGCATGTGGTTACAACCAACCTTATTTTAAATGAAAAAAGTAGCTATTATTTTTCCGCATCAACTATTTAAAAGTAGTGCTTTTTTAGAAGCAGTAGATACTGTTTTTTTAGTAGAAGAATCTTTGTTTTTTAAGCAATATAATTTTCATAAACAAAAACTTTTTTATCACAGAGCAACGATGAAGTTTTATGAAGATTTTTTATGTAAAAAAGGATACAATATTACCTACATAGAAGCTCATGAAAAATTAGCAGACATTCGTTTGTTGATAGCTCATTTGATAAACAAAGAGATTATAGAATTACATATTATAAACCCGACAGATAATTGGTTAGAAAAAAGAATTCGAAAGTTCGAAAATAAGATAGACATAACTTGGTACGATAGTTTACTATTTATAAATACAAAAGAAGAACTGACTTCTTTTTTTAAAGAAACAAAAAAGAAATTTTTTCAAACCTCTTTTTACAAAGCAGAACGTTTAAAAAGAAATATATTAATAGAAAATGGGGAGCCGGCAGGTGGAAAATGGACATATGATATAGAGAATAGGAAAAAATATCCTAAAAATAAAAAGTCTCCTTTCATTGCATTTCCAGACGCAAACATTTACACAAAAGAAGCAAAGAGCTATATTGAAAAACATTTTTCTAAAAATCTAGGAAACCTATCTAATATATCTATTTATCCAACAACTTTTGAAGAGTCTGAAAAATGGTTGTACCATTTTTTTGAAGTCCGTTTTCATGAATTTGGAGATTACGAAGATGCTATAGTACAAGAAGAACATTTTTTACATCATAGTGTTTTATCTCCTATGTTAAATACAGGATTGTTATCGCCTAAAGAAGTCATAGAAAAAGCTATTGATTATGCAAAGTTACATGAAATTCCATTAAATTCTTTAGAAGGATTTGTACGACAAATAATAGGTTGGAGAGAGTTTATAAGAGGCGTTTATGAAGTAAAAGGAACAGAAGAACGAACGAAAAACTTTTGGAAACATACACGTAAAATTCCGTCATCATTCTACCACGGTACTACAGGGATTATTCCGATAGATACAACAATAAAGAAAATTTTAAAAACAGGATATGCGCATCATATAGAAAGACTAATGATTTTAGGTAATTTCATGTTGTTGTGTGAATTTGATCCAGAGGAAGTTTATCGATGGTTTATGGAGTTTTTTATAGATGCATACGATTGGGTAATGGTTCCTAATGTATATGGAATGAGTTTATTCGCAGATGGAGGCTTAATGTCTACAAAGCCCTATATAAGTAGTAGTAATTATATCAAAAAAATGAGTAATTATTCGAATGGAGATTGGCAAAAAACATGGGATGGTCTTTTTTGGAATTTTATGGATACGAATAGAACTTTTTTATCTAAAAATCCACGTTTAAAAATGTTAATAACCAACTTAGATAAGATGGATATAGAAAAACGAGCTGCACATTTTAAACATGCAACAGCATTTTTAGAAAATTTGGATAAAGAAAAAGAAACTACAGAAATAATGCTAAAGCTATAAAAGAATGAATACGAAAGAAAATATAACAGTAGTTTGGCTAAAACGTGATTTAAGATTACAAGATAATGAAGCTATATACAATGCACTACAAAGTGGTAAAAGAGTATTGTTGTTGTATGTTTTTGAAAATTTATTATTAAAAGATCCTCATTATAGTGAGCGACATTGGAATTTTATTAAACAGTCTTTAGAAGATATAAACCAGCAATTGGTAAACTATAAAACAAAAGTTTTATGTGTACATGCAGATATTTTTGCTGTTTTTAATCAATTACAAAGTAATTATAAGGTTTCTAATGTCTTTTCTCACCAAGAAACAGGCTTATTGGTAACTTTTAACAGAGATAAAGAATTTAATCGTTATTGTAGAAATAATTCTATAGAATGGATAGAAAATATTAATAATGGTGTTTTAAGAGGTTTATTAGATAGAGAGGATTGGTTCGAAAAATGGGAAAATTATATGTACCAATCACAATTTCCTTTAGAAGCTTCTAAAGAAGACTTTATTTCTACAGAAGAAATAGAAAAATTATCTAATTATTTTCAAACGTCTGATTTATGTACAGAGAAAGATACTAACTTTCAGTATGGAGGAACTACAACAGCTTGGAAATATGCAAATTCTTTTTTTGAATCACGTCATGAAAAATACATGTTTCATATTTCTAAACCAGAAGCTTCTCGTACTAGTTGTAGTCGTTTATCTCCATATATAGCATGGGGAAACCTATCTATTAGAGAAGTTTTTCAAAAAGCAAAAGACGTTAAAGAAAATACTCAAAATAGTCGTCATTTAGGAGCTTTTGTATCTAGATTACGATGGCAAGCACATTTTATTCAAAAATTTGAAATGGAATGTACCATGGAAAATGCTAGCGTAAATAAAGGATATCACAAGCTTAAAAAAACAATTTCGGAAGCTTATAGAATAGCTTGGGAAACTGGGCAAACAGGTTTTCCGTTAGTAGATGCTTCTATGCGTTGTTTAAATACTACAGGATATGTTAATTTTAGAATGAGAGCCATGTTAGTTTCATTTTTTACACATATACTTTGGCAACCTTGGCAAGAAGCTACCCATCATTTATCGAAACAATTTTTAGATTTTGAACCTGGCATTCATTTTCCGCAATTGCAAATGCAAGCAGGAGAAACGGGGATTAATAATTTACGTATTTACAATCCTATTAAAAACGGACAAGAGCACGATCCGGATGCTGTTTTTATTAAAAAATGGGTCCCAGAATTAGCAAATTTAGCAACGCCTTTTGTACATGAACCTTATTTAATGACTCCGTTAGATCAACAGTTTTCTAATTTTGAATTAGGAAAAGACTATCCGAAACCTATAGTAGATATTAAAGAAAATAGAAAAAAAGCAAGTGATATTTTATGGAATATGAAGAAAAATTCAGAAGTTAAAAAAGAGAGTTTAAGAATATTAAAAAGACATACTATTAGAAACAGAAGTAGAATGTTAAGAGACGAATGATTTACAATACAACATATAATAATGAAGCATATATAAAAGAAACCAATGAGTTATTAGGGAAAGGATATTCTTTTATAGAAAAATTAAAATTAAAAGGTGTAGGGTCTAGTAGATTAATAATTGGCAAGTTAAGTGCTAAACTACAGCCACAACAAAAACAATTTAATGAGTTAAACTATGGGAATATAGAACTACGTCCTAATGGTATATTAGTTCATTTTACAAACCGATTAGAACGTTTTTCATGGGCAATTCCTTACTATAGATTAGTAATTTATAATGCTAGTTTTTTTACCATTCATGCAAATGGAAATTTTATTCAATTTCAGAAGAATAAAAACTACACTAATAATAAAAAATTCCTAGAAAAAATGATCGATTTAAAAAATGAATATTTACATCTAGAATATTATGACGGATAGACAAATAGATAGAATTATAGAAATGGCTTGGGAAGATAGAACCACTTTTGATGCTATTAAATATCAATTTGGATTAAAAGAACAAGAGGTAATTGCTTTAATGCGTAAAGAAATGAAACCTTCTAGCTTTAAATTATGGCGAAAAAGAGTATCCGGTCGATCTACAAAGCACCAAGCAAAAAGAGACTTTCAGAAAGGACGCTTTAAATGTACCAGACAAAGAGGTATTTCTAATAATAAAGTATCAAAACGATACTAATACAGATTTAGATCAGTTGTATAGTCAACTCTAAAAATAAGGTATCACAAACAAAATATTACATACATAATACATAAAGACATTCAATGAAAACCATTTTAATAGTAGGAGGAAGTAAAGGAATAGGAAAAGCAATAATAAATGCTTTAAAAGAAACACATAAAATAATTAATTTTAGTAGGAGTGAAGGAGTGTCTCATTCTAATATCACAAATTATAATGTAGATGTTTTACAAGAGGAATTACCAGAAATAACAGAAGAGATTAATGGATTGGTATTTTGTCCTGGTAGTATTAATTTGAAACCTATTAATCGATTATCGCTTGATGATTTTAGAAATGATTTTGAAATAAATGTGGTTAGTGCTGTAAAAGTGATTCAAAAATATATTACTTCCTTAAAAAATAATGATGGAAGTGTTGTTTTATTTAGTACCGTAGCTACTAAATTAGGAATGCCTTTTCATGCAAGTGTGTCTGCTAGTAAATCAGCTGTAGAAGGTTTAACAAAATCTTTAGCAGGTGAATTTGCTACTAAAGTCCGTTTTAATTGTATTGCACCTACAGTAACAGATACCACTTTAGCAGAAAAATTATTACGAAACGAAAAACAACGAGAAAATATGGAGGCAAGGCATCCTTTAAAAAAGTTTTTAAAGCCAGAAGAAGTGGCTAGCTTAGCTACGTATTTATTGTCTGATAGTTCTTCTGCTATTTCTGGACAAGTATTTCCTATAGATGCTGGAATGGTAAGTTTAAAGTTATAAAATGAAGTTTATAGTTTCTATATTAATAATAATCATGACTTACCAAGAGAGTATATCTATTTTTGATTTTACAACAGGTGCTGAAATTAATCATTGGAAAATTATTAACGATAATGTAATGGGAGGTATTTCTTCGTCGTCTATCGTTTTAGACGACAATGGAAATGGTGTTTTTTCAGGGGAAATTTCTATAGAAAATAATGGGGGATTTGCAATGACAAGATTACCTGTTTCTATTAGTTTAAATGCAAACTCTAAAAAAATAATTCTTAGAATAAAAGGAGACGGAAAACAATATCAATTTAGAATAAAAGCAAATGAAAATCAACGCTATTGGTATGTGCAATCTTTTAAAACTTCTACAGATTGGCAGTTGATAGAATTAAACCTAGAAGATTTTTATTCCTCTTTTAGAGGATATAAACTGAATAAAGGTAATTTTACAGCAAACAAAATTAAAGAAGTAGCTATTTTAATAGGAAATAAAAAAGAAGAAGAATTTAAGTTAACTATAGATTATATAAAAACGAATTAAGCATTACATGAATACATATTTACGATTTTTAATTTTCTTAATCTTCAATTTTTTAGCATTATATATTGGTGTTTTAGTAATGAATAACGGACCAAGAACAGATTGGTATCAATCTTTAGCAAAGGCTCCTTGGACTCCTGCAAACTGGGTTTTTGGTGCTGCTTGGACTACCATTATGATACTTTTCTCCTTTTATATGACACAGTTAAGTTTCAAATTTAAATTATACGATAAAAAAATACTTATTTTATACGTTTTACAATGGGTATTAAATGTAGGCTGGAATTTGTTTTTCTTTAATAAACACTTAATTGTAGTAGGTTTAATTAGTATTGTTTTGTTATGGTTATTAATTGGCTACATTACTTTTAAACATATAAAGCCATTAAAATATTATACACTATTAATAATTCCGTATTTAGTTTGGATGACGATTGCTACTAGTTTAAATGGATATATCGTATTTGCTAATTAATTTGAAAAGTTATTCATAATTTTTAGCTGCTCTATTTAACTTTTGTTTAATTCTTCTTTTTAGTAATTCAGGTTTTATAACTTTAATGGAATCACCAAAACCTAAGATTAAACGTTCTAGTTCAAAATTAATTTGCACTAGAATGTTAAATGTTACTCCTTCATCGGTTTCTTTTATAGTTCTTTGTGTATGATGAAAAGGCTTCGTTATTACATAAGGAGCATTGTGTTTATCTATCCAAAACTCAATTCTTTCTGGTCTAGAATTTGCTACAGTAACTCCCACTATATTTTTATAATATGCATCTCCATCAATTTGTTTGTCAACATACTCTTCAGAATCTAAAATATTTAAACTAAATATTCTATCTAAAGCTAAATTTAGAAACTCTTTTTTATGATAGGCTAATAAAAACCAACGATTATTATATTCTTTTAGTAATTGAGGGTGTAACACCAATGTGCTAGCTTCTCTCGCTTTAAAAGATTTATATACGACTTCTGTTACTTTTTTTTGCTGAATAGCATTATACAAAGGATCTATAAAGTGTAAGCCTTTTAATTGTTCATTTTTGTCTAAATGAATAATAGCTTTATTCTCTTTTTGCGAAGAATAAACAGAATCTTCTAATCGTTGTAAAACACCATCCATTTCTTTAAATAGAGAAAAATCTTTAAACTGACGAAGAATTTGTATGGCATCGTTCATTATTTTAACATCATTCTCTGTTACAGGAATATTCATAATCGAATATCCTTCTTCACTGTAACGATAATATTTACGATTATATACTTCAATAGGAGCATTGTAGCCTAATTTATCGCTACGCATCATTTGTATATCTAGTTGTACTGTTCTCTTACTTACATATACATCTTTGCCTTCATATTCATACAAAGCATCAGAACACGCATCTATTAAATCATTTAAAGTCCATTTTCGCATCGTATTACGAAAACATTGATCGATTGTTTTATATCGTATTAAAGCATTTTTATTCGAAGCCATTTTTTAGTTTATTTAATTCTGTTTCAAGGTTTTTTTTAGCTTTTTTTTCATATAAATCTATAAAAATAGAAGTTTTGTATATACTAGGTTTATTTATAAAATGCTCTAACACTTTTTTTCTTCCTTTCTTGTACATAAAATCGGGTACTAATTTATATTCTTTTCTTATAGAATGTGTATACTTTTGATACACTTCTTCAGATTGCCCTAAAATGGCTAAATCAAAATCAATTAAAAACTGAGAGTCCATATTTTTACTTTCATGAGTTTTTGTAGCTATAATCTGTTCTTTA
The DNA here is from genome assembly GCA_947498055.1 of uncultured Tenacibaculum sp. Taxonomy (GTDB): domain Bacteria; phylum Bacteroidota; class Bacteroidia; order Flavobacteriales; family Flavobacteriaceae; genus Polaribacter. The sequence goes on from CANMJA010000029.1 coordinate 35,652, forward strand.
ATACTATTTGCTATCGTAGGAGAAAGAGATAATGGAGATAATTCTTTAATAGCAAACTCGGCACTTTTTTCTTCATTATCTTTCTTCCAAATATTATAAATAACATCATGATAAAAAATTGAAAAAGCTACTACATCTTTATTCTTTAATTCTTCAGAATATTGCTTGTAATAATTAAACAACTCTGTAAGGTGATTTAAATTATGATATGCTCTATGGTTTTCTGAATATTTTTTCTGAATAGTTTTCCATAAAGAAAATATATCTTCTTTTCTTGATGTGTATTTATGTGTTAGCTGATAAAAGTATTCTTGTAATGTCAAATTATTTTAAATAATTAAGGATAAGTTATCTATATAAACTATGTAAATATAATTATTCTTTTTCTTTGTAAAGGATCTTTTTTAAAACCATTCATCGATACATATTAGCTATTTACCTGTTTTATAGGGTTTTTATTTAGTTATTCTTGTTTTTTTTGTTTTTTTTTATTAAGTTTATAATCAATACTAATAAAATCCCATCAAAAATATGTTATATAAATTATTATTACTATGTATAATATCCCCTTTACTTCTTTTTTCACAAGCGGCTGAAACTTGTGAAACAGACGCAAACGATGTAGTGCTAGATTTGAACAGTATTACTAAATGTTCTGTTGAAAAGGACAAAGATTCTAAAACTAAAAAAGTATCTGTAGAAGTTACATCTAGAAGAAGAGTTGTTAGAAAACGTGAAACAGTAACTAGTGTTGGTAATTCTAATATATCACACAAGTTAGCAGATCTTAAGAAAAAAGCTTCATTAGTTGGTAACTTAGATTTAAGTAATGAAGAAGTCGCTGAAAAAGTACCTTTCAATTTAGTCGAAGAAATTCCTTTATTTAAAGACTGTCAAAAAGTATCTATCTATCAGCAAGAAAAATGCTTTAAAGAAAAAATATCTAGTCATATAAAAAAGAATTTTAAATATCCAGAAAAATCTTATAGAAATAGTGTACAAGGTAGAGTTCTAGTACAATTTATAATAGATAAAGAAGGTTCTGTTGCAGATTTAAATATTCGAGGGCCTTACAAAGGAGAATTATTAGAAAAAGAAGCTGAAAGAATTATACGTAAATTACCAAAGTTTAAACCAGGTAAGCATAATGGTAAAACAGTAAAGGTGAAATATGGAGTTCCTATTACATTTAAAATTCCAGGAAAAAAACCTTCAAACGTAAGAAAAGCTAATAAATTAAATAGTAACGAACAAATATATAGGTTTAGTGAGGTAACAACCATTCCTTCTTTTAAAAAATGTATCAATAGTAATTCTATAGAATGTTTTAATACTGAATTTATAAATCATATAGATAAATATTTTGCTTATCCAGAAGAAGCTAGTATCAATAATATACAAGGTAAAGTCCATGTTCAGTTTGTTATTGATAAAAATGGAGATGTAGCTAATATAAGAACTAAAACACCTGAAGGAGGAGATGTTTTAGGAACTGCAACAGTTAAATTAATTGAGAAATTACCTAGACTAAAACCAGCAATAAAAGATGGTAAACCGGTAAGTGTAAAATATAATTTCCCTATTAATTTTTCTTTAAAATAAAAAATAAAATAATTTACATATTTAAAAAGGCCAGATATTTTCTGGTCTTTTTTATTAAATTAATATTTCTTCTTATAGAGTTGCATTTTATGCTATTAAAAAATCTTTCTAAAAAAATAGAAAGATTTTTTTGATACGCAAAAACAATGCGCAGTGAGCTGTAATATTTGTATCGTAATTAAAATAAATACAAACATGAAAACGAATATGAAAAAAACGAATGGTAACGATTTAATTGACTTAGGTTTTAAATCAGGAAAATGGATGAAAGAAGCATTAAATTATATTAACGAAAATCAGTTAGAAAATGAGGAAATGTTACATTATTTAGAACAATTCCGTCAGCAACCTGAAATAGAGTTACTAGAGAATCCAATAGATTTTAAAATTAATATAAAAGCAGAAAATGAATTAGAAGAAGACAATGTAGAAAAAGTAATTACTTCTATGAAGGTTTTAATGAAAACTCCAACAATAGTAAATGGAGCAATTATGCCAGACGCTTGTCCTACAGGGCCAGCAGGAACAATTCCTGTAGGAGGGGTAGTAGTAGCTAAAAATGCGATTCACCCAGGAATGCATAGTGCAGATATTTGTTGTTCTGTAATGTTAACAGATTTTGGTAAAGCAAATCCAAAAGAGGTATTAGATATGGCACATAGTATTACTCATTTTGGACCTGGAGGAAGAGATAGAAATCAACAATTTAGATTTCCTATGGATTTGTTGGCAGAAATAGAAGCTAATCCATATTTAAATAATCAAAAATGTATTTCAGCTGCAAGATCACATTTAGGAACACAAGGAGATGGAAATCATTTTTTATTTGTAGGTGTTTCTAAAAAAACAGGAAATACCATGTTAGTTACGCACCATGGAAGTAGAGGATTTGGAGCTAATTTATATAGTAGAGGTATGAAAATAGCAGAACAATTTAGAAAAGAATTGTCTCCTAATACATTAAAACAAAATGCATGGATTCCTTATGAAACAGAAGAAGGAAAAAAGTACTGGGAGGCATTACAAATTATAAGAAAATGGACTAAAAAAAATCATGAATGTATTCATGATGCTACTTTAGAAAAATTAGATATTAAAAAAGAAAATAGGTTTTGGAACGAACATAATTTTGTGTTTAAAGATGGAGATTTATTTTATCATGCTAAAGGAGCTACTCCATTAGATCCTAAATTTATGCCAGATATTACTGGGCCAAGGTTAATACCATTAAATATGAGTGAACCTGTATTAATTGTTGAAGGAAAAACTACTAAAAATAATTTAGGTTTTGCACCACATGGTGCAGGACGTAATGTGAGTAGAACACAGCATAGAAAAAGTAAAACAGGCACTATTCAAGAAGTTTTTGAAGAAGAAACACAAGGTTTAGATATTCGTTTTTTTTCTAATGAAGTAGATATTACAGAATTACCATCAGCTTATAAAAGTGCAGAAAATGTTCGTAAGCAAATGGAAGAATATGGTTTAGGAGAAGTAATAGATGAAGTAATGCCATATGGTTGTATAATGGCTGGTGATTGGCAAAAAAACGCACCTTGGAAGCGTAGAAAAAAGAAAAAATAATTTGTTAAACCTCACAGGTTTTAAAAACCTCGTATGTTTATATTAAAAAGAACGATGAAAATTACCTAGCATGCTATTTTGAGTTAGGAATTTTAATTGCAAATTGACGTTTTTATGGTAAATTAAAATCGATAAATGAGGAGGTGTTATGTAGAAAACATAATCCTAAGTTAGAAAGTAAGTCTTGCAGAAATTATTAAAGAAAAGACTAAAAATAAACAAAAAATGCAAAAAAGAAAAGGAGCATTGTATTAAGTTTTTAACACATAACTTAATACAAAATGAAAAAGTTTAAACGATTTAAAGAAGCTTTCGGATTAAACGAGTATGGATTAATAAATTTTCCAAAAAAAATCTCTGGAGTTAAAATTTCTAGAATAAAAATAGGTAAAGAACAGGGTTGTGAATGGTGTTTTCCACACGGATATGAAACTATTAATTGTACAATACCAGAGAGAAATTGGAAATCTTATAGAAAGAAACAATGGAAAAAAGAATATTAGAATATTTATCGAAAGTAGAAAAAGAAAATGATATAGAAATTTTATTTGCAGTAGAATCGGGGAGTAGAGCTTGGGGCTTTGCTTCTCCAGATTCTGATTATGATATCCGGTTTGTATATAAACATAAAAAAGATTGGTATTTAAACCTTTGGGAAACTAAAGACACCATCGAATTTATGACGGAAGACGATTTGGATGGCTCTGGTTGGGATATTAGAAAAGCAATGCGATTACTTGCTAAGTCTAATGCTTCATTTACAGGTTGGTTATTTTCTCCGGTAATATATAGAGCTAATGATGAATTTTTAAATGAATTAAAAAAATTAGCTAGTGAAAATTTTAATCCTATAGCTGGTTTTCATCATTTTCATGCCATGAATAAAGGTTTTGAAGAAACCTTGGGTACAGATAAAATGACACTTAAAAGCTTTTTTTATACCATTCGTACAGCTTTATGTGCAAATTGGATTGTAAAAAAGAATACTATTCCTCCTGTGTATTTTAAAAAAATGTATGAGTTAGTAGAAGAAAATTATCATCATAAAATAGATAAATTGATTCGATTAAAAAGTGAGCGAATAGAGAAAAGTACAGATCCAGTTTCGGAAGAATTAATCAATTTGGTGAAAAATATAATAGAAGAGAATAATTTACTAAAGAATAGCTTAGTAAATGCAAAAGCTAATCAAAAAGCATTTAATGCTTTCTTTTTAAAATATGTTTAACATATTAAACCTCTTAGGTTTTAAAAACTTAGGAGGTTTTCTTAATTAGATTTTGAAATGACATTAGAAGAATTAAAAAAATCAGATAGTATTATTTTCGAATGTATCAGTGGTAGTAAAGCTTATGGTTTACAAACACCAACTTCAGATACAGATATTAGAGGAGTCTTTATTTTACCTAAAGAACAGTTTTATTCTTTAGATTATATTGGACAGATAAACGATGTAACAAACGATACAGCTTACTATGAATTAAGAAAATTCATCGAATTATGCTCAAAAAATAATCCGAATATTTTAGAAATGCTAAATGTTCCAGAAGATTGTATTCTATATAAACATCCATTATTTGATGAAATAAAGAAAGAATATTTTTTATCTAAACTATGTAAAAATACTTTTGCAAATTATGCTTTTACACAAATTAAGAAAGCAAGAGGGTTGAATAAAAAAATTGTAAACCCTATAGAAAAAAAACGTAAAACAATAGAAGATTTTTGTATCGTAAGAACTAAAAAACAGTCTATTAGTTTACAAAAATTTCTAAAAAAAAACTTGCTTTTAAAGAAAAATTGTGGGCTGGCTAAAATTCCAAACATGAAAAATTGTTTTAACTTATTTTATAATGATTCTTTAACATATCAAGGAATTTCTAGAGAAAATGCAAATGAAGTTTGTACTAGCTCTATTCCTAAAAAAGAACAGCCAATAGCAATGCTTTACTGTAATTTAGAAGGATATTCAACATATTGTAAGAAATATAAAGAGTATTGGGAGTGGGTGGAGAAAAGAAATGAAGATCGTTATAAAAATAATATTTCTCATGACAAGAATTATGACGCTAAAAATATGATGCATACCTTTAGATTACTGCATATGGCAAAAGAAATAGGAGAGAGTGGCAAAATAAAAGTAAGAAGAGAAGATAGAGATTTTTTACTTTCTATTAAGAATGCAGAATTTGAATATGAAGTTTTAGTATTAAAGGCAGAAAAAATGAGAAAAGAATTAGATATAGTTTATGATTCTTCTAATTTTCAAGAAAAACCAGATTTAAATAAGATAAATGAATTATTAGTCTCTTTAAGAAATAAATTTTATATATAAAATGCCTAAAAATAGAGGAAAAGAAGGAAGAGATGATTATTTATTTGGAGAAGCTTTTATGCAACGAAAAATAAAAGAAGCGGTTACAGATATGTCTTTTTTACTAGAAAGAGGCTATGGAGAGACTTCTTCTTGTGAATTGGTTGGAAATAGATATAAACTGAATAAACGCCAGCAACAAGCTATTAAAGGAATGTCGGCAGGAGTTACAAAAGTAATAAACAGAAGAAACACAGAAATAGATACTTCTTCTTTACAGGGTAAAACTTTAATAATAGATGGGTTTAATCAAATAATTTTATTAGAAAGTATACTTTCTGAAGCTTATATTTTTAAAGGAAAAGATGGAGTATATAGAGATTTATCTTCAGTTTATGGTACTTATAAAAGCGTAGATCAAACAGAAGAGGCTATTACTATCTTTGCTGATTTTTTTAAGAAACATAAAGTTGTAAAAGTTATCTGGGTATTTGATAAACCAGTTTCTAATAGCGGGCGAATGAAAACAAAACTACTGGAGTTTGCAAAAAAAAATAATTGTAATTGGGAAGTTATTTTAGAAAATAATCCAGATAAAGTAATTCCAAAAAGTAATCATGTAGTAATTACTTCAGATGCTTGGATATTAGATAGAGTAGATTCTTGGTGTAATATTATAAATGATTTAATACCTACAAATTTTTCTTCTTTAGTAATTGTTTGATGTTGTTATAAACAATAATGAAATATATTAGTTTTATTGTCAGTATCCATTGTTTTTTTATTTTTTACTTAGTGAAAAACTATTATTTTAACACATTCAATGCATTAATTGTTAAAAAAAGGGGTAAAACACTGTTAATCAATAGATATGTTATTTGTATATTTACTATGGGATTATTAAATATATATATCATGGGAAAATTATTACTTAGAAAAATCAACAACGTATCGAAAAAAATGATTGCATATCTATCAGAGTTTGGAAGAGCAGCAAGCTATGCTCTTAAACATTGATAGTTAGTTTTTTTGAAAAAAAAAGCGTATTATAAATTTTATAATACGCTTTTTTTATGTGGTAATTCAAAATATTGAATAATATTTTTTATTTTTTCTTTCTTTGAGCTGCTGCTCTTTTTTGAGCTTCTTGTTGTTCTTGAGCTTGTTTCATAGCATTGTCTAAACGCTCTCTAAACTTACTTTTCTTTACAGGCTTTTTCTTGTTTTCCTGAATTTGAGCATGAATTTTATCTTCATCTATTACATAATTTTTAATAATAAGCATAATTGCTATCGTTAATAAATTAGAAATAAAATAATATAAACTAAGTCCACTAGCATAATTATTAAAGAAGAATAACATCATGATAGGAGAGAAGTAAATCATATACTTCATCATTTTACTCATATCTGGCATTCCTTCTTGTGTTGGTGCTTGCATATTTGCTTGTTGACTTTGGTTCATTTTCATATAAAAGAAAATAGCAACAGAAGCTAAAATTGGAAATAAACTAATATGATTTCCATAAAAAAGTATGTTAAAAGGAAGTTCAAAAATTACATCGTAAGAAGATAAATCGTTTGCCCATAAAAATGGCTTTTGACGAAAATCTATATTCGTAGGGAAAAATTTAAATAGAGCAAAGAATACTGGCATTTGTAACAATGCAGGAATACAGCCAGACATCATACTAACTCCAGCTTTTCGTTGTACCGCCATAATTTCTTGCTGACGCTTCATTGCATTTTCTTTACCCGGTAATTTTTTATTAATTTCTTCCATTTCTGGACGAATTACCTTCATTTTAGCACTTGATAAATACGATTTGTATAAAACAGGAGATAAAATAATTCGAACAACAATGGTCATAAAAATAATAATCAAACCATAATTACCAATAAATCCTTTTAAAAGGTTAAATACAGGGTAAAAAACAGTTCTGTTTAAAAACCCAAATATTCCCCAACCTAAATCGTTAATTTCTACTAAGTCAGTTCCTTTATAAGTCTTTAGCAAATTGTAATCAGTAGGTCCGTAATACCACTGCATATTATAATTTAATTCACCTCCTTTTAATGCCAAAGGAGTGTGTAAAGAAAAAGCTTTAGTAAAAACGCTATCTTTTTCTTCTCCAAGGTAATCTACCGATTTTAATTTAGCGTCTGTAAATGGTGTTTCTGTAAGTAATGCACTAGAAAAAAAATGTTGTTTATAAGCTACCCAATCTACTGCATTTACAATTTCATTATCTTTAGGATTTAAATAGTCTACATCTCCATCTTCTTTAAAATAATAATATGTGTACATATTTTCAGTACGCATACTTTTCTCTTTACGCAAAGCTTTTAAGTCCCAACTTAAATTAACTTTTTGTGAAGAATTAATAACAGAACCTAAACCTTGAGAACGAACTGCAAAATCTATTCTATAATCATTTGGTTTTATTTCGTAACGATACTCTAGAAATTGCGTATCGGATACTTTCAATTTCATAGAAAGAACAGTATTTTCTCCACTTTTTGTTTCTGTAGGAGTAAATAATAGATCTTTTGTATTTAAAATTCTATTATCTGTAGTACCAAAGTTAATATTAAAAGAAGCATTTTTATCTTTAATAATATGTAATGGTAACGAATCGTGTGTTTTATATTTCTTTAAAAAAACCTTCGTTATTTCACCACCTTTATTATTTACAGTAAGTTGTACTAACTCATTTTCTATAACAGTTTCTCCTTCTTTTGCATGAATAGCACTATAAGAAAAGGCTCCTAATTGGTTTTTTAACGCAATTTGCTTTAAAGAATCATTAACAACACCATTCGTATTTAATGAATTTTGTGTTATTTCATTCTGTAGAGTTTGTTCTGTTTTTTCTTTGTTTGGTTGTTCTTGTTCTATTTCTTTTTTACCAGTACTCATCCACCAAAATAGAATTCCACCTAGTAAAAGCATTCCTATAAAGGAGTTGAAATCAAATTTTTTTTCTTCCATTGATATATTTTAAGTGTCAACTTGTCATTTTCTCAAAATTTGGCTGAGAAAATCGCGACAAATGTAGCAAAACTACCTCTCTTTTTTGTAGTTTAATTAGATTTAATTTATAGTTTATATATAGCACAAATGGTATTCCATTTTATAAATTTATTTTTATTAATATAAAAGATGGGAAAAAAATATACAATTCAGAAAACACCATTTGTTGTGCCAACTACAGATGGTAAAATTATAGAAGAGCATTTTGGAAATGCCACTAATGGTGATTCAAAGGTTAGTATTGCACATATGATAGCACCTTCGGGATGGAGTGAGCCTTTTCAAACTCCAAAATTTGAAGAATACACATATATAATTAAAGGAAAAAAACAATTTATAATAGAAGATGAAACTATAATTCTTAAAGCTGGAGAATCTATTAAAATAGAGAAGGGGGTAAGAGTTCAATATTCGAATCCTTTTGAAGAGCAATGTGAATATATAGCGATATGTTTACCTGCTTTTTCTATGGATTTAGTGAATAGGGAAGAGTTTATAAAGTAAAAAATGAAGGAATCCTAAAAATATTTATATAGGATTCCTTCATTTTTTATGAACAAATAGGTCTTGAACCATCAGGACATATAGAACTACAAGGCACATTAATAATACCAGAAAAAGTAAAACAAACACCAGAAGAACCTCCTGTGCCACCACCTCCTTCATTTAAACAAGGATGACCTGGGGGAACGCGGCATGGACAACCTGGAGGCGCTATGTCACAGCCACCAAAACCACCGTTAATTTTTTTCTGATCAGACTTTCTAATAGTTTTTCCTAATTTTAAGATTGTTTTTTTCATGATAAATAGATTTTATATTATTTGATTAATGAACAATTGAATAACAAATACAATCAATTATCAGAACCGCTACACCAAGGTGAAATTTTACAATTTTTAGTAGATCCATTTCTACCAAAACTCCCTTGAATTTCTTTTAACTCTTTATTATTTAAAGTTTTTCCTAGTTCTAAAATTGATTCTTTCATAATTTAATAAGATGTATTTAATTAAGTTTTAATTTTAACCAGCTACAAAACAAATTCCAGTACCAATTACAATGCAGTATTTATCGTCTATTTTTGGACAAATAGCTATATTACTACATAAAGAGATTCCTCCTTTAACTTGCTTTTGTTGGGCTTTGCTTAATGTTTTTCCTAAATTTAAGATTGATTTTTTCATAATATTTGATTTTTATTTATGAAGTAAAAGGTAAATTGAGCCAAAGTTCAATCTACCAATTATTAGTTTACAAATGAATTGGTAACGTAATAAAGTTTCCTAAAAACCTCCCTTCTATGAACTAAGTTAGACTAATTGAATTGAATTATACGTTTCTTTAAGCAATAACATACCCACCACGTCCATCACAAAAATAAATACAATGTGGTCTAACACATTTTTTAGGAGCTGTAGCTGCTCTACATACATCTACACAACTACGTGTGTCAATTTGAATTAATTCTCTACCCCCAGTAATTTCTTGTTGTTTACTTTTACTTAAGGTTTTTCCTATTGATAATAAATTTTTCATAAATTATAATTTTATTGTTATTTATTTGATTAATTATTTTGTTGGTTTAAAGATTTTTTTCTTTAAAAATGAAGTTAATTTATTTTATTTTTAATTACGACAGCAGATACAATGTCCTTGAGGATGTAAGTGATAGCCTGAACTACAGGTATTATCCATAGTTAAATAAGGAGATAAACACACAATTTCTTTTACAGGTTTTATTCCTCCAATAATTTCTAATTGTTGTTGTTTGTTTAATGATTTTCCTAAAGTTGATAATTTCTTCATGATTTATTGATTTTAAATAAATTAGTATTTAATTATTTAAATTTCTATTTTTTTAACTAATTGTACAATGATTATTGTATATATGTGTTTCTTTTTTTCATATTCGTTAATAAGATTTAGTATTTTAAACACAATACTATTTAACACAATTCATTCTCAGGTTAAAATTTCAAATATCAATGTTAATGATGAATCATAAAATACTGATTATGAAAAACATAAGTAGTTTTTACGAAGTAAGACATATAAAAAACCTTTTTAGAATTCTAAAAAGGTTTTTTATATGGTTTAAAACTTATTATTTCTTACTTTTTTAAAAAAGTAGTGAAGTCTATTGTGTATTGACTATAAGAACAACTATTTGTAGAAATACCTTCGTTTAAAATATGTCCTTCATTAGGAAGAACAAGTTTATTATTTCTATATGGTCTAGCAACTATAATATTATTAAATGTTGTATTTGATAAAAAATTAGCATCTATATAAATAGAGCTAGATTGAAGAAAATCGCTTATTTGAGTTATTTCTTCAGGTGTGTATTGATGAAATTGTAAATAACCGATATTAAATAAATCATTATTTAATGGATGACCTGTTGATACTACTGAATTTAGCCTGTTTTGAGCACTTAAAGTTAACCCTTTAGGAAAATATAATTCCACACAATTAGAAACAGTTATTCCGTTTAAAAATGAATTAACTAATGACTCTAGAGAAACTGTTGGTGTAGGGTCATCAAAAATAGAAGGAGATAAAGCTAAAGGAGTATCTTGAATAACAGACCCGCCGTTATCTGAATTTACAGTTATTGGTCGTGGTGGCTGTTGATTACTATGAACAGGTCCTGGTGCTTTAGGACTTAAATCTATCATAATATTTTGAGATAGAATATTTATAAAAGCAAGTTTAAAAGGAGAGGTGTTAGGTACTTTAGGCCCTATTAATTCTCTTAAAGAAATTTTATTTCTACCATTTAATTTTGTTTTTAATTCATTTAAAGCTAAGCTGTTATATCCTCCTATTACTCGAGCCGTTATGAAAGATGTCCAATCTAGTCTTTTCTTAAAAGTAACATTATAATTTCTTCGATGACTTGTAATTAACTTCTTTTTTGCTTTCCCATCAGCTAATTTATTGACATTTACATCTGTAATTACATCTTCTGTATTATCATTACAGGATAAAATGAATAAACACGATACTGTTAAAATAATTTTTAATAAATTCATAACTTAATTTTAAAAAGATTAAAGAACTATAATATTATATTATTTTTTTTCTATTTACATAGTTATTTGTGTTGTTTTCATATTCGTAAGCATTACTTTCATATTTGATTTATTTAAAAAATTTTTTTTAAGGTATATTCTTTTCTTCTACTAGATACAGGAACTTTTATTTCAGAATTTAAAATTAAAAAACCTTGCCTACTATATTTAATTACTTGTTTTTTATTTACAATATAAGATTGATGGCAACGAATAAAAACATGTTCCGTTAAAATTTCTTCTATTTTTTTAATAGGTTTTGAAACTACTATTTTATCTTGTTGTTTAGTATAAAAAGTAGTATAATTTCCATCAGATTTACAATAAAAAATATCATCTTCATAAATAGCATATACACTATCTGTTGTTTTTAGAATAATTCTTTTATTATCGGTTCCATTAAAATATTCACTCGAAATTTCAATTAATTTTTCTAGATGATTTTCTTTATTTTTATTTTCAATTGCTTTTTTTACAGCTTCTATAAATTCTATTTCATCTATGGGTTTTAAAATATAATCTAAAGCACCTACTTTTATTGCTTTTAAAGCATGCTTATCAAAACCTGTAACAAAGATAACTTCAAATTTTTTGAAAAGCGTGTTTTTTAAAACGTCAAAACCTGTACCATCTCCAAGATCTATATCTAAAAAGATTAAATCAGGTTTGTTTTTTTCTATTATTTTCACAGCAGTTTCAACACTATTAGCCTCTCCAATAATTGTAATTTTATCACTAAAATTAGCAATAATTTTTTTTGTTACATTCGACCTTACATAAGCCTCGTCATCTATTAAAATTGCTTTAATCATTTTCTGTTAATTTATAAGGAATACTTAATTTAACAATAACACCAGATTGCTTGTTTTTATTATCTGATTTATTAATAATTTCAATTCCCTTTTTTGTCGAATTCCTTAAATATTTGTTTATTAAAAACGTAGAAGTTGTTGTTTTTGTGCTTTTATTTTTTATGTTAAACCCAATACCGTTATCCTCTATAATACACTTTAAAAAATCATTTTCCAACTCTAAAGTAAGTTTTATTTTTCCGGTATAATTAATTCTAGAGAAACCGTGTTCAATACTATTTTCTATCATAGGTTGAATTAGCATTGGAGGAATAAAAATTAAATCATCTTCTTCAACATTTAATAAATTCATCTCAAATTCAAACTTATTTGGAAAGCGAAATTTTTGTAATTGGATATATTTTTTTAGAGCTTCTATTTCTTCACCTAATAGCACAAAATTTTGAGTAGAGTTTTCTAAAATTAATCTTAATAATCTTGAAAATTTTAATAAATAATTGGTAGCTTTATCTGGGTTATCTTGTATTTCATTTTGTATAGCATACAATGTGTTAAAAGTAAAATGAGGATTCATTTGTGATCTTAACAAACGTTGTTGCATTTGAATACTGTGTTTTTCAAAACGATGTTTTCTTTGTTTATATAATAAGATACTAATAACAATTATAAGCACCAATAATGTAGATAGAAAAAAGAGTCTTTTTAAATTTTTTATTTCCAGGTCTTTTTTCTCTGCCAAAATTATTTTTTCATTAGTAATTGATTTTTTAAGAGCTACAAGCTCTTTAGTGTATTTATTAGTGTATTTATTTTCTTGATAACTATATATAGAATCTAAATAGTTATAAACTTTAGAAAAATCTTTGTTTGTTAAAGAAGCAAATTCAAATTGTTGTTTTAAAATGTTTCTTTGATTATCTCCTCTAATTTTTGATAAATTTATGGTCGTAGCAGAATCTAAATAAGCAGATGATTTTTTTATATTGTTTAGTTTTAAATAAGCATCTGAAATATTTACATAAGTTCCAGATAGTTCATTGTTTTTATAATCACCATCTTTCATTTCATGTAGGTTTTCCAACCCTTTTAAATAACTTTTTAACGCTTTATCATACTTTTTTTCATAATAACGATGAATACCAATTTCGTTATATAAATTATATTTTGTTTCTGATTTTAATTTATTTTCGATACTAATAAGACTATCTAAAATTTGATAGGATTCTTTTATATCTCCATTTTTATATTTGTATTGTGCTTGAATAATTAAAGCTCCTCTAATATCTTTTTCAGCGTCTTTTAATTTTTTAAGAGCATTAATTTGTAATTTATTAATTTCTAATGCCTTTTTGTAATTTTGATTTGCTTTATATGTATTTTCATACATATAGTAGACCAAGGGTAAATTATCTTGATTCTCAGTTCTTAGTTTTGATTTTAGCTTGTCTATTATAGAAAAACAATCGCCATATTTATCTTGAATTAAATAGGTATACCAACTATAATAAAAATAATTAATCTCTCGATTATTTTTAATTGAGTCGTTTATAAAATCTGTAACTCTATGAAAATAAATAGCAGCACTATCTATTTTTCCTTTGGATTTAAAATAATGACCTAATAAATAGTTGTTTTCAACTTTTAAAGAATCTTTTACATTTCCTTTTTTAATTAGGTGTTTAGATAGGTTTAAATAAGTGTACGTAGAGTCATCATTTTCTGATGATTTTTTTTGAAAGTTTGCAATTTTTTTATTGATATCATTTTCTACTTTTTTTAATTGACAAGCGTTTGTAAAGTAGCACAAAATGATGCACAAAAAAGCACGTTTTAACATAATAATAATCCCCCGTTTTATTTTACTAAAATAGGAAATAATTTACCATTATAATTTTTTAGTTTTTACTTCTTTATTAATTAAACTAACAATATTGTTCTTTACGATATTGATTTCGCTTTATTTGAAATGGTTATAACTGATAGCTAATACCAAACCAAAAATCTTTATTTAAAACTTTTTTAGTTTTAATGGTAGGTTCTGTAATATAAGTTTCTTCTAAACTAAATTTATCAGACAATGTATTTGTATATGCCCAACCATATCCAGCATTTAGAAAGAGGTTTGTTTTCAGAATTTTATAAGAACCACCAATTAAAAAATGTGGAACCGTTTCAATACTCATTCCACCACCAATATTTAGGTACAATTCATCTGAGATTTCATAATGAAGAAGTAAACTTAGTCCTGGGGAATAATTTCCACTTTGTTCTTTAATTATTTGATAGGTTCCGTCATTTGTGATTTTGGTAAAATAATCTGGCTTTACGTTTTTGGTTAACATAATACCAGATGAAAACCGTATTTTTTTCTTTCCTTTTGTTATAATTACTTTTTCATCTATTATATCTGTAAGAGGTGTTTCAAAACCTTTAGCTTCTTCTCTAACAGTTAAGTTTAGTTGAATACTTGTTTTTTCTCCAGCTACGGTATAACTACCAAGTATTGTTTCACAATTTTTATTTGCTTTAAGGTAAGCTCTCACATTTTTTACTAATACATCTAGATTTACAATATCTTTGGAGTTAATATTTGTTAGTTTTTCCTGAATATTAAAAAAAAGATCTATTAAACTTTCTGTAGGATCTATTTCTTTTAATAATCTATCTAGCGTATTACAATCGAGAGTTTTTTGTTTGATAGTAAGATATATTTTTATGTGTTTCTTATATAACTTTATAAAATTATCATAAGCGATATTTTCTATTGCTTCATATCCTTTTCTTTTATTCTTAAAATCATCTAGACTTCCAACAGAAATACCGAAGAAACGAGAAGGTATACTCGTTAAAAAAGGAACTACTTTTGATGAATTATCAAAAACATTTTTCTCTACTTTTGCATTATACATAAACGGATTAAAGTTTTTTACGATTATTTTACCAGTAGTACCTTCTTTTAACTTTTCTATAGCATCGATAAACTCATTTTTATTTACATCGTAGATAATATTATTATTTTGAGAAAGTAGAGGAGGGGTAACTAATAGAAAAATCAATAATTTTAGTAGTTTCATTATTTTAAAATTTAGAGAAATAATTTTTGGACTTAAATAAATTAATATTACTTCTAGAGGTATTTAGGCTCTCCATATTTTTAGAATCAATTTCTTCTCTATTATTTGGTAATGATTTTGTAACTATTTTTAAAATGTATTTAATAATTATTGGATAGGAAAAACCAATTAAGAAAAGTTTGGTACTGTTTTTTATAGAATTTATATGGATAAAATCAACTAAATACCCTGAAGTAAATCCAAAAAATAAAATAGAAATAAGAGTAATAAGCCAATATTGTTTTGAATTAAATAATTTGACATTATTTCCTAATTCTCGACTTAAATTATACCAATGCAATATTTCTTGCCCTAGAGCTCCTAAGAAGCTAGGAATTAATAATTTTAAACTGATAAGTAACATAATGATTAGAGTTAGTATTTAACTCAAAATTATGTTTAAATAGGATTTGTTATACTACCTATATATAGGTAAATTAAAATTGATATTTCTTGTCTATAGCATACTTTACTAGCTCATTACCGTTGTTTAAGTTTAATTTACGGATCATGTTTTTTCTATGTGTATCTACCGTTGTTTTTGCTATAAAAAGGTTTTCTGCAATTTCTTTAGAAGTAATACCACTTGCTATCAATTGTAAAATTTCTTTTTCTCTGTTAGATAAAATTACTTTTTCAGATTTTCCTATAGTTACTTTTGTATCTATATAATCGTTCATAAAATTAAAAGCAACATTTGGGTCAAAAAAAGTTTCTCCATCAGCAACAGTAACAATTGCTTTAGATAGCATTTTTATTCCTGAATTTTTTAATAAATACCCAGAGGCACCAGCATCGAGCATTTGTTTAATAGCATCTGGTTGATCGAACATAGTTAAAGCAAGTACTTTAATATGTGGGAAGTTAGTTTTTATAGTTTTAGTTGCCTCTATACCATCCATTTTAGGCATTCGAATATCTGTAATTACTAATTTTGGTTGTTTTAGATTCACTAATTTAATAAGATCTTCACCATTATTTACGGTTCCAATAATTTTGATGTTTTCATCATATTCAAAGAAAGATTTTACTCCATCTATTAACATTTGATGATCTTCTGCCATGGCAATAGTAATCATAATAAGATGTATTTTAATCAAATATACGAATTGAATATATTGTTTGTATACTTACTTTTAGGTATTATGAAAGCGGAATGTTAATGATAATAGAAGTACCTTTATTTAAGGTAGAATCTACTTGAAAAGTTCCTTGTAGATGCTTTATTCTTTTTTGAATAGAACTAATTCCCATACCATTTTTAAGTTTGGTTTTTTGAAATTCAAAACCTTTACCATTATCTTCAATAATAATATTTATAGTACTGTCAAATAAAGAGATATTAATAGTAGCTTCAGAAGCCTCTGCATGTTTTATAATATTGGTAATTAATTCCTGAATAATTCTAAAAACAGCTATTTCAATATTGTTTTCTAATCTATTATCTAAGCCATAATCTACCACATGAATTTTAATTTTGTTAGCAGAAGATATTTTTTCTGCCATCATTTTAATAGCAACTAAAAGTCCTTGATTTGCAATTACACCTGCGTTTTTTGCATGTGCTATACTGCGTACTTTTAAATAAGTCTCATCAATTAGTTTTTCTGTTTTGTTGTATAGTTCTTCTTGATTGAAATGTTTTTTTTCTCTATTCAATTTTAAATTTTCGAAATGTAATTTTAAAGTAGCTAATACGCTACCAATATTATCGTGTAAATCTTCCGCAATACGAATACGCTCTTTTTCCTGTCCGTCTATCATAGCATTAATAGTCGTAATTTCTTGTTCTTTAATAAGCGTTAAATTCTTCTGTTTTTCTAATTCTTTTTGTTGTTCTGCTAATTGACGTTTTTTACGAGAGTTTTTTAGGTTTAAAAAAGCTATTATCGCTCCAGAAAGTAACACTAACAAAGCACCATAAAAAAGATTCTGATTTCGTTTTCTTTTGGTTTCACTTAGTAAGTTATCTTGTTTGAGTTGTAGGTTTTCTTTTTCTTTTTTTTCGGTTTCATATTTTATTTGAGCAGCAGACCTTTCTAATTTATTTCTTAAAGGGTTAACTTTATCTTCAATTTCCTTAGCTTTTTTTAAAAAAAAGTAAGCAGAGTCATGTTTCTTTAATCCATTATAATATTTAGAGCCATATAGATAATAATGATATTGACTAGATAAAAACTTTTCATTTATATCAAAAAAAACTTTTGTTTTATTTAAGCTTTTGAAAGCTTTTAAAAAATCTTGATTTTGATAATAAATTTCAGAAAGTTTTAAATTTGCTCCATAATTGATGTATCTGTAGTAAGGTAAGTCACCTGTTAAAGAAAGTACTTTTTGATATTTTTTTTTCGCTTTTTTTCTTTTACCAGTAATACTGTAGTATATACCTTTTTCAAAATGATAATACGGTTGTAACTTTGACTTTTCATTTATAACATTAAAGATAGAATCTAATTTTATTGCAGTATTATGAAATAAATTATCAACAGGGGTATCGCTTTTACTTTGAAAAATAAAATAATTGATAATATAATAGGCATAGTCTATATCATCTTCTATAAGAAATTCAAATCTTTTGATATAATAAATATAGTCCTTATCTATTTGATTTAAATCCTTTCTATATAAATCAAAAATGGCTAATAGAATTTGTTTTGAAAGTTCAATATCTTTGATTTTTTCTGATACACTTAATACATCAATTAAATCTTCTTTTGTTTGACTGAATTTCTCATACTTATTATAAAAAATATTAGCGTAAGATTGAATTAACTTTCTTAAAGCTTGCGAGTACAATACTTCTTTTTGGTTGTTTTGATTTATTGTAAAATAGGTGTAATCATACTTTTGACCTTTATTTTCTAATATATCAGAAAGTTTAGTAAAGGTTTCGTAAAAATAATCTTCCTCAATACTTTTTTTAGCTTTAGAGAAGTTTTTTCGTTTTAAATGATAAAAATAAGAATCATGGTTTTGTTTTGTCTGACTGAAACCTAAAAAACAAAACCATGAAAGGATAAAAAAAAATAGTTTCATCATTAAATTAATAATTCATTTTGAGCTCAATTGTAAAGCATCTTTTATAAGAAGAAGAAACACCAGCTCCTTCCATTCCACCTCTTCTTACTCTAATATTATCTTCATGGGTTATATTAAAATCTAAACCATCTCTGTAATAAAATTCGTTATCAAAAACTAGATTGTCATTTGGGTTTTTTGTTTTATCAAAAAAAGACATTTCTAGTAATTCTCTTTCAATTACAAATTTAGAAAACCTACTAGTGTCAATTTTAAAAACTTTATTAGTGGGAAATAAAAATGTTTTATCCTTGGCCATTCCTTCAACCATTATTTTAAAACCAACTTCTTCTCTAGTAATCTTTGGATTCCACATAACATCTACAATTCCTAAATTTATTATGCCTTTATAGTTTACTATTTTAAATTTTATATTTTTTAGTAGAATTATTTTTTCATCTGTTTCATCTTTTTCGCTATCAAAAGATATATATATGCTATAGAAAGTTCCATAGTTTTGGCTAGAATATATTTCTTGAAAACCTTGTTCATTTTTTAAATTAATAGCTCCGCTGAAATCAAATTTGTTTGACATGTTTTTATTTAGTTTAGTTAATAAATTTTTGGTATTCCAAACCCATAATCACTATTAAAAGGTCTCGCTGTATTTTTACTATTTACTAGCATATTATAGATTTGTTGTATTGATTTATCGGGATATTTTTGACAATATATAGCTAAAATCCCTGAAACAAAAGGAGTAGCCATACTTGTTCCATCTAATTTAGCATATTGAAAAACTTCTCCATTTTGTATAGTTTTTGGAAAAGAAGATATAATTGCTTCACCTGGAGCTACAAAATCAATATTTTGATTTTCATAGATAGAGCTATTAGCTTCTTTATATATTTTACTATTCTTATCTATTGCACTTACTGCTATAGCTTTAGGACAATTAGCTGGCTTATGTATAGGCTTCAAATTGTTATATTCAGGATCATAATCCCTACTACTATCATTTCCAACTGCAGCAACTACAAAGCAACCTCTTTCCCAAGTTTTTTCAATTATTTTATTGAGTCTAACATCTATACCTTCTTTTTTAGATACTTGAAATCCTGCCGATAAATTAATTATTTTACATCCTTTCCATAGAGCCCAATCAATACCATAAGTCACATCTATTTGATTTAAAATATACCCTCTTCTACTTAATGACTTAACAATAAACTTGTTGCAATGTGGCACAACTCCGTATTGCTTATCATTATTAAGCTTAGATTTTCCAAATAATATTCCAGCTACATGAGTTCCGTGACCATAATAATCTTGAATATCGTTTGTTTTATCAATTGAATTAAATCTATTTTTTTTTGGTATTTCATTTTTAAAATCGGGGTGCTCTAAATCAATTCCAGAGTCAATAATAGCTACATTAATTCCCTCTCCTTTATGAATTTCATTCTCTAATTTTAGATATTTTAGTCCCCAATTCTCATTAAATTTAGTAAGATTATATTTTATTTTTTTAGTTTGTTTTTTATTTACTTTACGTATTTTAAAATTAGTAGATATACTTTTACGGCTTAAATATTCTTTTATTTTTTTAATTTGTTTTTTATTAAGTTTTACAGAAGCTATTTCAAGTTGTTCAAAATATATAATATATTTTGAATAATTTTTACTTTTCCCATTTGTCTGTATTTCAGAGTAAATATCTGTCGATTTGATTATTTTTTTATTGAAAACATCTTCTATATCTAGAAATTTTTTGATACTTTTTTTGTCCATAAATGATTTGTCAAAAAAAATCAAATAATCAGTTAAACTATTCATAATAAATTTTATAATTAGATTATTTTATAGGTAAGTCGTTTAATAAATAAAAGTGTTAACTACCTCATAATAGTATATTTTTAAGTTTACCATATCTTTTTTTAAAACTAAATACTAACTACAAATAAGTTAATACTTTTTTATTTTAAAATTAATTATTAGTTAAATAAAAATATTATTAAAAATAATAATCTATTAATTTGATTACAAAGTTGAAAAAAACAACAATTAAATTACTACCTACAAATAGGTATTTAAAACTCCTTAAATATAGAAAATAAAATTACTGAAGCGTAAAAATGGTTAATAAAATACCAAATAGAACAGCTATAAATTTTTGAAGATTAAATTTATGATTTTCAGAACTCTCAAATAAAATAATCGTAGAAATATGTAAAAATATACCTACTGTAACAGCAGTAATTTCAACATGATGTTTCAATAACCATGTGATATTATTACCTAGATAATACCCTAACGGACTCATTAAACTAAAGATAAATAAGAAAATAAAAGTTTTTCTTTTGGTAAATTCTGAATGAAGAAAAAAAGAAGTTAAAACAATAGCAATAGGTATTTTATGTACAATAATTGCCCATAATAAATTTTGATCGGTGTTGTGTATGGGCAAACCTTCTGAAAAAGCATGAATACACAAACTAGAGAATAATAACCAAGCAGATTTTTTAGCATCGGAATGTAAATGTACATGACCATGCTCGGCTCCTTTAGAAAAAGATTCCAATATGGATTGAATTAAAATACCTACTAAAATTAAAATTCCTAGTGTATGATTGTTTTCATGATCATGACCATGATTATTTGAACTAGAGTATACCTCTGGAAGTAAATGTAGTACTGTTACCGATAATAAATAAGCACCACTAAAAGCCAGTAATAATTGAGTATATACCTTATTTGGTTTCGCAATAAAAACAAATAAAAATCCAATTAAAACAGATGAAATTAGCAGTATATAACTCATTTAGCAACAAAAATTAAACGATTTGAATTTTGTTCGTTAAAAGTATTTAAGTTGTAATCTCCAAAAGTATCTATAATAGTTAAACCTGCCATTTCAAAATAGCTCTTCATTTTATTAAAATCTATAAACTTCACTTTTTCTGTATAAGTATGCTGTTTATCATCTGCAAAAAAAGAAATTTGTTTGAAAATAAACCCGTTCTTTATTTCTCTTTTTATATGAAACTCAATACCATCAATTTCCTTTATCTCTTCTGCTACTAAATTATTTTTAGCATTAACAACATTTAAGAAATCTACCACTAAAAAAGCATTTTCTTTTAAACCGCTTTTCATTCCTTTTAAAACTAAAAGATCTTCATTATCATCTTCAAAATAACCAAAACTTGTAAATAAGTTAAAAACAGCATCATATTTATTTTGAAGTGATTTTCGCATGTCCCAAACTTCAAAATGTAACTTCTCATTTTCAAATTTTTTAGCGTGTAAAATACTATTTTTACTTAAATCTCCACCAGTAACTGTGTATCCTAGTGAATTTAAATAAATAGAATGTCTTCCTTTACCACAAGGTAAATCTGCTATATGAGCTGCTTTATCTAGCTTTAAATAAGTAGTTATATTTTGCATAAATAATTGAGCATCTGCATCATTTCTATGCTTATATAAAATGTGATAATATGGTGTATCGAACCAAGAACTAAACCAATCTTTTGTTTTCATAAGTAATGTGGACGCAAAAATAATGAAAACTTACAGCTTAAAAACCTAAAATTAGAAAGAATTAAAGATTTAATTTTTCCATCTTTAATTCATTAAAATGTATTTTTGCATAAAATAGAGGAGTAGATGGATAAAGATTTTAAAATGGTGGCTACTACCATAGCTGGTTTAGAGGGGGTTTTAGCAGATGAGCTAAGAAAACTTGGTGCTATGGAAGTTAAAGAAGGCATTAGAAGTGTCTATTTTAAAGGAGATAAAGGGTTTATGTATAAAGCTAATATTGCTTTAAGAACTGCTATACGAATATTAAAACCCATTAAGCGAAGTAAAATATTTGACGAAGAAGATTTATATGAAGCAATACAAAGAGTTAAATGGGAGCGTATTATTGATGTAGAAGGAACCTTTGCCATTGATGCGGTTGTACATTCTAGGAACTTTACTACGAACTCTCATTATATATCATTAAAATCTAAAGATGCTATTGCAGATTATTTTGTGCATAAGTATAAAAAGCGTCCAAATGTAGATATAAAATATCCCGATATTAAAATTCATATTCACATTCATAAAGAATGGTTAACTATTTCTTTAGATAGTTCTGGCGATTCACTACATAAAAGAGGCTATAGAAGTGCTACCAATATTGCACCTATTAACGAAGTATTAGCTGCTGGTTTGGTATTATTATCAGGATATAAAGGAGAGGAAAACTTTATAGATCCAATGTGTGGTTCTGGTACTATTTTAATTGAAGCAGCGATGATTGCTAATAATATTCCTGCAAATATTAATAGAAAACTATTTGCTTTTGAAAATTGGAAAGATTATGACGAAGATTTGTATTTTATTATTCAAGATTCTTTGTTAAAAAAAATAAGAAGCTCTCATTTTAAAATAATGGGTTTTGATAAAGCTCCTTCAGCTGTAAATAAAGCTAAACAAAATATTATAAATGCAAATTTAGAAGAATTTATAGGAGTACATCATGTAAATTTCTTTAATTCTAAAAAAGAAGTTTTTGGTAAAACCACTATTTTATTTAATCCTCCATATGGGGAAAGATTAAATATTAATGTAGAAGAGTTTTATGGAAAAATAGGAGATACACTTAAACATGGATATCCTGGTTCAACGGCTTGGGTAATTACTTCAGATATGAGTGCTCTTAAATCTGTGGGATTAAAAACATCTAAAAGAGTTCCTATTAAAAATGGTGATTTAGATTGTAGGTTTGTAAAATACGAATTATACGAAGGTAGTAAAAGAACAAAAAAAGAAGATGCTATGTAATGGCATCTTCTTTTCTTTTTAGTTGAATTTAAGCTTATTAACTAAAGGGGACTTCTAAAAACTATTTTCCTCCGCCCAATAACTTTTCTTGACTTTTTTAAATTTCAAAAGCAACTTTGAT
>CANMJA010000030.1 GCA_947498055.1 uncultured Tenacibaculum sp.
AGTTACACCAATTAAAGGATCGTAAGTAAATGTAGTGACTTGGGCTTCAGGGAAAGCTTTTCTTAATAATGTTAATTGAGTTCTAAGTGTATTCTCTGTAGCTTCATCTTCATCTGAATCAGATGCTTGAATAGCATTGTTAATCGCTGTTTGTTTTGCATTTGTAATACTGCTATAGTTTTCTATCTTGGCAATAGGTTGCGTTTGGTCATAGCCCCAAACATAGTATATTTTAGTGCCGTTTTTTTTGCTTACTTCTACAGGGTTTCCTTTGTCATCATACTCATGAAATACTACACGATCTTCTAAATTTTGTCCTGCTTTGCTTGTTTGTACTTTTTCTGGTAAATAAATACCATCAAAATCTTTGTAAATGGTGTTTTGGGTATTTAAAACGGTAGTGTTGCTTCCTGCTTTTTTGGAAGTGGATACTTCTATTGGTTCTGCGATTCGATTCTCAGTTATCAAGCGACTATTATTTACATCGTGTGCGTATTTAGTTTCTGTAATAATAGTTTCTCCTTTGCTGTTAGTTACAAACTGTCTTGTTGGTAATTTATGTGAAGAATTATCATAAAATGCTTCACTTTCAGTTACAATATTACCATTGGAATTATAAGTTGTATTAGTTGTTTTTTTATTTACAAACCAACGAGAAAATAACTGATATTCTTGAATTAAACAATTTATAGAGCCAAGATTATTTCCTAAAATTGCACAATTTGTTGCATATCCAGAAATAGATTTATCATCCGTTTTAAATACATAGTTGAATACTTTTTCAGAAACTTTAATATTACTGTCTGTTAAGTATTCTTCTTTCCATAGTATTCCATTTGAATATTCTTCTAAAGAAGGAGGAATTTCTATAATTGTTCCATGATTTGGAATATCAAAAGAAGCACCTGGAATATTAACACCAAAATTTTTATAATACCTGTTAATTTTATAATATCTTTCCTCATTTTTAAATACTTCTTGTACATTTTTATACAACACAGTACTATTTTTACTTAATGCTAATGATTGTATAGCTGAACTACCTAGCTTTGAGTACGTATGCTCACTACCTGGGTCTGCATGAGTATTACCAGAAATAAACTTAATGTTTTCTTGTAAGTAATCATATTTTTTAAAACTTCCTATAACTTCTCCACTAGAATTATTTAAGTTGCTAAAATCATTATATTTATATTCTTTTATTATAGGTTTACTTATTGAATTTTTATAGTTTTTTATTGAAGCGATTCTTAACCCTCCAACATATCTATTTAATAAAAAAGTTTGATCTTTTTTACTTGCGTTAATTCTTACATTTAGAATAGAAGTATTTGTATTATATAACTTAATTTTGAAACGATAATTACCACTAGGTAATAAATTATTATCAAGAAAAGCAACATTTGTTGTTATATTGTCTCCTGCTTTTTTTAAGATTTTAGTATAGTATACAATATCATTATCATCAATTAATTGAACTTCTGGTTTTATAAAGTTAATAGGAAGAGGACCATCAAAATTATTTAAAATAATATCTTGAATTAAAAGTCCTCCTTCTTGTATTTTAAAAGATGGAGTATAAAGTGTTTGCCACCCTAAAGGAAACTCATTTTCTATTAAAGCAAAATTTAAATTAGACCAAGTAGTTTCATTTTTATTATGATAAGCTTCTTTAGGTTCAAAAGAAAATAGTGAATATCCTTTTGTAGGGTAAATAACCTTTTTAATATTTCCTATATTCAATTTTGAAGCATTTAAGTTTCTGTTAGCTCCTTGATAATCTGCAATATACAAACAAACACCATTATCTCCTGTTGGGACACATATATTTATTGGACTTATATACTTACCTGATGGAAGTAATTCTGAGTTTAAAAAACCATTATAGTAACCAAAATGATCTTGTGAAAAACTACCTTTATTTGGAAATTCTTCCTTTTTATCGTAAATGAAACTATACCATTTTTCATTTGTGTTATTTTTATCCACCTTTATGATCTCGTCTAAAAACAAACGCATATTGGTTGTTAGACTGTATTTTAAAAGATATTCGTCTAATTTACCTGTTATATTACTTATTAAAACTCTATCAAGTTTTTTATCTAAATCTTTTTTATTTGAATCCTTATAGGAATAAAAAAAATCAATTCTTGAATTATTAAAAGCAATAGACTTTAAATGTTTTGTATAATATATATTTTGAATATATGATGATTGTAAATCTGGGGTAACACTATTTGAAAGAAAATTTTTAGCTAAATACCTCCATTGAGAATTTAAAAAAGTTTCATTAAAAGAAGAGTTTTCATATGTATAATTGATAATACCCATATTATTAGGGAGTATAATTTGATCTAATTTCCAAGAAGATGTATAATAGACAGATAAACAAGGATTATTATTGGAACCTGAACCAGACACCGTACTTGTATTTTTTTCTTCTGTATTAAATAGATATTGAACTCCATTATTATCTGTTATCTTAAACCCTGAATTTAATGTATAATCATTATATATATCTATAATGAAGTTTTCAGAATTAGGTATTATAATAGGTTCCTTGTTTTTATTAAAAATAAATTTAGCAGAAGCCCCAGTAGGTAAATTAAAATTGAATTCATCTGGTCTGGTATCTCCACAACCATTTTTGATTAACAACTTTTGCTCAGTCGTTAACTGAACATTATCAAAATCTATTTTTTGAACAGTATTAAACCACCCTGAAATTTCATTTGCAGTATCTTCATCTGGTCTACCATTTACAACTCTATTTATGCTCCCTCCTCCATTGGATAAAGACCATTTTAACCCTGTAATTCCATCAGCATCATTTACTCTAACTCCTCCAGAATGATAAGATAGGCTTATTGGTATATTTAATGACCCTGCCTTTAAGTTATAAATAGGGACACTTATATTTGGTGTACCTGTGTTATAATTAACAGGAACATTACCATATTCAATCATTTTTCTAGCGGTAGGAGCAGGTTGAATAATCTCTGGCAATTCCTGCCCATACATAACAATAGACGATAGCATTATAACAACACTAAACAAAACTTTTCTCATAAAAATATTGGTTTTTAGCAATTTATATTAAACAATTATTTTTTTTTTGCAAATTTAGAACTATTTATTTAACAACCAAATAGTAATCAAAATTATTCCTTTAAAAACCCAACATTCCTTTTCACTCCAACATACTTTGTTCTTTTCACTGCCGATTTTTTAAACACCTTTCCAAAGGTTTCTTCGGTAAGCTCTTGCCAATCCTTTTTTGTCATTTCTAACAGGTTTTCTTTCGGAGCAAACAATGGTTCGTTATGCTGTTTTGAAAAACGATTCCACGGACAAACATCTTGACAAATATCGCAACCAAACACCCAATCTTCCATCTGGTTTTTAAACTGATTTGGTATACTGTCTTTCAATTCAATAGTTAAATAAGAAATACACTTGCTACCATCTATTTGGTTGTTGGGTAAAATAGCTTCCGTAGGACACGCATCTATACAGCGAGTACAAGAACCACAATGGTCTGTTGCAAAAGGAACATCGTATTCCAACTCTAAATCAATAATTAATTCTGCTAAAAAAAAGAAAGACCCTTCTTGTTTCTGAATAAGTAAGGTATGTTTTCCGTTCCAACCCAAACCTGCTTTTTCTGCCCATGCTCTTTCTAAAACTGGTGCTGAGTCTACAAAACAGCGTCCGTTTACCTCTCCAATTTCTTCGCGAATACAACTTAGCAGCTCAAATAATTTATCTTTTATTACTTTATGATAATCTTCTCCGTAAGCATATTTCGAAATCTTAAAAGTACCTTCCGTTTGTTGTTTTTCAGGAAAATAATTATACGAAAGTGAAATAACCGATTTTGCGCCTTCCACCAATAATCTAGGATCTAAACGTTTGTCAAAATGATTTTCCATATACTTCATTTCGCCATGAAAATTATTTTGTAACCAAGCTTCTAAACGTGGCGCTTCTTCTTCTAAAAAAGTAGCTTTTGCAATACCACACGACAAAAATCCAAGTCGTTCGGCATGTTTTTTTATTATTTTAGAATGTGCATCTATTTTTTTCAAAAAAGAAACTATTTTTTAACTACAATATTACCAATTCCTTTTAACTTTGCGAATAAATTGGTGTCGAACGATTTTTTTAGATTGATTTTTTAAAAGAAAACAATAATAAGTCATAGTAAATCAACCTTATAAAATCGAATAATACCTATATTTTATCGTTATAGAAACAAAACCATTTGTATCATGAAAAAAATTCTCAAAATAGTAGCTATCCTTTTTGTTGTCTTAATTATTGCGCTAGCTGCAATTCCTTTTTTGTTTCAAGATAAAATAGTTGCACTGGTTAAAGAAACTATTAATAATAATGTAAACGCAAAAGTGGAGTTTTCTGATGCAAATTTAAGTTTATTAAAAAACTTTCCAAAAGCATCTATTGAATTGAAAAATGTCGTAGTTACTAATTTTAAACCTTTTGAAGGAGATACTTTGGTATATAGCGAAACTATTCAATTAAAATTAAAACTAACAGAAGTTTTTAAAGCCTCTAATAAACAATTAAATATTAATTCTTTTTTAATTGATAATGCTTTAGTGAATATTAAAATTGATGAAAATGGAAATGGCAATTATGATATTGCTAAAAAAACCGAGGAGGCAGTAACGAAAGAAGAAGAAAATACAGAAACTAGTAATTTTAGCTTGTCTTTAAAATCGTATGCAATTACCAATGCTACTTTTAAGTACAAGGATGCTAAGGGAAAAATGGAGGTGCTTTTATCTGATTTCAACCATTCTGGTAGCGGTGATTTTTCTCAAAAAACTACAGAATTAGATACCAAAACTACTACTTCTATTTTATTTGAAAAAGATGGAAAAGCATTGGTGAAAAATCAACATTTAGATTTAAATGCTTTGTTGGCTTTAGATTTAGAAAACAGTAAATATTCTTTCTTAAAAAATGAAGCGCATATTAATCATTTACCTTTAATTTTTGATGGTTATGTGCAATTAAACAACGATAATAGTCAAGATATACATATTAATTTTAAAACACCTTCTTCCGATTTTAAAAACTTTTTGGCGTTAATTCCTGATGAATATGCTAAAAATATTTCTGATGTAAAAACAACTGGTGATTTTAGTGTGGTTGGAAAAGTAGATGGCGTAGTTAGCGATACAACCATTCCTAAAATTGATATAAACATTGCCTCGCACAATGCTTCTTTTAAATATCCTACCCTACCCAAAGGAGTTGAAAATATCGTTATCGATACACAGATTAAAAATACCACAGGAAATGTAGATGACACTTATGTATCTGTTAAAAAACTAGCTTTTAAAATAGATAATAATCAATTTAGTGGAAATGCAAAAGTGAGCAATCTTACTAAAAATCCATACATAAATACCAATGTAAATGGTAAAATAAATTTAAGTCATTTGAATGAAGTATATCCGTTAGAATTAAAAAACAAATTAAATGGAATTATCACTGCCAACCTGAACGCTAGTTTTGATATGGATGCAGTGCAAAACAACAAATACCAACGCATTAAAACAAATGGAAAAATAGCAATGAATGATTTTCTGTTTAGTGGAAATGCCATGGCAAAACCTTTACAAATTAACAATGCTACAGTCGATTTTAAACCTGCCAAAATTTCTTTAACCAATTTTGATGCTAAAACAGGGGATAGCGATTTAAAAGCTACAGGAACTTTACATAATTTATTAGGTTTTGTGCTATCGGATAAAAAATTACAAGGGACTTTTAATTTAAATGCTTCTACTTTTAAAGTAAGTGATTTTATGGTTGCTGAAACCAATACTGAAACACCAAAGAAAGAAGAAACTACAAAAACAGAACAACCACAAGAAAAACTAAAGATTCCTGCTTTTTTAGATTGTGTAATAAATGCTTCTGCTAATGAAGTGTATTATGATAATTTGAAGTTGAAAAAAGTTTCTGGAATGTTAATTATTAAAGATGAAAAAGCAACGCTAAAAAATGTAAATGGTAGTATGTTTGGTGGTAATATTGCGATGAACGGAACTGTAAATACACAAAAAGATACACCTGTGTTTGATATGGCAATGGGCATTAAATCGTTTAATATTAGTGATTCTTTTAAAAATATTGAGCTCTTTAAAATGTTATCGCCAATTGCTGATATTTTACAAGGAAAATTAAATACCAACTTAAATTTATCGGGTAGTTTAAATGATGATTTTACGCCTAATTTAACTTCTATGACTGGTAAAGCTTTAGCGGAAGTATTAGCAACAAATGTAGAACCTAATAATTCGAAAGCACTGAGCTTGTTAAATAATAATTTAAATTTTATCGATTTAAAGAAATTAAATTTAAAAGATATTAAAACGAATTTTTCTTTTGATAAAGGAAAGGTAAAAGTAAAACCTTTTAAAGTAAAATATCAGGATATTGACATAGAAATTGCTGGTAGTCATAGTTTCGATCAACTAATGAATTACAATGCCACTTTTAATGTACCTGCTAAGTATTTAGGAAAAGAAGTTACTGGTTTATTGGCAAAAGCAGATGCTAGTAGCAAAAATATGACCGTTCCTGTAACGGCAAATTTTTCTGGTAGTTTTACCCAACCTTCTGTAAAAACAGATTTAAATTCTGCGGTTAGTAATTTAACTACACAATTAGTTAAAAAACAAAAAGATAAACTTATAGGTAAAGCCATAGGCGGTTTATTAGGAAGTTCTAAAGATAAGGGCAAGGATGGAAAAACTTCAGCAACCGATACCAAAAAAGGAAATACAGTGAATCAGGTAAAAGATGTTTTGGGTGGTTTATTTGGAAAAAAGAAAAAGAAGAAAAAATAACCTCTTTCTAAACTGAATAAAAAAAGGTTTAACCTCCTAACATCTCGATACAATTTTTCTTCCTTTTTGCCTGAAAAATTACTACCATTGACATCTTTTTATTTGTTTGTTTTTCAATCACTTAAAAAATCGTAATTCCTATCTTCTTTGCCTTGATGCAAAGAAGCAAAAATCAAGACCGATGCTAAAAATTTAAAAAATGCTACGGCACCAACAGCCACAGATAAAAAGAACTCGCTGCCGCTCAAACAGCTTTTTATCTCTATGCCAACGCTGCTGCCTTGATTTTCAAAATTTTTAGCAATAAGTCGAGTCATAAGCCTATTTTTACTTTTTAATTAAAATAGTAGTATCTTATTTTATGTCATTACAGCCGTTTCTCAAAATTTTTGTTGGGGGTCTCGATGTGACATTTTAACTTTAAAACAATTCACTATCAATTAAATATAGGTCAAAATCCGCTTATAAATAATAGAAATACAAGGTTTAACATTTTTCTAATAAATAACAAATTACAATTAAGTTATGTTTGTCAAACATTCTAAACTATCTAACCTTGAAAAAAAACTATACGCTACTACTTCTTTTAAGTTCCTTTTTTGCTTTTAGTCAAATAAAAGGGAAAGTCGTAAATAAAAATAACGAGCCATTACCTTTTGTTAGCATTTATCTTGAAAACTCCTTAACAGGAACTACGACAAATGACAATGGTTTTTATTTACTAGAAACTTCTAAAAAAGGAAAACAAACTATTGTTTTTCAGTTTTTAGGATTTAAAACCATAAAAAAACAGGTAGATATTCAACAGTTTCCTTTTGAATTGAATGTGCAAATGAAGGAAAAAGAAGAATTATTAAACGAAGTTACTGTTTCTTCCAAAGAAAATCCTGCAAATATTATTATTAGAAAAGTACTTGCAAACAAAGAGAAAAACACGAATAAATCGGGTACTTTTACTGCCGATTTTTATTCTCGTGGATTGTTCAAAATAAAAAATGCTCCTAAAAAAATATTAGGTCAGAAAGTGGGAGACATGGGAGGCGGATTAGATTCTACTCGAAGTGGAATTATTTATCTTTCAGAAACTGTTTCTAAAATTTGGGAACAAAATAAACCGAGAAACTTTAAAGAAAAAATTATTGCTTCTAAGGTTAGCGGACAGGATAATGGCATTTCTTTTAATAGAGCCGATGAAGTTAATTTTAACTTATATAAAAATCAAGTTCCGGTTGCCGATACCGATCTTTTTTCGCCAATTTCTGATTACACATTTAGTTATTATAAATTTAAATTAGAAGGAAGTTTTTACGATAAAAACGGAAAATTGGTAAATAAAATAAAAATAATTCCTAGAAGAAAAAATGATCGTGTTTTTGGTGGGCATATTTATATTGTAGAAGAAGATTGGGCTGTTTTTGGAGCCGATTTAACGGTTACTGGTGCACAAATTAACAATCCGGCTATCGATTTATTACATGTAAAACAAAACTATAATTTTGATAAAAAATCAGGTATTTGGGCGTTAATTTTACAAACTATCGATTTTAAAGTAGGCTTTTTAGGATTTCATATGGGCGGGCGATTTTCTGCTTCATATACCAATTATAATTTTAGTCCGAATTTCACGGAAGAAACTTTCGGTAAAGAAATTTTGGCTTTTGAAAAAGAAGCGACTAAAAAAGATTCTGTTTATTGGAATAAGCTTAGAAGTGTTCCGTTAACACTAGAAGAAAAAATGGATTATTCAATAAAAGATAGTTTAAAAGTAATTCGTAAATCGAAAAAATATTTAGACTCTGTAGATACTAAAAGGAATCGATTTTCTTTACTTTCTCCAATTTTGGGGTATTCCTACAGAAATAGTTACAAAAAATGGTCTTTAAATTATGATGGTATTTTAGAAAACACCAACTTTAATACAGTACAGGGTTTTAATGTAGGAAGTAGTCTTTATTATCATAAGAGAGTAAACGATAAAGGAAATCGTTGGACCGTTGGTGGTGGTCTTAATTATGGTTTTTCTGATAAAAGATTAAGACCAACCTTGTTTTTTAATAAGCGTTGGAATAATATAGATAAGCCAGCTTTATCTGTTTCTGGAGGAATTAAAGTAACTCAATTTGATGAACGTAATCCTATTAGTAATTTTTATAATTCGTTATTTTCTTTATTCGGAAAAGAAAATCATGCGAAATATTTTGAAAAATCGTTTGCTAATATTTCCTTTTCACAAGAAATTAATTCTGGACTTAAATTTCATTCTAGTTTTGAATATGCCAATAGAAAACCTTTACGTAATACTACCGATTACTCCTTTTTTAATAGAGATGCTGTTTACGAAACTAACAATCCTATAAATAATTCGACAATTGCAACTCCTTCTTTTAGTAGACATGGTATTTTTAAAGCACAAATAGCAACCACGATTAATTTTGGTAGTAAATACGTTAGTTATCCAGATGCTAGGTATACCGTGAGAAATAGAAAATATCCAACGTTAACATTAGGATATAGAAAAACATTTGGAGCAGAAAACAATCAATTTCATTCCGATTTTATCTTTTCTAGAGCAGAGCAAGTATTGTTTTTAGGAAATATAGGGGAGTTTGACTATAATGCTAGAGCTGGTTTGTTTTTAAAACAGAAAAACATTCCTTTTATGGATTTCTACCATCCTTTGGCTAATGAAATATTTTTAGCTCCCAAAAACCGTTTAAATAGTTTTTCTTTAATGCCTTATTATAATTTTAGTACGAATGACAAGTATGCTGAAATTCATACACAACATAATTTTAAAGGTTTCTTATTAGGGAAAATTCCACTTTTAAATAAATTGAATTTTCATACCGTTATTGGTGCTAAAGGGTATTTTTCTGGAGGAAGAAAACCATACTCTGAATTTTCTGTTGGGTTAGATAATATTGGTTGGGGGAAATGGCGCTTTTTACGTGTTGATTTTGTACAATCTAATTTTAATGGTATAAAAGAAAATAGAGTTCTATTTGGTATTAGTTTGTTTTAAATTAATTATAGTTTATAAGAAATACTTAACATAACAACTCTTGGTAAAATAAATGTTTTGGTATCACTAACAAGATAGTCAGAAAAACTATTACTCCTTTTAAAAGTAGTATTAAATATGTTTTTTGCTTCTAATTTAAACGTCCAAGGACTATCTTCTTTTTGATACAATAGAGAAGCATTTGCTAATTGATAATTATTTTTTAATTGTTGTGCTTTGTTTTCGTACAAATAATATCTATAATCAAAATTAAATTTAAATGCATTTAAAAAATCGTATTCCAAATTTGCATAGGGTTCATCCGTAGTAAACGTAGATTCTGTATTACTTGAGATATAATTACCAATATTTTTTCTAAAACCAATATCTAAATAAGGGAATTCATCAAATAATGTTTCTAATCCAACATCCAAAGAGTAGTCATTACTTTTATTATTAACAAGAGAGCTATTGATCTTTTGTATATACTTAGAACTAAAATAATCAGCTCCAATTTTATATTTAATTTTTTTTATTTTCTTTTCTACAAAAACACTAGCGTTCCAATTTTCATTAGCATTTTTTAATAACTCAATTGTTAAAAACCTATTCACACCATCAAATTCTACAGTATTTCTAAGCCCTTCTACTTTTTTCTGATAACCAGCATTTATTTGCATTATTAACCCTCTATATAAACTAAAACGCGAATAGTTTATATTAAAAGAATGGTATAATTCATTTTCTAAATTTTCATTACCTTGAAATACTGAATTATAAGACTGTAAATAAAAACGATTAGTTAATTTGGTTATATCGGTAAAATTAGTTTTCATTTTATATCTAAAAGAGATATCCTTCGATTTGTTGAATTCAACTTTCATTAAAAAGTCTGGTAATAAATTCCATTTTGTGGTTTTTCTAACATTTTGTTGATTTACTCTCCAATTATACCTGTGCAAGTATGCTCCTTGTTTAAATGTAAAAACACCAGTTTTAAACTTATAATGTAATGCTGCATAAAGGTCATGAAAATTATAATCTACTTCATTATTAAACCCATTTGTACTAAAATCATTTACACCTTCGTTCTCTAACTTTTGAAAATCGTTTGTTAAAAATCGTTGTTCTTCATAGGAATTACCTATCGTTGTATATATATGATTATTCCTATTTAACACCCAAAAATCTTTAAAAACAGAGGTGAAATTATGCTTCTCTATATTTTTATTTTGAGAAACATTTATAATATTTTGATCTTTATTTATAGGAATTAATCCTTCTAAAATAGGCTGATTTGTTTCCCATTCACTATTATTAATATTTTTATCAAATATATAATTAGCAATAGCAGAATAAGTATGTCTACTATCTCCTTTTTTATGCCATTCTATATTTTGATTTATATGATGAGTAATACTTTTAGCATCTGTGCCTATTTCATTTTCAAAATTATTAACTCTAGAAATAATTTCATTAAAATTATCGGCTTTTACTCTTTTTAATTGTGTTTTAAAATACCATTGTTCTTTGGAGTTTGGAGTATAATCTAATGTGATTTTACCAATCCCTAATTTGTTTTTATTAGTTTCACGATTCGTTTGATTTTCTAAAAAATTAACATACTCATTCTTATTTGTTTCAAGGCTATTTGTATTTGTGTATGAAAAAATTGTGTATCCAGACAGATCAAGTTTAGGAGATATCGTTGTGCTAATATTTAATGCTCCAAATCGCTCTTCTCTTTTTAAAACATCAGAGCTTTCTAAAAATTGAGAAAAATCACCACCCTTCCAATCAAAATCATCATTAAATACAGCATTTACACCTCCTTGAAAACTCAAATAATCTTTAAATGTGAATGTTTTTTCTCCTACATTATTTGAGTTACCTATAAAATTAATCGTTGTTACTGGTGCATAATAAAATAAGTTTCCTTTTGTTTTATAAAAATTATTGTTTCCTTTACCTATTTCCACATCTCCAAAAACAAATCGCTTTTTGTCTTCTTTTAATTGAATATTCATTGCTAATTTTTCAGAATCCGAAACATTCTTTAAAAAAGCAACTTCATTATAATTTTTTATTGCTTGAACTTTATCAATAGCATCTGCTGGAATATTCTCTATTGCTAATTTAGAATTACCCCCGAAAAAAGGTTTCCCATCCACTAACATTTTTGTTACTTTCTTTCCATTAACTTTTATTGTCCCATTTTTATCTACATTTATTCCAGGTAATTTTTTAAGAACATTTTTAAGCTTACGCTCTTTTCCATTTATAAATTTATCTGTATTATACGTAGTAGTATCCCCTTTTATACTTACCGGTAACTCTATTATAACTTCTTCTAATTTATTTTTTGCTTCTTGTAAAACAAAATTCTTTACTTTGTCTTCATTAGAAGAAATAATATAACTTAAAGGTTCAAATCCCATGAAAGTTATATTTATTGTGTATTCAGTTTTTTTTTCTAATTCTAATTTGTAGAACCCCTTTTCATCTGTAATTGTAAAAACCATGTTTTTAGTCACATTCTTTGGCTTAGCTATTACATTAGCATACGGTAATCTATTTTTTAAAACATCCTCTACATAGCCTTTAAAATCAAAGGATTGAGCAAATACTGTTTCTAAAGATATTATTAATAAAAAAAGGGTTAATCTTTTACTCAATATGATAATTATTTTCTCTATTTTTTATCTTTGTACTTATAAAATTCTGGAAACGATTTTCTTAATAAAACATCAAATTCTTTTCTTGTTATTTCTTTTCCTTTAACTTCTTTAATTTTAATTGGTTTTTCTGAATTCAAAATAATTTTTTTTGCACTAAAAATAACTAGTGATGTTTCTAGTTCTAATATTAAACCTGGCAATCCATAATAATCTTTAGGCCCAAAACCTAGCGGTATTTTATTCGTATACCATGCAATTGTCTTTTGAGTTTTACTTTTCGAGTTTTTTTTAATTGCTTTATAGCATAAATAGTCTCCTATCTTTTTTGTTTCTTGAGTTAACTCCCAAACAGGTTTATCATTAGTGATTACGAAACATTTATCTAAAGTCTCACAATCTCTTTCTTTATTAATAAGATCAGATAATGATGTATAATACATTTTACTTCCTCCTGCTCTTCCTTTGAGTACACTAAAGCCTTTAACACCTTCATTTCCTACTCCTTCCTTCAAAATGTAATTAGATTTAAATTTATTAAAAATAAGTTCACTTTCTAATTCCGTAGAGTTTTTAACCATACTTTTTAAAGCAGAAATAGTATTCTTATGAAGTTTTCTTTTACTTTTCTTAATTCTCTCTTCTATTTTCTCTAAAGTTAAGGAAAGTTTAATATTATAAACAACTTTACTTTCTTGAGAGAACAAAATTCTGCTTGTGAATATAATAAGTATTACAAAATATCTTTTCATTTATTCCTTTTTAGTTTATTTTAAAATAACCTAGACAGATATACTTAGTACATCTGTCTAGATTTATTAATTAATATCCCATACAGTTACTATAAGCTTCCTTGAAATCGGAAATCTTAGCCTCCTCTCCAGATATTTCAGCAAGAGTAAAGGCTATAGATACTGCTTGCGCTTTACAATATTGATGATCGTTTAAATCTTCTTTTATTTTCTCAGAAGAATTTGCATTTAAGACACTACTAGTAGCCATAATTAAAGCTACTGATAAAACTATTTTTTTCATTTTTTCAAAAATTTAATATACATTAATACTTGTACTTAACCATTTAAAAAATGGCATATCATCATAAAACCATTCTAAAATAGTTTTAAGTAAAATTCAAAAAAAAGAAGATAAATGTGCGCAATTTATATATCATCAGTCTTCTTTTTCAGCTAGCATAAAACCAAATATATAATTTTTATTTAGATATGCAAAATATAGTATTCCAAATAGTTAACAAAAAACATTTTTTTAATCTAGCTTTTCAAATACTTACCAACAAAAAAAGTACCGAAAGGAATTAAAGAAAGTAGGCAAACGATGCCAAATGTTTTAACATTCCATTTTAGCTCTATTTTTAATAAAACAGCTAATGCAATGTAAGCTATAAATAAAATTCCATGCGGCATTCCTAGCATTTGTACATACGTTTTATCTTCGTAAAAATACTTAATCGGACTTGCGATAAATAACAATAGGATGTAAGAAATTCCCTCTAAAAAACTTACTATTTTAAATATGTTTATCATGTTCGTTATATCATTTTATATAGAGAGGTTTCAACCTCTTTTTGGTAACAGTAATGCTAATTTTATTATACAACAAAGCTAAACAATGAATACTAACTCATTGAAAAAAATCACTATATAATTTCCATTTTTTGCAATAAAAAAGAAGCATTCATATTTTTACAAACGCCATTTTTCATTTTATAATCGAAAAACAACTCATTATCTACAATCTCTGCATCAAAATAGTGATTTTGTATCGTTGCATGTTCTTTGGATAATTCACACAAACTTACATCGTGCGTTGCTATAATTCCGGTAGACTTTGAAGTATTTAGTTTCTCTACAAATTTTTTAGATCCAATTGCTTTGTCTTTGCTATTTGTTCCTTTTAAAATTTCATCTAAAATGATAAAATAGTTTTCTTTTTTAGTAGCATCTACAATAAACTTTAAACGCTTTAATTCGGAATAAAAATACGAGGCATCCTCATTTAAAGAATCAGAAGTTCGCATACTCGTAATTAGCTTAATTGGTTGGTATTTATAAGAAGAAGCACAAACTGGCAATCCGCAATTCCCCATTACAATACTTAAAGCAACCGTTCTTAAAAAAGTACTTTTTCCAGCCATATTTGCACCTGTTACAATAAAAAATTCTTCTTTTATAATCTGAAAATTATTATCTATTCTTTTCTTTGGTGGTAATAATGGATGCCCTAGTGATTCTGAAAAAATGATATTCTTTTCTTCCGATAATTCAGGAAATGTATATTGAGGATGGTTGTATACAAAATTTGCCAATGAATTTTGCATATCAAAAAAACACACCGTCTCTAACCACTTTTCAACGGTATACTTATACTTCTGAATCCAATTTTCTGTTTTAACTGCATTTTGAACATCCCACAAAAACAATCCATTCCCAAAAATGGCAAAGAAAATATTATTTCGTTGATCGAAAGCATCTAAAATCTTAGAGAACTCTTTAAAAATAGCCGATGCCTTTTTATTTTCTGAAGTTATTTCTTTTTGTTTCTCTTGCAAAATAGCTGCAGAAAAAGAAGTTTCTTCAATACAGGCTAACAATACATAATATTGTTTAAAAATCTCTTTCGCATTTCCTGCATTGGTATACAATTTCTGAATGGGTTTAAAATAAATTCCCGTTATCGTTAATCCTATAAAAAACCATAATAAAAGTAACGAAAAAGAGACTATTTTCAATGCTACTAAACCTATTATGGCTACAGAAACAATTGAAAACAGTTTGTTTAAAATAGTTAAAAACGATGGTAATTTCGAATTGTATTTTAAAATCCAATTTAATAAAGTATTTGTATTTATTTTGTTTGTAAATACTTTAGATAAAGCAGAAAAATTTTGTCGCCACTTAATTTTGTTAGAAAGTTCTTTTACTGCCTCTTGTTTTTTATCTATTACAGATAAATCATTGCTTGTTAAAAGTTCTGCCAACGCTATTTTTCCATCATTTGTAGTCGTTCTATTTAGATATTGAAAGAACGAACCTTTTCCAAACAAATCTATATCATTACTATAAAAATGATCGGAATCTTTAAACTCTTCTCCTGTATCTAAGTCATCATATTTTCTATTTAAAGCATCTATTTCTAACGTGTTAATAGCTATTTTTGCATTTAACAAATCATTCTTATACTCTAAATTAGTGTGTTTAACTATTAAAAAAATAAAAATAATTATTGCTACTAATAAGGCAATACTAAAGCCTAATACCAATGGTTTTTGAAATATAAAATAGACACACAAAGTAGCTGCTAAAAAAACCAATAATCGTAAACCACTATTTATTCTTAGTTGTTGTTTTAATTTTTGTGTTTCTTCTATAAAGATTTTTTTTTCTTCTTTATAAAAGTCTAAAGGATTGTGCATATTTAACTCAAATTTACAGGTAAAAATACGTTTTCATATCCAACTAGTTTAATAATATTGTATTTTCGTTATATGCCAACAAATTTAGAACTTCAATTAAAAACATTACCTAATTCTCCTGGTGTTTATCAATATTTTGATAAAGAAGACACTATCATTTATGTTGGTAAAGCAAAAAATTTAAAAAAAAGAGTTACTTCTTATTTCACGAAGAATCATGAAAATGGAAAAACAAGAATTCTTGTTAGAAAAATAGTTCGTATAGAACATATTGTTGTAGATACAGAAACGGATGCTCTTTTATTAGAAAACAATCTCATTAAAAAATACAAACCTCGATATAATATTTTATTAAAAGACGACAAATCGTACCCGTGGATTTGTATAAAAAAAGAACGTTTTCCAAGGATATTTTATACGAGACGAGTAATTAAAGATGGGTCAGAATACTTTGGTCCTTATACCAACGTAAAAACGGTAAGTACTTTACTCGATTTAATTAAAGATTTATATCCACTACGAACGTGCAATTACGATCTTAGTGAGGCAAAAATTAAAGCCCATAAATATAAGGTTTGTTTAGAATATCATTTAGGAAATTGTAAAGGACCTTGTGAAGATTATCAGGAAGAAGCTTTGTATTTAGAAAACCTAAAGTCTATTCGAAATATTATTAAAGGAAATTTTAAAGATAGTTTAGCTAGTTTAGAAAAATTAATGCTAAAATTTGCTTCAGAAATGAAATTTGAAGAAGCTCAAAAAATAAAAGAAAAATTAGATTCTCTACAAAATTACCAATCAAAATCTACTATTGTAAACCCAAGTATTAATAATGTAGATGTTTTTTCTATTATTTCTGATGAAACGCATGGTTATGTAAATTTCTTTAAGATAATGAATGGTGCTATTATTCAATCGTACACTACCGAAATTAAAAAGAAATTAGAGGAAACAGATAAAGAACTTTTAGAACTTTTTATCGTAGAAACCCGACAGCGATTCAATTCTTTATCTAGAGAAATATATACGCCATTTAAAGTAGACGTTGGCAATAAAATTAAAGTTACAGTACCCAAATTAGGAGATAAAAAACGAATTGTAGACCTTTCTATTAGAAATGCAAAATATTACAGGCAAGAACAATTTAAACAAATTAAAATTGTAGATCCAGATCGTCATGTAAAACGAATTATGAGTCAAATGCAAAAAGATTTACGTTTGCATGAAGAACCAAGACATATAGAATGTTTTGATAATTCTAACATACAAGGAACAAATCCGGTTGCTGCTTGTGTAGTTTTTAAAGACGGTAAACCTAGCAAAAAAGAATATCGTCACTTTAATATTAAAACTGTTGAAGGCCCCGATGATTTTGCTTCTATGGAAGAAGTTGTTTTTAGACGTTATAAAAGATTATTAGAAGAAAACAAACCATTGCCTCAGTTAATTGTAATTGATGGTGGTAAAGGACAGCTTTCTTCCGCATTAAAAAGCCTAGACATTCTTGGATTAAGAGGAAAAATAGCCATTATAGGAATTGCAAAGCGTTTAGAAGAAATATATTACCCTGGCGATAGTGTGCCTTTGTATTTAGATAAGAAATCTGAATCGTTAAAAATCATTCAATTTTTACGAAATGAAGCGCATCGTTTCGGTATTACTTTTCACCGAAATAAAAGAAGTAAAAGTGCTATTCAATCAGAATTAGAACAAATTCCAGATATTGGTAAACAAACCATCACAAATCTATTACGTAAATTTAAATCTGCTAAACGTGTAAAAAATGCTACTTTAGAAGAATTAAAAGAAACCGTTGGAAACGCAAGAGCAATAAAAGTATATCACTATTATCATCAAAAAAAACAACTATGAAAAATTAGACTACAATGAAAAAACTACTGCTACTACTACTCTTTATTCCTATTTCTGTAATTTCTCAAAAACAACCTAAAATTGGTTTAGTGTTAAGTGGCGGTGGTGCAAAAGGGTTTGCACATGTAGGTGTTTTAAAAGAAATAGAAAAAATTGGCTTACAAATAGATTATATTGGAGGTACAAGCATGGGAGCTATTATTGGTGGGTTATATGCTTCTGGGTATTCTGCTAATCAAATAGAGACCATAGTAAAAAGCACCGATTTTTTATCGGTTATACAAGATAATGTACCTAGAGAAGAAAAACCCTATTTTGAAAAAGCTTACCTTGGTAAAACTGCTATCACTTTACCTATTAAAGAGGGCGGAATTGGCTTACCTTTAGGGCTTTCAAAAGGACAAAATGTTCTTAATTTCTTAACAGAACTGCTATCTTCTGTAGATGCAATAAATGATTTTTCTAAGCTTCCTATTCCTTTCTTTTGTATAGGTACCGATATAGAAACAGGGAAAGAAATTCTTTTAGAAAAAGGGTCTTTACCACTTGCTTTACGTGCAAGTGCTTCTTTTCCAACCCTTTTAAATCCAGTTGAAATTGATGGTAGATTAATTGTAGATGGCGGTGTTGCTAACAACTTTCCTGCTGATAGAATGAAAGAAAAAGGAGTAGATATTATTATTGGTATAAATGTACAAGGAACTTTACTTAAAAAAGATAAATTAACTTCGGTAGCTGCTTTATTAAGTCAGATTGTTAACTTTCAAATGTATAAAAAATCGGACGCACAAATTCAAAAATTAGATATACATATACATCCAGATGTAAAAGATTATACCGTTGTTTCTTTTGAAGCTAAAGAAGCAATTATAGATATTGGTATTAAAGCCGCTAAGCCTTATAAAACTATTTTAAGCACAATAGCTCAAAACCAAAAAAAGGAAGTCGAAAAAAAGAAAACTAATAACTCTGAAAAATGTTTTTTAATAGACCGAATTATTTTAAAAGGAAATAGAAATTATACACAAGATTATGTTTTAGGAAAACTGAGACTTAAAGAAGGAGATTCTATTTCTTACAAAGATATTTCTAAAAAAATAAACGCTTTAAGTGCTACAAAAAATTTTCAACGTGTAGATTATAGTCTAAAAAATTCTTTTGCTGGAAAAAAGTTAGAACTTACTGTTAAAGAAAATGATATTAAAACCTTTTTAGGTATAGGTTTACATTATGATTTATTATATAAATCTGGTGTTTTACTGAATTACAATCATAAGAAATTACTCTTACCAAATGATGAATTGTCTTTAGATTTAGTTGTTGGAGATAACATTAGATATGACTTACAATATTTTATTGACAACGGATATCTTTTAAGTTATGGAATATCTTCAAAATATAACTCTTTTAAAACCGATGTTTTATTTAATGAAAACAACTTAAATAAAATTAATGTAGGTTATCGAGATTTTACAAATAGATTTTTTGCGCAAACTACTTTCAATAAAAGAACTGCTTTTGGTTTAGGATTAGAAATTAAAGATTTAAAAATTTCTTCTGATACTTTTTTAACAAATGATGAAGAAACTCTTTTTGATGATAGTAGTTATGTAAACTCTTTTGCCTTTTTACGTATAGATACTTACAATAAAAGTGCTTTTCCTACCAAAGGTTTTTTAATTGACGCAAATTTTAGATGGTTTATGTGGTCTAATAGAAATGACAAATTAAATAACTTTGCAAATGGTAGTGTTGGATATAGTCAATACTCTCAAGTAGATGGTAAATTTGGGTTTGCTACTACTTTTTGGGATAAATTTACCTTTCAAAGTATATTACAAGCTGGCTTTACTTTAGGAGAAGAAGATTCAGAAATTTTAGATTATAGACTAGGTGGTTACAATAAAAATTATATAAATAATTTTATTCCTTTTTATGGTTATGATATTTCTTCTTTAACAGATCAATCTTTTTTAAGATCTGAATTTGATGTAAGATATCAGTTATTTAAAAAACATCATCTTAGTTTTATTAGCAATTTTGCTAGAATTGGAAAAAATATACTCCGAAAAGGAGAATTATTAAGAGATACAAAATCTGGATACGCTGTAGGTTATGGAATAGAAACCATTTTGGGACCAATAGAATTGAAATATTCTTGGTCTCCAGACCATAAAGATAAATTTTGGTTATTTAATCTTGGTTTTTGGTTTTAAAAAAATCCTACTCTGAATTACTATCAAAGTAGGACTTTATTTCATAATAAGAAAATGCCTTTATTTGTTTTTCTTTTTATAAGAGAAATGATACTGTAAATAAAAGTAAGCATCTCTAGGTGTAATTTTAATCCACTTTTTGTATCTAAGGAACCATTTAAAACGAATTGAATTCATATTTTTAGTTAAGTAGGCAGCTATAAAAGGATGTACATTCAGTACTATATCTTTATAAGCAGTGTTACCATTTACTATTTTATCTAATTCAGCTTCTATTTTATCTATTAAAACGATAGGAGCTTCCACTTCTCCGTTTTTATTAGGGTTTGGTTCACTTGTTTTTATTTCGAGTTCAGGTCTAACTCTTTGTCTTGTAATTTGTACTAAACCAAATTTACTCGGAGGTAAAATTTTATGTTTAGTTCTATCTAAAGCCATAGCATCTCTAAGATGTTGATACAGTTTTTGTCTATTTTCAGCAGATTTCATATCTATAAAATCTACTACAATAATTCCTCCCATATCACGAAGTTGTAACTGACGAGCTATTTCAGTAGCTGCAATTAAATTTACTTCTAATGCTGTTTCTTCTTGGTTTTTAGCTTTATTAGATCTATTACCACTATTAACATCAATGACATGTAGTGCTTCTGTGTGCTCTATAACTAAATAAGCACCTTTACTCATTGATACTGTTTTACCAAACGATGTTTTTATTTGACGCTCTATTCCATACTTTTCAAAAATCGGAACAGCAGATTTATGACGTCTAACAATATTTTCTTTCTCGGGGTATATATTTTGTAAATACTCCTTAATTTCTATTTCTAAACTTTCATCGTTTGTTACTATACTTGTAAAAGAATCATTCATCACATCTCTTAAAATAGAAGATGCTCTATCTAACTCGCTTAATACTTTAGATGGCGTATTTGTATTGGCAATTCTTTTGCACAATGTTTTCCATCTATCTAATGAGTTTTGTAAATCTTTATCAAGTTCTGCTACTTTTTTACCTTGAGCAACAGTACGCAAAATAAGTCCGAAACCTTTTGGTTTTATACTTTTTGCTAACTTTTTTAAACGTTCTTTCTCTTTATTATCGCCTATTTTTTGTGAGACCGATACTCTGTTTGAAAAAGGAACTAATACCAAATACCTACCAGCTATAGAAAGCTCGGAGCTAATTCTAGGGCCTTTGGTGGAAATTGGTTCTTTTACAATTTGTACTAATAAAT
The DNA here is from genome assembly GCA_947498055.1 of uncultured Tenacibaculum sp. Taxonomy (GTDB): domain Bacteria; phylum Bacteroidota; class Bacteroidia; order Flavobacteriales; family Flavobacteriaceae; genus Polaribacter. The sequence continues at coordinate 21,320 of CANMJA010000030.1, forward strand.
TTTGACCTGATTTTAGTACATCATTAATACTTCCATCTTTATCGATATCATCAATAAATCTGAAATTTTTTAAAGTGAATTCTTTAAATTTACCCGTGCTTACTTTCTTAATGAACTTATTTAAGGAAAGTACTTGTGGCCCTAAATCATGATAATGTAAAAAACCATCTTTAGGATAACCAACGTTTACAAAAGCAGCATTTAATCCAGTCATCACTTTTCCTATTTTTGCTAGAAAAACATCTCCTACTGAAAATTTATTACCACTAACTTCCTTATTTAATTCAACAAGTCTACCATCTCTTAATAAGGCAAAATCTATATCAGAAGAATTTGACCGAATAATTAATTCTGTTTTCATCTGAATAGGTTTTATGTCAACGTATATTCTTTTTACGAAGACTGATTAAGATTTTTATAAACAGGTATTTAAAAATACCGAATGAGGTTATTATAACCTCAAAATTTCAAAGAACTTAAGACTTTCATCAAAAATGAAAGAAAAAGTAAGTTTAAAACTTACTTTTTCTTGTGACGATTTGCTCTTGCTCTTTTCTTTCTTTTATGTGTAGAGATCTTAGCTCTCTTTCTTTTTTTACCACTTGGCATAGTTAAAATGTTTTAATAACCCTTAATTTATTAAGGATTGTAAGTTAATGTTTTATTTAACTGCAACTTTAGTTTTTACTCCTTCAGTAAAAGTTTTTGCAGGTTTAAATGCTGGAATGTTGTGTGCAGGTATTTTAATAGTAGTATTTTTAGAAATATTTCTACCAGTTTTCTCTGCTCTAGTTTTTATAATAAAGCTTCCAAAGCCTCTTAAATATACATTATCTCCACTCTCTAAAGAATCTTTTACTTCAGACATGAAAGCTTCTACTGTTGCTAAAACATCTGCTTTCTCGATTCCTGTTTTATCTGAAATTTTCGATACGATATCTGCTTTTGTCATTCTATATATATTTTAATATGATATTTTTATTTTTACAAGGCTGCAAATATATGATAATTATATCTAATTCAAAAGATTGATCTATAAAATTACAGCAAAAAGAGCGATTTGTTTTTTTATAACAAATCGCTCTTTTATTAATAGGTGTATAATGAAATTAAAAGTTTCTAGTCCATGCACCAAACTTAATGCTAGGATCTTTTACCGAAACTAAACTCATTATAGTAGCTCTACCACCACTACCTTCGTTTGTAACATAAAACCCTTCAGGATCTAGCAAGAAATCAGAAAAAGGTTTTAGAATAGGATCGAACGGAGCAAAGTTTGTACTTACTTTTGTAAATATTACTTTATCATCTACTATTTCTTTATTTATTACAAAAGTTACAGCACCAAGGTTAGTATTGAATATCAATGTGCTTTCAGTATCTTTATCTAAATCTCTAAACCAAACACCAATAAGTTCTACATTACTAAAACCACCAGATGTAGTATTTCTAATTTCTGAAATAGCTTTATTTATAAATTCTAAATAAGAATTTGTATCTAGATCAAAATTAGTAGAAGAAAGGTTTCTAAAAAACTGTACCTCAAGATAGTTGTTAAAATCTTCATATCCTGTTAATGGTAAAGGTGGTGCACTAGAGAATTTAATTGATGCTAATTCTACTCCACTACTATTTACAGCAATAAACTCTTGTTTTGTAGTATCATATTCGAAGTTTCTAACCTCTTGTTCATCTATAACTATGGCAGGGCTAATAACTAATCCTGTAGTTGTAAAACCTACACCAAAATTAGCTACGTTAGATCTGGCAAATCTTGTACTCTCTTTAAAAGAAAGCTCATAAGTCTCATTTTTGATTTTTAACATTTTAAAAACAGACTTACCAAATCTAGTTGCATTGGTCTTAAATAAATCAAAATTCACCCAATCATCTGCAACTATTTTCTCAAAACGTATTTCTTTAAAAGATCTATTTGTTTTAAAAATTAAATCTTCTCCTTCTTGTCCTTGATAAAGAAATTCAAAATCACCTTCGTTTGCATTATTTGCTATATCATGAATTAATCCTCCTGAAGTGAAAACTAAATTTACTGTTGCTCCAATATTTACATCATATTCGCTTTCTACTACAGTGCCATCTCCAGTAAAATCCGACAACATCTCAACTATGTTATTATCTTTAAATCTAAAATTAAAAGTATAACCTCCGTTCGTTTGTTCATTTGTAAAATAAGTTACTCTCCAACCATCCGCAGATGACTTTAGCAACTCTTTTAATTCGTTTTTCTTATTATTAATTCTAACAGTAGGATCGTTATCAAACAATTGTTCTGTTTCATTTTTAGAACAGCTACTTATTATGAATATTGTTAAAAGAAAAAATAATTTTATATATCTAAATTTCATAATTCTTTAATTTATAACTTTTTGTACATTCTCTGCAGCTACACGTTGTAACTCATAAACATCTATTGAAAATTCTGTTTTAAAATAATTTACAATTAGTTGTTCTTTTCTCCTAATTTTAGACTTTCCTTCATCACTAGGAATTGCATCAATAATAGCATTATAATCATCATTTGTATTTGATAACATAACTTTAACCATTTCTGCAAAATCTTCTAAAACACTAGCTCTTGAGTACCTAGTTATAAAACCTAATTCATTCGCCTCTGCTAAGCTTCTCTGATTCCATTGAGCAGTATAGTTAGTAGGCGTTATGTTTCCATAATTCACCTCATCGAAAGGTACTATTTGATTTAAAATATGAGTATACTCATGTTGTATAGTACCCACAAATTCAAGAACCTCATCTATATTTGTTTTGTTTAACTCATCGATTTTAAATAAAGCTACTCTAGAACCCTGTTCTGCTTGACCTAATATTTCAGCACCATCTCTTCTCCTGTTTGGCCCACCTACTAAAACTAATTCTCTAGGAGCTATTCTCTTTACAAAATCGGCTCCACCAACTTGAGAGTAAGTATCTAACCATATTTTTTGTACAGCTTCCATTGCAGGCTTTACTTTATTAATAGTTGGAGGACGTAAGAAACTATTAAAATCTACTATGTTTTCATCCCATCTATAACGTACTTCTATATTAAATGATTTGGTAAAGTTATCTCTAAGCCAAATATCTAATTCTGTTAATTCTGGTTTTGAAACATCTAAATTACTATCTCCTAAACTATCTTCATCTGGTCTACACCCTTGTAAAAAAGGAAGTAAAACTATTATTAAAATTAATACTTTTTTCATCGTAAATTATTTTTATCTTGGATTTGGGGTTATTCCTGCAGCAATTGCATCATTCGGTATTTGTAATTCTCTTTTAGGGTCACCCTTTTCTAGAGTTATTACATTATTACTTAATTCATCAATTGTATGATCTACTTTAATATTAAACCTTCTTACATCAAACCATCTTAACCCTTCATGGTAAAATTCTTTTCTTTTAAATTCTGCCACAGCTTTAACAAAAGATGATTGTTTAGAATTAAGTGTATAATATGGTTCGTATTCGTTCGCCACAAGAGGGAATTTTGAAACTATCAAATCTTCTGTTAAAATATCTGTTGCAGGATCATAATTTTCTGTTTTCTTAGAAACAAAATCTGATAAGTCTTTTACTGATTTTACATAATCTCCTTTCATAGCATAAGCTTCCGCTCTGTTTAATAAAACTTCATCTTTGTCAAATAAAACAATCGCGCTAAAAGGTAAACCGACACCAGTAGTAGGGTTTGTAGACCTAAAGTATTCTTCGAATTTAGAAAGAAAAAGGTTTCCAACACCTACTTGAAATAAACTATATGCCCATCTCTTATCAAATGGGTTTGTTTCATCAGAAAACAACTCATTTCTTTTACGCGTATCCATACCATATCTAGATGCAAAATAAGCTCTTTGCCATGTAGATGAAGGAGAAGCGATCAATATATTCGCTTTTTCGTCTTTACTTGCATATTGATTTGCTAGTCCGTCAGAATTAAGTGAGCCTGCCAATGTAACTTCATCTCTTATCTCATCTACAGGGTTTGTTAAAACTTTTGATGCAAACTTTATCACATTATCCCATTCTCCTTTATAAGTATAAAATCTTACAGCCAAAGCATATCCAGCCTCTTTAGTAAAATGAAATTTAGGTTGTGCATAGTTGTTTTGTACTAACGCCAAACCATCTGTAATGTCCTTTTCTATAAAATCATATACTTCTTGTACTGTATTTCTTTTATATTCTTTAAACAAAACTGTTTCTGGTTCTAAAACATAAGGAATACCTAAATCTGACTTTGCAGTTGCAGGATCATAATGCTTAGCCCAAAAATTAACTAACATAAAATGTGAATAAGCTCTCACCAATAAAGCTTCTCCTTTTTGCCCTTTAAGATCAAAATTTCCTTCTGAATTTTTAATTAGAGCTAATGCTTCATTTGCCTGAGCAATTGCTTTATAAGAATCTTCCCAAAATGCAACAGGGCTATCACGTTGATTCTGATCAAAATCAGGAACTTGCCATTCATATACAGATTGCTCTAATAAATTATCTCTATTTCTAAGGCTTCTAAAGCCTGCGTTATCTGACATTAACTCAGCAAACAACATGTAATTATCATTAGGATAAGCACCTGTAAGAAGTTCTGAAATTTGTTCAGGTGAATCTATAACCGTTCTATTATCTGGTAGTTCAGATAAAAAATCATCACATCCAACAAATAAAAAACTCGCCAGACTGAAAATTAATAGTATATTAAATTTATTTTTTAACATTTTTTTCGTTTTTAATTAAAATCCTAGGTTAAGTGAAAATGTATACTGCCTTGTAATAGGTAAGGCAACACCACCTGACTGGAAAAACTCAGGATCTTGACCATTTAATCTATCATCTGAATAAATTAAGAATAAGTTGGTACCCTGCAACTTGACTTTTAAATTAGCTAAACCTAACTTATCTGTAAGTTCTTTATTAAAGCTATATCCTAAAGATATATTTTTCATTCTTAAAAAGTCACCGTCTGCAACACGTACAGAAGAAAAATTATACGCATTATAAGCTCTTCTTAATCTCGGTATTCTTGCTATTTCAGAAATTGTAGGTATTTTAGGAATGTTTGTAATGTTTTCATCTCCTGGAACTAACCATCTATTTGTAAAATCTTTTGAAAACACATCTAAATCACTATAGTTAGCTCTAAAACCATTATCTAAACGAATTTTATTACCTCCACTACCAGTAATAAGAACATTTAAATCCCAATTTTTATATTGAAATCTATTTGCAAGACCACCTGATATATTAGGGTTAACAGAACCTTCATATTTTAAGTAATCAGCAATATTTTCGTTTTCTTGGAAATTAACTTCTTGAGACACCTCTCCATCTTGATTTATATATTGAGGAATTCCTCTATCGCTTAACCCAGCAAATTCAAAAGAAAATAAAGCATTAATTGGAAAACCTTGAAGATTTGTTCCTGTTTGATCTACAGCATCTAAAACATTTGGTCTGCTTACTAAATTTGTAATTTCTTGATCAAAATATGAAAAAGTGAAATTTGTAGACCATTTAAAATTATCTGTTTGTATATTTTTAGTGTCTAATGAAAATTCAAAACCTTTCGTTTTTACATCTGCATTATTTCCTAATTTCGTTATTTGTCCACCAATTCCTGATGTTCTAACAAAATCAATATTATCAAATATATCTCTAATGTAAAAATCTGAAGATATATTTATTCTATTTCTAAAAAGACCTAAATCAAAACCAATATTTGTTTCTATTTGTTTTTCCCAAGTAAGTTGAGAATTTTGAAGTGCTGTAATATTTAATAAAGTTTCTCTATCAAAAGGAGAAAATCTATTTGAAATTTGACTTCTAATAATGCTTAAAGAGTTTGTTGCTGATCCTGGAGTTGCTACCAAACCATAAGAAGCTCTAAACTGAAGATTACTAACCGTTTTAGAATCTAAAAGAAAATCTTCATTAGAAGCATTCCATTTTGCACTTAATGTACCAGTAGGTAAAAATCTAGAACTATTACTTCTTCCTTGTCTATTTGATCCATCATATCTTCCAGATGCTGAAAATATATATTTACCAGCGTAATCATATGTTATAGAACTGAAAGCAGCGATTGTTCTTTCTCTTTGTCTATCCAATCCAAAATAATTATTTCCTTCAGAAATAATTTTTTCAAGAATTCTAGGATCTGTAAAGGGAATTAAACCACTTTCAAATTGCAAACCATATCCTACAAAATTATCTGAATCTCTATCAATATACCTTAAATCTTGCCCTAGTAGTATATCTAAATTATGGTCATCTCCAAATGTATTCGTATATTTTAAACTATTACGAAGATAAAAAGAAGTTAAATCGTTAGAATTCTTAGTATAAATACCACCTTTAGGTAATACCGCTACTGGTATAGCACTAGGATCGTTAGGATCGCTGTAAAGAAAAATATTAGCATTTCTAACAATTGCAGTTTCGTCTGCATTATACGCACCAACGACATTTGAGTTTTCTTGCACTTTGTGTTCGCTTGATGAGCTAACATATCTAGCTGCACCATTAAAATCATATGTTATATTATCAGAAATCTTATAGTTAGCATCTAATTGTAATCGTATATCTCTTACATTTAATTCAATAAAATTATTTTCTAATTCTTCTAAAATATTAAAATCAGCCCAGTTATTTCTATAATACTCCAAATTACCTTGGTTATCTCTTGGTCTTAATGTTCTTGAAGTATTTAAAGCATAACTAAAAGGATTTATATCAAAATCTCTAACTATTTCTCCATTAAAAGTATCTCTTTGTCTATCAAATGTACCTGGTGCTTTCTGATTTCTTATAGAAGTAACCAATGATAATGTTGTATTAAATTTATCTGAAAAATAAAAAGTGTTCTTTATATTTCCAGTTATACGCTGTACATTATCTACCAAAGTTCTACCAGGGTCATTTAAAAAACTAACAGAAGCATAATACGTGTTTTTTTCTCCTCCTCCTGATAAACTTACAGAATGATTTTGCATAATATTATACCTAAATAGTGTTCTAAACCAGTCTGTATTTGCAGATTCGTACTGTTGTAAAAATTGATTACGTGCTTCTGGCGTATTTGCTAGTAAAAACTGACCTGTGTTTGGGTCGAAAGTATTAATTCTATCATACATAATACTATAAATACCACCAAATCTATTTTGCAAGCTGTTTGTAATTTGCAGATGTCCTTTCTCTTCTAATTCTTTAAGAACACCAAGATTAGCTTTTGAATCTAAGATATCAAAATCATTATAATTAGGAATTTCTCTCAATGTATTTTCTAAATTATAAGAAATTTTTAAAGGTGACTCTTTTCTTCCTGATTTAGTTGTAATTACAATAACACCATTTCGAGCTCTAGCTCCATAAAGAGAGGTAGCCGAGGCATCTTTCAATATGTCTATTTTTTTAATATCATTTGCATTAATACCTGCAATGGAAGAACTTATAAGACCTGAAGAATCTCCTGATGTAAGTTCATCAAGATTTTGCTCTATAATATCTTCTTGCACAACACCATCTACCACATAAAGCGGGGTGTTATTCCCAAAAATAGAGGAAGATCCACGAATTGTAATTCTTGGCGAGCTACCAAAAGTTCCTGAAACATTTTGAACACTTAAACCAGAAACTCGACCTTCTAGCAATCTACTAACATCTACAATACCATCGATCTTAAGATCTTCTGCTCGTATCGTAGCAGCAGAACCTGTAAAAGCTTCTTTTTTAATATTGTCGAAACCTGTAGCAATAACCTCAATTTCGTCTAAGAGATCTAATTCGTCTTCAAGAATTAAATTAATGACATCAATATCACCAATTACTCTCTCAACCGTCTTCATACCAATAAAACTGTAAACAAGAGTTTTTCCTTTCGACACAGTAATAGAATAATTACCATCGAAATCTGTCTCAACCCCTCTTGTTGTACCTTTCACAATAATGGTTACACCAGGTAAAGGTCCGTTTGCATCGGAGACTAAACCCGTTACGGTAGTTTTCTGAGAAAAAACTAACTGAGTAACCATAGTAATGACAATTACTAGTGTACTTTTTAACTTTTTACTAATCATTTTATGTATTATTATATTAAGGATTAATTCTTCGCAAAACAACGCTTTTTTATAAAGAAAACAAAATTTAACAATAATTAACTTTATCAAAAAAACTGAGCAAAACCTTTACCTCAACAAGAAATCTAAACAATTCTTAAACATACATTAATAAACCTCTAAAAAAAACAATAATAAACCAACAAAAACAAGAAATATTTAGTTAATCTACAAAAAGAAGCCCGTTGAAATATTCCAAATTAATTTAATATTATCTTGTTTGTTTCACTTTTCTTTGCATTAATAAAATTTGGTATTTGCCTTTAAATGATAAAACTAAATATCTAAAGAATGTTTAACAAAAGAGTCTTAAATTGGTACTTAAAAAACAAACGAGATCTTCCTTGGAGGACTTCCAAAAACCCTTATTATATTTGGCTTAGTGAAATTATATTACAACAAACAAAAATTACACAAGGGTTACCCTATTTTTTAAAATTTAAAGAAGCATTCCCTACTGTATCAGATTTAGCAAATGCAGACGAAGGTTCTATTTTGAAGCTCTGGCAAGGTTTAGGTTATTATTCTAGAGCCAGAAATCTTCATTATTCTGCAAAATATATTATTAATGATTTAGATGGGAAATTTCCAGATTCTTACAATAGCTTATTAAAACTAAAAGGAGTTGGAGATTATACAGCTTCCGCCATTGCATCTATCTGCTACAATGAAGCAACTGCTGTTGTAGACGGAAATGTATACAGAGTACTTGCTCGTTATTTTGGCATTCACACTCCAATTAATACCACCAACGGAATCAAAGAATTTAAAAAGCTAGCACAAAAACTAATAGATAGTTCTAATCCTGGTACATACAACCAAGCTATTATGGATTTTGGTGCAATACAATGCAAACCTCAAAATCCATTATGTAATAGCTGCCCTCTAAATGATAGCTGCATTGCTTTACAGACAACAAGTATTAAAGATTTACCTGTAAAAGAAAAAAAAATAAAAGTTAAGAAAAGACATTTCAATTATTTAGTTATTACAAATGAAAACAATGAAACCATTCTAGAAAAAAGAAAAGGGAAAGGAATATGGGAAGGGTTATATCAATTTCCACTAATTGAAACCTTAAAAGAAACTCATGAAACAGAGCTTATAGAACATGATTTTTTTAAATCAAGATTTAACAAAAACGCTTCTATAAAATTATTTAATTCTCAACAAATAATTCATAAACTTTCTCACCAACATCTATATACTCGATTTTGGCTAATACACACTTCTGAAATAAAAGAAGAGTTTATTTCCTGGAACAATATTTGGGAATATCCTGTTCCTACATTAATTCATAATTTTTTAGAAAATTACCTAAAAGACAAAGTCTAAATTTTGTATATTTGACTTTGCACACTATTTTAAGCTATGGCAGGAACAATAAATAAAGTCATTCTAATTGGTCATTTAGGAGACGAAGTGAAAATGCATTATTTTGATGGAGGAAACTCTGTTGGGCGTTTCCCTATAGCTACGAACGAATCTTATACGAATCGTCAAACCGGTGAACGAATTACTAGTACAGACTGGCATAATATTGTTGTGCGTAATAAATTAGCCGAAATTTGTGAAAAATATTTAACTAAAGGAGATAAAGTATATTTAGAGGGTAGAATAAAAAACAGACAATATGAAGTAGATGGTCAAAAACGTTATACAACAGAAATTCATGTTCAGGATATGACTTTTTTAACCACAAAAAAAGAAATCAATACATCTTCTTCGGTACCACAACAACCATCACAAAATTCGAAAAATAATGTCTCATCAAATGAAAATGATGATTTACCTTTTTAGTATAATCAAATATTAACCATTGGATTTAGAACCATTACTTTTATTTACTGCACCTTCTACATTTTTAACTACTGCTAGTATTATCACTTTATTAATTTTACTTATTTGTTCTGCTTTAATTTCTGGAACTGAAGTTGCTTTTTTTTCTATTTCACAAACAAAAATCAATCAGCTTAGCGAAGAATCAAAAGGAAAAAACATTGTAGTAAAACTTTTAGAAAACCCTAAAAAACTATTAGGAACCATACTAATAACCAACAATTTTATTAATATTTTAGTCGTATTAATATTTGCTTCTTTAGATGACTTCATGTTTGGAAACATTAATTTTTCTATTAATTTTTGGTTTATCTATATTTCTAATTCCGTTATTAAAGTAATTATTCAAGTAGGTTTGGTTACATTTCTTATCTTACTCTTTGGAGAAGTTTTACCTAAAGTGTATGCAAGTAGAAATTCCTTGAAATTTGCTAATTTAATGGCTAAACCTATACATGTTTTAAATATTTTTTTAACTCCTTTAAACACTCCTTTAACAAGCTTAACCAACAGTATTGAAAGAAAGTTGGGAGGAAAAAACAATAATTTATCTGTAGAAAAATTATCACAAGCTTTAGAATTAACTTCAGATAACTCAACAACAAAAGACGAGCAAAAAATATTAGAAGGAATCGTAACATTTGGCAATACAGAAACAGTTCAAATTATGAAACCAAGAACTGATGTTTGTGCTATTTCTGATACAGACACCTATGAGGAGGTATTAAATACTATTTTAAAAAATGGCTATTCGAGAAACCCTGTTTTTCATGAAAACATCGATAATATTAAAGGAATTTTATACGCCAAAGATTTATTAGCGCATTTAAATAAAAATAATTTTAACTGGCAAAAACTACTTAGAGAACCCTTTTTTGTTCCTGAAAACAAAAAACTAGACGACTTGTTGAAAGAATTTAAAGAGAAAAAAAATCATTTAGCTATTGTAGTTGACGAATATGGTGGCACAAGTGGTATTGTAACTTTAGAGGATGTGATTGAAGAAATTGTTGGTGATATTAATGATGAATTTGATGATGACGATTTAACTTACTCTAAAATAGATGAAAATAATTTTATTTTTGAAGGAAAAATTACCATTAAAGATTTGTGTAGAGTTTTAGAGGAAGATGAAGAAATATTTGAGCAAGAAAAAGGCGAAAGTGAAACCTTAGCTGGATTTATATTAGAGATATCCGGAAAATTTCCTAAAAAAGGAGAAAAAATAGCTTTTAAAAACCTCTATATTTTTACTATTGAAGCTATTGACAGAAAAAGAATCAAACAAATTAAAGTTACTCGAAATGTATAAATTACTTTTTGTTTTTATTATATCTCTTTTTATAGGTTGTAATAAGGATGTATTACCAAAACCTAAGGCGTATTTAAATTTAAATTACCCAAACAAAGAGTATGTGAAATTAACTAGTAAAAGACCTTATTCTTTTGAAGTAGCTAGTAAAGCTACAATAAAAGAACTACCTAAAAACTGGTTAAAAATAAAATACCCTTCCTTAAAAGCATCTGTTGACATCACATACAGACCTATTAACAAAAACTTAAGAGAGTTATTAATAGAGGCTGAAAAACTTGTATTTGAACATGCTGTAAAAGCAGATAATATTTCTAACACTGAAGACTATTCAAACATACAAAACAAAGTATATGGTAAAATGTATTTGATATATGGAGATGCTGCTTCTCAAGTTCAGTTTCATGTTACAGATAGTGTTAAGCATTTTTTAAAAGCTTCCTTATTTTTCTACACAAAACCCAATTATGACAGCATACTTCCTGCTATCGATTATCTTAAAAAAGACATGATTCATATAATGGAAACATTAAAATGGACCGAGTAAAAAATCAACTTGCTAATGCTTTTAATTTTCGAGATTGCAACCATAAATAAAACTGTAACCCAAACAAAATAGCTCCTGCTAATAAATGTATCGCTTGCGTTCCTATTGGAAAATCGGCATAATACATTAAGATACCTGTAATAGTTTCTAGAAAAATCAAAAACACAATCCAATTTACCAATTTATACCCTAGGTTTTTTACCTGATTTAAATAAAACATTCCAAAATTCACTAATACAATAGCTATTGTAAAAGAACGATGGAAATAAAATTTAAAACTAGGATTTAACAAACTATATTGTTTGTTATTAAAACCATATAATTTAACCTGTTGATCTATAAATTGTCTGACTTGGGTTCCCATCGCTATTTGTATTAAAGAGAATACTACAGAAATAATTAATAATTTATTAAACAATGAATTATACTTGTAAACCTTATCTTTTTCCGTTTCTATAAAAAGTAAATAAAGTAATAATGCTATGATAACTAAACCAACGACCATATGTATTGTAATTATGGTAGGTTTTAAATTTGTATCTACAACTGTTTTACCCAACCATGCTTCAAACCCCATTAAAAACAACGTAACAAAAGCCAAAACAGGAACTCTCTTTTTGTCTTTCCAAAATTTAACAGAAGCTAGCACTAAAAAAATAAAAACAAACCCTGAAACTACTGAAGCAAGTCTATTAATATACTCCGTCCAAGTATGATATTTATTAAACTTAGCGTAATTATGTTTTGTATATTTTTGCCAATTCTTCGCATTAAAATTAGTGGCTGTTTTTAAATCTTTTTCGGCAACAAACAAAACTTTCTCCTTAACAATAATCATTCCTTTTTTAAATTCTTTATTTGGTTGCCAAGTAATTTGTTGTTCCGATGTTGGCGGTATTAAGTAGCCAAAACATTTAGGCCAGTCAGGGCACCCCATACCAGAACCGGTCATTCTAACTACAGCTCCTGCCAAGAAAATTAAATAAACAGATAGTAAAGTAATTTTAGTTATTTTGGAAAATCTTGATTTTAAGTAATACAGGAATGCATTTATTTTTGTCATCACTTATTTTTGAAGAAAAATTTAAACAAAGATACACTAAACAACATAAAAAAAACGCTCTGAAGTTAGAGCGTTTTTCTTTATAATGAGTTTAAATTACATCTTAATTCTTTATTAAAATCTATCTTATCATTTTTTATTTTTCTCTATTTACACAACACACTATAATAGCAATCTGCTTTACTTACTTTTATTATCAACAACTTCAGACGCTTGGTACAAATCATCTCCAATACCTTCAACAACAGCAATTAATTGTTTTTTATTAATCTTATTTGCATCGTATTGTATGGTTGCTATACTATCGTTAAAGATAACTTTAGCATCCATTACCCCCTTTTTCTTAGCTAATTTAGACTGTATCATCATCGCACAGCTCATTTCACAGTGCATTCCCGAAACATTTAAAGATACTGTTTCCGATTTTACAACTTTTGTTTCTGTCTTACAACTTAAGAAAGAAAAAAGTACTAAAAACAAAGTACTTATTATTTTTTGTGCCTTCATATTTAACATCTATTAAATTATTGTACAAATTTATTAAAAAAGAACCTTATATGTTTAAAATGAGCGACTTTTGTTTTATAAACAAAAATACAATGGACAATCAACAAAAAAAATGGATTTATCTAATTTCTTTATCTCTTGTTTGGGGCAGTTCTTTTATTTTAATAAAAAAAGCATTAATCGGATTAACCCCAATACAAGTAGGAGCATTGCGAATTATAATATCTACTTTTTTTTTACTAATTATTGGTTTTAAAAGCATAAAAAGAATTAAAAAGAAACATTGGATATATGTTTTTTATAGTGGTCTTTTAGGAACTTTATTTCCTTCTTTTCTATTTGCTTATGCTGTAACGGGTATAGATAGTTCTATTACTTCCATTTTAAACTCTTTAACGCCATTTAACACATTGTTAGTTGGGACACTTATTTTCGGAATTGTATTTAAAAAGAAGCAAATAATAGGAATATTAGTAGGATTAATTGGAACCACTATATTAATTTTAAAAGGAGCAGATTTAAATCCTAATCAGAATTATTGGTTTGCTCTTTTGCCTATTTTTTCGTCAATTGGATATGCTTTTAATGTAAACATTATTAAAAAATACTTAAAAGATTTAGACCCTTTAGCAATAACCACAGGAAATTTTATACTTATTATTATTCCTGCTACAATTATTTTAAGCTTTACAGGTTTTTTTACTTCTTTTGAATTTAATGAAGAAAGCAACTCTTCTTTACTTTACATAAGTATTTTAGCTGTAGTTGGTACTGGAATAGCCAAAGTAATCTTTAATAAATTAATACATATTTCATCTCCTATTTTTTCAACATCTGTAACCTATCTAATTCCTATAGTAGCTGTTTTTTGGGGTATTTTTGATGGAGAAAAATTAAGTCTAATTCAGTTATTAGCTGGGTTTATTATCTTGTTTGGAGTATATCTTGTTAACAAGAATAAATAGAAAAGAGTCAAAATCAATGAATGATTTTGACTCTTTATTTTGTTTAATGAATTTCTTCTTTCTCTTTATTTAAAATCAGCATCAGAAACACCCTCGTTTACTTTTACTTCTTTTATTGTATAATTAATTTTTTGTGGCCCTAGACTTCCTGTTTTTTTATTTGGAAATTTCACCCCGTTAAAATCTTTATAATCGCTAAACACCTCTTCTTGCGTTTGCGTTTTTCCTCCAAAGTTAATCGTTCGTACTTCTTTAATTTTTAAACCACTTTCAATACTATAATAACTATCTACAGAAATTACTTCTCCTTTTTTAGTTAAAACAAACGCCTCCTTACCATCTATTGATTCAATTCTGGTAAGTTTTACGTTAGAATCTACTACAAACCCTATTTCTGGAAAAGTACCAGCATTATAACTCATTCCTTTAGACATATTAGGAGGCATTGCTTGTCCGTTCATCTTCGTTTCTTCTTTATTAATTATAACTTTCATAATTAAATTACCCCCCATAGCTATAAAGTTACCATAGTTTTTATCGTTTCTTTTTTCTGTTTGCTCTATATCACGACCATTAACACTTGCTTTGTAAACAACCATTGTCGTTTTTAATGCCTTTATTTTATCTTTTCCTCCTAGAGCTTCAAAATACTTATCAATAACTGTTTCCTTGGTAACACCAGATGGCAAAGGTTTGCTCATTTCTGGTTTAGAAGTAGGATTCCCTTCTTTATCGAAGTAATTAATTTTATAATCTGAATTCTTCTCTAAATTCTTTAGAACATCCATTCCTTTACCCGTGATAATTATCCTAGCTTTATCTGCTTTAAAATATTTGATAGCAGCATTTTGTACGTCCTCTAAAGTTACAGCATTGATATTTTTTAAATAATTTTCATAATAGTTTTTTGGTAAATCATTTTGTAAAATATCAAGCGCATAATTAGCCACTGTAGATGGTCTTTCTACTGCTCTTACAAAACGACCTAAATATTTTGCCTTTGCAATTTCTAATTCTTTTTTAGTGGCTTTTTTGTAACGTAATGTATTTATCTCTTTCATAAATTCTACTACAGCACTATCAGTCACTATATTTCTAACTGAAGCAGCTGCTTTAAATCTACTTGCATATCTACTTGCTCCAATTCCAGAATAAGCACCATATGTATATCCTTTATCTTCTCTTAGATTTTTATAAAGCCTACCAGTACCACCACCACCTAGTATTTGATTTGCTAATAAAGCTGCATAATAATCCTTATCATTCATTTTTAAGTTTATAGCATGCACTATCGCTATTTCTGACTGAACTGCATTAGGCATATCTATAAAATTAATTTCTGTAGTAGATGGATTTTTTACTTCAGGTAAAGTATTTGAGCTCATTGCTCCTTTTTTCCAACTTCCAAACAACTTGGTTATTTGTTTTTTCACTTTCTTAAATTCTACATCTCCTAAAACAACTAAGTAAGCATTATTAGGTTTAAATGTTTTAGCATATAAATTTTTCACATCTTGTAAAGAAATATTTTTTAATGTTTTCTCTGTAGTAAATTCTCCATAAGGATGGTTTTTACCGTAAGTTAGTAACCCATCTACTTTTCTAGCTATTGTTGCAACATTTTTTTGATCTCCTTTAATTCCATCAATAGATTGCTTCATTTGTTTATCAAACTCTTCTTGAGAAAAAATAGGGTTAAAAGCTGCATCCGCCATTAACTCTAAAACTCTAGGGAAATATTTCGATAAAGAGCTTGCAAAAGCACTTTCAGAACCAAAAGAAATTCTAGCTCCTAAATAATCTACCTCTTTGTCATATTTTTCTTTAGAAATATTTGTAGATCCTGTTCCTAAAAGCCCACCTACAAAACCTTCTACTCCTGCTTTATCTCCATGAGCCATTGGTGGATTATCTATATCTAAAGTTACAGAAACTCTAGGTAATTTATGATTTTCTACTACTAAAACCTGTAATCCATTTTTCAAAGTAAACTTCTTAGGAGTACCCAAATTTATTTTTGGTGCTGGTCCAGATTCTGGCATTTTGGTTCTATCAATCTGAGCATAAGTACTCATTGATAAGAATAAAAATGTTATGATTGAAAATATAGTTGTTTTCATTTTTTCGTTTTGTTTTTATTATTTCTTTTGAGATTCTGGTAAATAATCTATAATTACGCGTCTGTTTTTAGCTAAATATTTTTTAGCTACCTCTCTAATTTCCTCTTTAGTTATAGAATTGATGATTTCTAATTCTGTATTAATTCTTTGTGTATTTCCCATTAGCATGTAGTTAAAAGCTAAAGAAGATGCAATACCTTCTACACTAGAATTAGAGGCCACAAAACGATTTTCAAACTTATTATTTACTTTCTGTAAATCTTCATCAGAAATTAATTCTGTCTGTAATTTTAAAATTTCTTCATCCATTTCCTTGATTAAATCATCTAAAGATGTTTTTCCTAAAGGAATAGCTCCGATATTATACACACTATATTCTTCTAAAGATCTAGCAAAAGAAAAAACATTTAGTGCTTTCTTTTTATTTTCTACTAATTTCTTCTGCAATCTAGAGCTTTTACCATCACTTAAAATTGTAGAAATAACATCTAAAACTTTAGCTTCTCTCTCCTTCATAGATGGCGTAATGTGTGAAAGAACAATTGCTGGTAATTGTATATTAGAATCATACTCTGTAACTCTTTTTTCTTTTGTTCTTTCTGGTTCAGTAATTTTTACTCTTTTTGGCAATGCTCTTGATGGTATTGGCTCAAAGTAATTTTTAATTAAAGATTTTGTTTCTTTCTTTTGAAAATCTCCTGCAACCACCAAAACAGCATTATTTGGCATATACCACTTATCATAAAAAGCCTTAAACTCTTCTAATTTTGCATTATCTAAATCCTTTATAAAACCAATTAAAGGTCTACCATAATTATGTTTATCAAAAAGGTGCTTATATACATCTCCATATATAATTTTACCATAAGCAGCATTATCCATTCGTTGTCTTTTCTCTTCCTTAACAACTTCATTTTGTGTATCTACTGCTTTTTGATCTACAATAGGATGTAATAATCTTTCAGATTCCATCCATAAAGCTAATTGCAATTCGTTAGAAGGTAGTGTTTCATAATAATAAGTTCTATCCCAATTAGTATTTGCATTTCCTGCACCACCTCTTGCAGATTGAATTTCACTCCACTTACCTCTTTCTATATTCTTTGTTCCTGTAAATAATAAATGTTCATAAAAATGAGCCATTCCTGTTTTACCATTTTCTTCATCTTTAGAACCAACATGGTACATTACACCAACTGTGACTACAGGAGCAGAATTATCTTGATGTAAGATAACATGCATTCCGTTATCTAGTTTATATTCTTCGAATTCTACTTTTTGTGCACTTCCCGAAAATAAATACGCAAAAATGGTAGTTAGAGTTAAAATAGTTTTCTTCATTAGTTTAATTTGTTTTAATGATTAAATGTTTGACGTAGCTTATAATTTTTTGTTACACTTTAGTCAAAAATTATTTATTAAATCGAATTCAAAAGTAAAAATAACGTTAAGAAACACCTATTTAAATTTTGTTAAAAACCAGATTCATTTTGTTTTCTGATAAATAGGTTGTTAAGTAACAAAAAATACGTATATTTGCATCCGCATTTTACACAAAATGCATGTAATTATTTAAGTATAAACGCAAAACAGATTAGTATGTACGCAATCGTAGAGATAGCAGGGCAGCAATTTAAAGTAGCAAAAGACCAAAAAGTATATGTTCACCGTTTACCAGAATCTGAAGGTTCTAAGGTAACTTTTGATAAGGTAATGCTTATTGAAGATGGAGGAAATGTAACTGTTGGCGCCCCAGCTATAAAAGGTGCAGGAGTAACTGCAAAAATTTTAGGTCACTTAAAAGGTGATAAAGTAATCGTTTTTAAGAAAAAAAGAAGAAAAGGTTACAAAAAGAAAAATGGTCATCGCCAGTATTTAAGTGAAATTCAAATTGAAAGCATTGCTACTTCTGGTGTAAAAGCTTCTAAAAAAGCGGAACCAAAAGCAAAAGCAGAGCCAAAAGTTGAAGTTGCTAAAACAGAAACTAAAAAAGCTGCTCCTAAAAAATCAACTTCTAAAAAAGGAGATGATTTAAAGAAAATTGAAGGAATTGGACCTAAGATTGCTGAAACTTTAGCAACTGCAGGGATTTCTACATTTGCTGAGTTAGCAAAAACAGAACCAGCAAAAATTTCTGAAATTATTGCTAACGTTCGTGGAAACCACGTAACGGATACTTGGCCAAAGCAAGCTGAATTAGCTGCTGATGGTAAGTGGGATGAATTAAAAGAATGGCAAGATAAGTTAGACGGAGGAGTTGAAAAATAAATCCGTAAAAGTTTAACCTATAAAAAAACTCAATACAAATGGCTCATAAAAAAGGTGTCGGTAGTTCGAAAAACGGTCGTGAATCGGAATCGAAACGTTTAGGTGTAAAAATTTTTGGAGGACAAGCTGCTATAGCAGGTAATATCATTGTTCGTCAAAGAGGAACGCAACATAACCCAGGTGAAAACGTTTACATGGGTAAAGATCATACTTTACATGCTAAAGTTGATGGAGTTGTTCAGTTTCAAAAAAAGAGAGACAATAAATCATATGTTTCTATAGTTCCTTTTGAAGCTTAAAAAATAATATCTTATACTTTTAGTATAATACAAAAACACTCAACCTTTTAAAGATTGAGTGTTTTTTATTGGGGATTATTGAATTAAGAGAATGTAGTTATTACATCTACTTTGTAAACATAATTTATAAAAAAGTAAAAAACAAAGTAAATCTCATTAATTTCTTATTTTATTAACACATGTAAATAAAAGTACTTTGTATTAAAGAATACCTTCCCATTCTTTATAAAATTCTTCCAGATATTTCTCCATGAAATCATGCCTCTTTTGCGCTATTTTTTTTCCTGCATCTGTATTCATTAGATCTTTTAATAACAATAGTTTTTCATAGAAATGATTTATCGTAGGCGCTGTAGATTTTTTATACTCTTCTTTTGTCATATTCAAGTTAGGAAGAATATTAGGATCATAAATAGCTCTATTTTTATAACCTCCATAATTAAAACAACGAGCAATTCCAATAGCTCCAATTGCATCTAAACGATCTGCATCTTGAATAACATCTAATTCAGGTGAACTAAACTCCTTTTCAAAATTACCTCCTTTATAGGATATATTTTTAATAATATTCTCTACATGATCAATTGTTTTTGCATTTACACTTTGAGACTCTAAAAATTCTTTTGCCATTCTAGGTCCTACAGACTCATCTCCGTTATAAAATTTACTATCTGCTATATCATGTAATAAAGCTCCTAAAGCAACAACAAATTCATCTACATTAGCTTCTTCTTTAGCGATATTAATTGCATTTCTATATACTCTTTCCACATGAAAAAAATCATGTCCTCCTTCTGCACCTTTAAGTGTTTTTTGTACAAATAATATTGTATTCTCTATTATTTCAATTCTATTCATGTTCAAAAATAAAAAATCCTACCAAAAGGTAGGATTTTTTATTCATCAAATATTGTATATATTATACAGAAACTATATTTTTTATTAAGTTATTAGCTGCTAAATATTCAGCTATTTGAACAGCATTAGTAGCAGCTCCTTTTCTTAAATTATCAGAAACTACCCACATATTTAAAGAATTAGCCTGCGATAAATCTCTTCGTATTCTACCTACAAAAACATCGTCTTTACCTTCTGCATAAAAAGGCATTGGATATATGTCTTTCTCTATATCATCTTGCACAACTACTCCAGAAGTTTCTGATAGTATTTTTCTAACTTCCTCAACTGTAAAATCGTTTTCGAATTCAATATTCACAGATTCTGAATGCCCTCCTACAACAGGTATTCTAACAGCTGTAGCTGTTATACCTATAGAAGCATCATTTAAAATCTTATGTGTTTCTCTAACTAATTTCAATTCTTCTTTCGTATATCCTGCTTCTTCAAAAACATCACAATGTGGCAATGCATTTTTATGAATTTGGTACGGGTACACCTTATTATCGACTATTCCTTGATACTCACTTTCTAATTGCTCTACTGCCTTAACACCTGTTCCTGTAATCGATTGATAAGTAGAAATTACCAACCTTTTCATATTGTATTTTTCATGAATAGGTGCTAATGCCATCACTAATTGAATCGTAGAACAATTAGGGTTTGCTATAATTTTATCTTCTTCTGTTAACTCAGACGCATTTATCTCTGGAACTATCAATTTCTTATTTACATCCATTCGCCAAGCAGAAGAATTATCTATCACTGTTGTTCCTAATTCTGCAAACTTGGGTGCCCATTCTAACGAAGTGCTTCCACCCGCAGAGAATAAAGCTATATCTGGTTGCATACTAACAGCAGTTTCTAAACCTACTACCTCGTAAGAGTTTCCTTTAAACTCTAACTTTTTTCCTACAGAACGTTCTGAAGCAACTAAAATTAGTTCACTTAATGGAAAATTACGCTCTTCTAAAACTTGCAACATTACATTACCTACCATTCCTGTTGCACCAACTACTGCTACTTTCATAATCGATCTAATTTATTCTTAATTTATAATTACAAAGTTCAACAAAAAAAATCAATTATTATTTCTAAAAATTAAAATATATTACAACCTGTTTAAATTTAAACAAATTGTTTTATTATTATTAAAAACTAAAATGAGTACCTTTGTACAATAAATAATTTTTAACTTAAATAAGTATAGCATGCAACTGTACAACAAGTTAAGCGCAGAAGAACGCGCTAAATTAATTGATGAAGCGGGAAAAGACCGCCTTACTATCTCTTTTTATAAATATTTCAAAATTGAAAATCCTCAAATTTTTAGAGACAAACTATTCATTGAATGGAATGATTTGGAAGTTTTAGGAAGAACCTATGTTTCTTATGAAGGAATAAATGCTCAGATTTCTGTTCCGGCGGAGAATTTCAACTCTTTAAAAAATCAATTAGATAGTATTTCTTTTCTAAAAGACATTCGATTAAACGTTGCTATTGAACAAAACAACAAATCTTTCTTAAAGCTAAAAGTTAAAGTTAGAAAAAAGATTGTAGCCGACGGTTTAAACGATGAAACTTTTGATGTAACAAATAAAGGAGTTCACTTATCTGCTATTGAATTTAACAAAATGCTAGAAGATCCTAATACTGTTTGTGTAGATATGCGTAATCATTATGAAAGTGAAATTGGTCATTTTAAGGGTGCTGTAACTCCAGATGTAGACACTTTTAGAGATTCTTTAGATATTATTGAAGAAGATTTAAAAGATCATAAAGAAGATAAAAATCTTTTAATGTATTGTACTGGAGGAATTCGTTGTGAAAAAGCTTCTGCTTACTACAAACACAAAGGTTTTAAAAATGTATTTCAATTAGAAGGTGGAATTATTGAATATACTAGACAAGTGAAATCTGAAAATTTAGAAAATAAATTTCTTGGTAAAAACTTTGTTTTTGACCATAGAAAAGCAGAACGAATCTCTGACGATATAGTTTCTAATTGTCATCAGTGTGGTAAACCTTGTGATACACATATTAATTGTGCCAATGAAGGTTGTCATTTACTGTTTATTCAATGTGAAGAATGTGCAGAGAGAACAGAAAATACTTGTTCTACTGAATGCCAAGAAATAATACATTTATCTTATGAAGAACAAAAGGAACTAAGAAAAGGCAAGCACGCTAGCAACAAAATTTTTAAAAAAGGGCGTTCTGAAAAACTTGCATTTAAAAAATAAAATCTTAATTACAAGCTCTCTTTCGAGAGCTTTTTTTAATTTTATACTATGGATTTAAAGCCTCCTTTTCGTAAAATTATTCATGTAGACATGGACGCTTTTTATGCATCAGTAGAGCAATTAGACAATCCTGAATTAAGAAACAAACCTTTAGCTGTTGGAGGAAGTAGCATCAGAGGCGTGGTTTCTGCAGCTAGCTATGAGGCACGAAAATTCGGTGTACGCTCTGCAATGAGTGGCGTTTTAGCAAGAAAAAAATGTCCGCATTTAATTTTTGTAAAACCAAGATATTCTAGGTATCAAGAAATATCAACTAAAATTAGGCAAATATTCTACGATTATACTGATTTGGTAGAGCCGCTTTCTTTAGATGAAGCATATTTAGATGTTACCGAAAATAAAAAAGGGTATACCTCAGCTAGTTTAATCGCTCAAGAAATAAGAAATAGAATCTGGGAAGAGTTGGAATTAAGAGCTTCTGCTGGTATTTCTATTAATAAGTTTATTGCAAAAGTGGCTTCAGATATTAATAAGCCCAACGGACAAAAAACTATTAACCCTGAGGAAGTACTATTCTTTTTAGAAGAACTACCTGTATCTAAGTTTTATGGTGTTGGTAAAGTTACAGCAGCTAAAATGCATAATAATGGAATTTTTAAGGGCATAGATTTAAAACAAAAAACACTGGAAGAGTTAGTTTCTCTTTTTGGAAAATCTGGGAATCATTATTACAATATTGTAAGAGGAATTCATCTTAGTGAAGTAAAACCTAATAGAATAAGAAAATCTATTGCTGCAGAACGTACTTTTATGGAAAATCTTTCTTCAGAAATTTTTATGTTAGACAAACTTAGAGATATTGCTGAAGAGCTAGAAAGGAGAATGAAAAAAATAAATGCTAAAGGAAAAACTATTACTTTAAAAATAAAATATAGTGATTTTACACAACAGACTAGGAGTAAAACATTGCCTTATTTTATTCAGGAGCAAAAAGATTTTTTTCCAATTATTAAAGAATTATTATTACAAGAAACTTTAAAAAACTCTGTTCGATTATTAGGGATTTCCTTTAGTAATTTAAACACAGAAACGAAAAAACCTATTTGGGTTCAACTACAATTTGAATTTTAAGACAATGGTATTTTTATAGATACTTTTGTGCCTGCTGGCGTATCATTTTCATTTTTTAAATCATGGTAATTTAATTCAAATTCTTCTTCGTAATCTTCTGAAAAAGTTTTTAACCTTTCTATTGTTAGTTCAATTCCTACAGATTTTCTTTTTAATGATTTTCCTGCTTTAATTTTTCCAGCCGCTCCTCTACCTATTCCATTGTCAGTAATAATTATTTCTACCAAATTTTTAGCTGTTTTACTAGCAGATAATGTGATATTTTTATCTCCTTCTTTAGAAGACAAACCATGCCAAATAGCATTCTCAATAAAAGGCTGCAAAATTAAAGGAGGTACTTTTATAGTATCTGTATTTAACTCAGGGTCAACATCTACATTATAATTAATTTCGTTAGAAAAACGTATGTTCTCAATACTCATATACAAGCCCATTGTTGCTATTTCTTCTTTCAAGCTAACTTCTTTTACTTTAGAAACATCTAGTATATTACGTATTAATTTTGAAAATTTATTTAAATAATATACTGCTTGTTTTTGATCGTTGTTTATAATATATAGTTTAATTGAGTTTAAAGCATTAAACAAAAAATGTGGGTTCATTTGTGTTTGTAATGCTTGCTGCTCTAATAACAAGACGGTTTTGTCGTTATTAATAAGCTTTTGACGATAAATAGAATATAAAGCTATACTAAGTAAAGCTATTGTAATTAATGTAATAATTAAGATATTTCTATTTTTTAAAAAAAGAAGAGACTTAATTTTTGATTGACTTTCTAAATAATCAATTTCATTGCGTTTTGATTGCATATTATGCTTAGAAATAAGATTATTTACATATGAAATATTTTTTTCATCAAGTGTCTTTTTTTCTAATTTAGATGCTTGTTTATAGAAAGTATGAGATTTTTTTATCTCTTCAGTTCTTTCGTAGAGTTCAGAAAGTAAATACAGACTTCTAATTTCATTTTTCTTATTTTCAAATCCTTGAGCTATTGACAATCCTTCATTTAAATTTACTTCAGCTTCTTTATAATTTTCAACTTTTAATTGCGCACAACCTAAGTTATTATAAGTTCTTGCTAGGTAATATTTATTTTCATTTTCAATAGCTATAGGCAAAATATCTTGCATTATTTTTAATGCTTTTTCATAATTTCTTTTTTTAATATAGATACTAGCTATATTATTTTTACAAATTATTATACCTACTTTAGATTTTATTTCTTCATCAAATTTTAATGCTTTTGTATAATTTATTAAAGCCTCATCTAACAGCGATAGATTTTCTTGTGCAAACCCTATATTTTGATAATTAATAGCCAAACCTCTTTTGTCTTGAAGCTCTTTTTGAACTTGAATTGATTTTTCAAATTGCTGCAATGCTAAATTGTATTGCCTAAGTGTTAAATAGATATTCCCTATACTATTCTCTGAAATACTTATACTTTTTTTTATGCTAATTGTAGGTTGCTTTATTCTACGTGCTTTGGTTAATGCAGTTTGATGATAATTAAGAGCGCTTCTGACATCTCCTTGTCTTCGATAACAAACCCCTATTAAGTTTAATGATAATAATTCAATATCTAAATTTTTAATTGCCTTAGATAACTTAACAGCATCTTTATGGTATTTAATAGATTCTTTGTAGTCATGCTTTTTTCTAAAAACCATTCCTAAGCTATTAATTGCAAATAGCTGACCTATTGTATATTTATTTTTAAGACTTAATTCATATAATTTAGAATAATCTCCCTGTGTGAATTTCTTTTTTCTATTTTTATAAAATAAAGAATCTACACTAAAATAATTATCTGATTTTGATTTAACAACCTCTTCTATAAGGTTCATTTTAAAATCTCTTTCACTATCTTGAGAAAAGATAAAAGAGTTAAAATGAATTAAAAAACATAAAATAAATCCTCTTACCATTCTTAAAATTTATCTAAAAATTCTGATTTTCGTTGTCGAGAAACTGGTATTTTATGATTCATTTCTAAGATCACATAACCATCTGTCTTATAATATTCTTTTACCTTATTAAGGTTAATAATATAAGAATTATGTATTCTAAAAAACTGATTATCTGGAAGTAAATGATTAACCTCTTTTAATTTTTTGGTTACTACTATTTTTTTATTATCTGTTGTATGAATAGAACTGTAATTACCATCAGATTCTACACAAAGTATTTCCTTTGGTTTTAAAAAAATTAATCTCCCATCTGCATTAATAATTATTTTCTTTTCATCTAATCTTTGATTAAAACTGAATAATATTTTTTCAAACTTCACACTCGTATCTACATCAGATACTCTCTTAACAAATTTAGATATCTTTTTTAAAGATTGCTCTAAATCATCTGTATCTACAGGCTTTAACAAATAATCTATAGCTTCTTTTTTTAAGGCTTTAATCGCATATTCATTATATGCTGTAGTTATTACAATCGCAAAATCTTTTCTTGGTAATTTTTCTATAAACTGAAAGCCATCCATTGTTGGCATCTCTATATCTAAGAATAAACAATCAATCTTATTTTTATCAATAAAATCTAGTGCCTTTTGCGGATTAGAAAACGTGGCTAATATTTCAACCTCGTCATTAAAATTGGAAAGCTCCCAAGACAAGCTCTTAATAGCTTTATCTTCATCATCGACTATAATAGCTTTTAACATGACATATAGTTATTTTTTGCAATTTATACAAAAAAAACTACCATTCATACAAAATCATGTAATTTTTTTGTTAAATTTGTTAACTACAATCAATTACACTATTAGTTAAAAGCAAAAAACCAAGATAAAATCTTAGTTTTTTGCTTTTTTAATTATTAGGAAAGTTTGGTTTTCTTTTTTCGAGAAATGCGGTAGTACCTTCTTTAAAATCGTTAGTTGCAAAACAATCTCCAAACTCTTTAATTTCAGATTCGTAACCGTTCACACCTTCTTTAAATCCAGAATTAACCGCTTTAATTGCTTTACCAATGGCGACCGAAGAGTTCCTTATTATTTTACTTGCAATTTTTTCGCCCAAAGACGTTAACTCTTCTTGAGAAACGACGTAGTTTACTAATCCATATTCTTTAGCCTCTTCTGCATTTATCATTCCAGCAGTCATTATTAACTCCATTGCTTTTCCTTTTCCTATTAAGAGAGGTAATCTTTGTGTTCCTCCATACCCAGGAATTACTCCTAAAGACGTTTCTGGAAGTCCCATTCTTGCATTATCTGACGCTATTCTAAAATGGCAAGACATTGCTAATTCTAATCCTCCCCCTAAAGCAAAACCATTTACCAGTGCAATTACAGGGGTTTCTAAATTTTCTACAAAATTAAATAATAGTTCTTGTCCTTTTGCTGCTAACTTACTTCCTTCATCTACAGAAAAATGAGCAAATTCAGAAATATCGGCTCCAGCCACAAAAGCTTTTTCCCCACTTCCTGTAAGAAGAATCACTTTTACAGATGCATCTTCCTCTAATTTTTGAAAAGCACTGTGTAATTCTTCAATAGTAGCTTTATTTAATGCATTTAATTTTTTAGGCCTGTTAATAACTACTTTAGCTAAGTAGTCTTTCTGTTCTATTAAAATATTTTCGAAGTCCATTATTTGGTTAAGTTTTGGGTAAAATTACGGTAAAAACAGTTCCTACTTCCACTGTTGAAGAAAAAGTTATGGTACCATTATAAGCTTCTATTATGTTTTTTATCATTGGTAACCCTAAGCCCATTCCGCTTGTTTTTGTAGTAAACTTAGGTTCGAAAATGAGTTTTTTATTTTCTTCAGAAATTCCTTTTCCATTATCAGAAATAATAATTACAACATTTTCATCTTTAGCATCTGTATCTACTTTCACTTCTATTTTAGGTTCTTCCCCTATCTTCATTGCTTGAGTAGCATTTTTCACTAAATTAGTAATAATTCGAATTAATTGTGTTTTATCTAAATGTGCATATATTTCCTTTTTTCCAGGAAAATAATGAATATAATCTTCGTTAAAAATATCTAAAGCATGTTTTACTACATCTATAACTTCTAAATTCTCTTTTCTTTGCGTAGGCATTTTTGCAAAATCTGAAAAAGCAGAAGCAATAGAACTCAATACATCTATTTGTTGAATTAGCGTTTCACTATATTCTGCTATTTTTTCTTTGATATGAACATCTGACGGATCAAATCTTCTCAAAAAACTTTGTACCGTTAAACGCATAGGTGTTAACGGATTTTTAATTTCATGAGCCACTTGTTTTGCCATTTCTCTCCAAGCTTGTTCTCTTTCGCTTTGAGCTAACTTAACAGCACTATCTTCCAATTGATCTATCATATTATTATATGCATCTACCAAAGAGTTTATTTCTGAACTAGCAGCGTTTAATGTGATTTTTTCGTTTCGCTTGTTTAAGCGTGTTTCCTTTATTTTTTCAGAAATTGTTTGTATAGAACGAGTAATATAACTAGAAAGAAAATATGCTAGTGCAATTGCCGCTACAAACATTAATGCATAAACTACCAATAACCTAGCCATGAATTCTCTTAATTCTTTCTTCTGCTCTTCATTATTTTGAGCTATTTTAAGCTCTAAAATTCCTATTCTCTTAAAGCGAGGGTCGTTAATGTAAGTGTAAGAAGATTGATAGGAGATACCTCCAACTTTTCGTGTTTTTAAAATTCTATAATTTGAATTATTTGCCAATTCAACCACTATATCTCTAGAGAGAGGTGTTTCATCTACTGCTTCAAAACTGTATGGAATAGAAGATTTTAGTAATTTACCATTCATATCATACATGGAAATGGTAAGATTGTGAACATTGGCTATTTCATAAATTCTATCTTGAAATATTTTTGATAAATTTTGTGTTGTTACAGGATAGGTTGTTCTCCTTTTTAATTCTATTTCTATATTATGTTTTGTTGCACTCTCTTTTCTTCCAAAACGCTGTACATTATAATCTTTTGTTTGTTCATCGTATTGGTAAATAGTAACTGTAACAATTAAAATAGAAGCCAATAACACCAACAATATCATTGACAAAAAAATTCTTATTCGTAGCGATATATTATTTAAACTCAGCAATTTTATTTTATTCTTTTAGATTTCATTAATAAAGTATCATCAAATTCTCCATCATTATCCCAATCGTAAATAACCTTTCCGGTAAAACCAGTATTTGTTCGTGTTATTGAATACCAAGCTTGCACTTGTTTTCCTACATAAGGATAATCTACATATAAACTATCTCCTTTTGTTTTCCATTTTCCTTTCGTTTTTCCTACTTTTGAACTATCTGGTTGTTTAAACCATGCTAAAAAAGTACCATCTTCTTTATATATAGATTGTGCTCTACCTGAAGAGGGTTTCCTAAAATCATCTTCAAAAACAGAAGTACTATCTGTTTTATTAACTGTTGGCATTTCTATTTTAAGATATTCCGTTTCCCAAGTACCAATCATAAACTCTTTTAACTGTACTTTTTTGTTTTTCTCTTCGGTAGCTTGGTCTTTTTTTTCTTTTTTACAAGCAGCAAAAATCAATCCAAAGATTAAGAAAATGATTCCTATTTTTGTTTTCATAATTACTTATGCTTTTAATTCCTCTTCTTTTGTATGTAATAAACGAGTTAATTTAATAGATAAATCTAATAAAATAATTTTTGCATTTCCATTTCTTTCAATATGATATTGTGCATCGTTCAATTCTTTTTCAATAGTAAGAATATTACTGCTATGAATAAATGGCGCAAATTTTTCTAACTTAAAATTTGCTGTTTGTGGTGTTAAAAAAACTAAATCGGGCGTGCCATAATTTAACAATAAAGCTTGTCTGAAAAACTGTAAACAGTATTGTATAAATTGCTTTTGAGTTTCTCTTCCTGATTTCGCAATACTTTCACTCCAACCTATTAAATCTTGAATTACCGCTGCATTTCCTTTTGCTTTAAAAGCACTTCTAATCCAAGTAATAAACCACTCTTCATACATTAAATCATTGGAATCATTGTGTAATAAATGAAGTGCTTTATTATAATTACCTTCTGCTTGTTGGGCTATTCTTATGGCATTATTCTGTTCTATTTGCTCTTTTTCAACAAGTGTAGTTGCAATATCATTCTCACTTAAAGAAGGAAAATGTAATGCTTGACATCTAGATTTTATTGTATTAATAATTTTTCCTTCATCTTCAGTAACTAATAAAAAAATTGTTTTAGAGGGAGGTTCTTCTATCAGTTTTAATAGTTTATTAGATGCTGCAATATTCATTTTTTCTGCCATCCAAATAACCATTACTTTGAATCCGCCTTCATACGATTTTAAGGAAAGTTTTTTTACTACTTCTTCTGCTTCATCAACTCCAATTAGTCCTTGCTTATTTTCTACTCCAATAAATTTTAACCAATCGTATAAACTTCCATAAGGAGATTGTGCTATAAATTGTCTCCAATCTTCTAAAAACAAGTTGCTGATTGGGTGCTTTTTTACAGAATCATTTGTGGTTACTGGAAAAACAAAATGCAAATCGGGATGCTGTAATTTATCACATTTTATATTACAGGTTTCTACATCGTTAGAAGCATTACAAAGTAACAATTGTGCATATTTAATAGCCATTGGTAAAGTACCGCTACCTTCTTTACCTACAAACAATTGTGCATGTGGTACCCTGCCGTTATTCGTAGAAGTTAACAAATGTTTTTTTATATGTTCTTGCCCTATAATTTCGTCGAATACCATACTACAAATATACAAGTTCTCTTATCAGAAAAAAATCAACTCTTTAGAACGATTCTAATTTAGTATCTTTGCATTCTTAAACATTCCCGCAATTGCGGGAATGTTTTCTTAAAACTATTATTATTGAATACTATAGCTTCTTTAAAAATTGGACAGAAAGGTATTATTTCTGAGGAAAGTTTGGATATAATTCCTTTAAAACTATTAGAAATGGGATGTTTACCTGGTGCAGAAATTTCATTAATTCAAATTGCTCCTTTAAAGGATCCTTTGTATATATGTGTTAATGGAAGCCATTTGGCTATTCGTAAAGAAACTGCCTCTAAAATTAAAATTACCAACGATAATTGCACCAATGGATAAAAAGAGTATTCAAGTTTCATTAATTGGTAATCCTAACACTGGTAAAACATCTTTATTTAATCAATTAACAGGGTTGCATCAAAAAGTTGGTAATTACCCAGGAATTACTGTTGATAAAAAACAAGGAGTCTGTGAATTATCCTCTGAAAAAGAAGCTATAATAACAGATTTACCAGGTACTTATAGTATCAATCCTACTTCTGTAGATGAAAGTATTGTTCTTAGAGCAATTCAAAATAAAACAGATAAAAACTATCCGGATGTTATTTTAGTAGTCACCGATGTAGAAAATTTAAAGCGTAATTTATTACTTTTTACACAAGTACAAGATTTAGGAATTCCAACCATACTAGCTATTAATATGGTCGATCAAATGGAAAAGAAAGGGATTTCTATTAATTTACCTGTTTTAGAAAAAGAGTTACAAACTAAAATTGTTCTAATCTCTGCCAAAAAAAACAAAGGAATTAGTGAATTAAAAGAAGCAATTAACAATTATAGTATATTACAATCTGTTACTAATTTTTCTAGTGTAGCTAAAAAAATTGACCCCGATTATTTTGAAAGTTTACAAAAAATAGTTCCTACAGAATCTTTATACACTCTTTGGTTACAATTAACACAACAGCATTTTGCCGAAAAAAAGAATCAGAATTTAGAAAATTTTTCTCACGATGTTTCTAAACTAAAAAAATACCAACACAAGGAAACTATATACAGATATCAAAAAATAAACGAAATTTTAAAAAAAACGTATACAGTTGATACTGCTAATGCTACAGATTTAAGAAGTAAATTAGATAAAATATTTACACACAGGGTTTTTGGCTATTTGATTTTCTTTGGACTTTTACTATTAATTTTTCAATCTATTTTTGACTGGGCAACGGTTCCTATGGATTTTATTGATGCTTTATTTGCTGATTTTTCTGAATTTGCAAAGCAAAAACTTCCAGAAGGAATGTTTACCGATTTACTTACGGATGGAATTATTCCTGGTATAGGAGGTGTGGTTATTTTTATTCCTCAGATTGCTATTTTATTTTTTCTAATAGCTATTTTGGAAGAAACAGGCTATATGAGTAGAGTTGTTTTTTTAATGGATAAAATTATGCGCCGCTTTGGTATGAGCGGGAAAAGTGTGATTCCGTTAATTTCTGGTACTGCTTGTGCAATACCAGCAGTAATGGCTACTAGAACCATTTCTAATTGGAAAGAACGTTTAATTACTATATTGGTAACACCTTTTACCACTTGTGCTGCTCGTTTACCTGTATACGCTATTTTAATTGCTATTATTATTCCTAGTAAAAAAGTTTTTGGCTTTTTAAAATTACAAGGTTTAGCCTTATTAAGTTTATATATTTTGGGGTTTGCTGCTGCTATTATTGCTGGCTATATTTTAAACAAGTCTTTGAATGTAAAAAGTAAATCATTCTTTGTTATTGAAATGCCTAACTATCAAATACCTTCTTTTAAAAATGTATTTCTTTCTGTTTTAGAAAAAACAAAAAGCTTTGTTTTTGATGCAGGTAAAATTATTTTAGCTATTTCTATAGTTCTTTGGTTTTTAGCTACCAACGGACCTTCTTCTTATGCTAATATAGAGAAACAGGTTACAGAAAATGTAGTTAACAAAAACTTATCTAAACAAGAACTAGAACAAAAAATAGCTGCTACTAAATTAGAAAAATCATTTATTGGTATTGCTGGTAAAACAATAGAACCAGTTGTAAAACCTTTAGGTTACGATTGGAAAATTGGTATTGGTTTAATTACTTCCTTTGCAGCAAGAGAAGTGTTTGTAGGTACTTTAGCTACTATTTATAGCATTCAAGAAGTAGACAACACAACTATTTTTGTTCCTTTTAAAAATGTAAAAGCTTTTTTTAGTGAAAAAGAGGAAGAGGATAATAGTACTATTAGAAAAAGAATGCAGGCAGAAATAAATCCTGTAACTGGTAAAAAACGTTTTAACTTTGCGACAGGAATGTCTTTACTTGTTTTTTATGCATTTGCAATGCAATGTATGGCCACTTTGGCTATTGTAAAAAGGGAAACACAAAGTTGGAAATGGCCATTAATTCAATTATTTGGTATGGGAGCTTTGGCATATATTTCGGCATTAATCGTTTATCAATTTTTAAAATGATACAACAAATTATTACTTATATATTCGTTTTTCTAGCTATCCTTTTTTTAGGAAGAAAGTTTTTTTTAAAATCTAAAAAGAATAAAGGATGTGGTACCAATTGTGATTGCTAATTAAAATTCTTTGTTATTCATTAACAATAGTTTTTTACCATTAATTAAATACAACTGTAACATTTTTTCCCCATAATCGTTATTACTTATTATAGAGGAATTCTTCTTTTTTGTGACTATTTCTAACTATAAAATAGAGAAATAAAAAACTAAGAAAGATGAAAAGTATAATAATATTATATTTAGCCTCAAAGAATTTTAAGTTATGACGAAGTATTTTTTTATCGTTGTTTTTTTATTACTCAGAATCGTTTTAAATCAAAAGTTAGTAAAAAGACAAAAACTATGGAGCAACAAAAACACTTCAAAAAAAGAAAGCTTTACAACTAAAGCTATCCATTCTTACCTTCCTCCAGTTAGCAGTCTATTTTCTATTCTTCCATATGTTAAAGGAGCATTATGATTCATATTAAAAAAAACAAAATTAAAGTAATGGTATGGCTATTAACCATCCTTTTATTTTTCATTCTTTATAGAACAAATAACGAACTTTTTAGTATTTCTTTTTTAAAAGAATTTACAGGTAATTATAAAATAATTGCGGTATCTATTTATATTTTAGTGCTTTCAGTACTTGGTTTATTTTTTATTCCTTCCACTCCTTTTGTTTTGGCTGGCATTGTATTGTTTCCGCCAATAGAAGTCTACATTTATAGTTTAATTGGAATACTAACATCCTCTACAATTGTATATTATTTTGCGAAATTTTTAAATCTAGATGAAACTTTTGAAAGAAAATATCCTAAAAAAATAACAAAACTTAAGAAAGCACTTTCTAAGGTAGAATTTCCGATTATTTTTGGTTGGAGTCTTCTTCCTATGGCTCCAACAGATTTAATTATTTACATCTCTTCTATCTTAAAAATATCTTTTAAAAAATGTTTACTGGGGGTTATTCTGGGAGAAGGAATTTTAAATATCATTTATATTTTTTCTCTACAAAAATTTTTAGCGTTTTAAAAAACTGAAAAGCATCTAATTTTCATCAAAAAACGTTCACTTTTTGATGAAAATATTTCAAATTAAAAAGCGCTTTCTATTTATTTAAGCCTTATTGTTCTATACATTAGCCACTTTATTTTTATGTCTATGTAAAAAAGACATTGCTATTATAAACTATAATCTTTAAAATTATGAAACGAAATTTATTTAAAATTTTCTTACTTACAATCATGGTCGCTTTTTATTCTTGTGGCTCAGAAAACGGTATGGATGGAATTGACGGAAAAGATGGAATTGATGGTAAAGATGGAGTAGACGGAAATGACGCTACTAACGGTGGTGTCACATATTTAATTTTAACAGGAGATATCACTAATGAAGAAGCTGTAGCTGAAATTGCAGAAAAAGTTGGTGAGAACACACAAATTGTAAAAATTAATAATACTAGTGTGTTAACCGAAGTAGATTTATCTACAATTTCTAAATTAATTAGTATTGAGTTACTAAGCAACGAAGCATTAACCACTGTAAATTTACCAAATTTAGAGACAGTTTTTGATACTTTTGTAGTCTCTGAAAATCCTGCTTTATCATCTCTTAATACCTCATCATTAAAAAGCACCAATTATTTGTTTTTTTCCCAAAACCAAATGTTACCAAACATAGAGCTTCCTAACTTAATAGAATTAGGTGGTTTGCATGTTAGTAACAATGAAAAAGTTTCTACCATAACATTACCAGAATTAGAAACTAAACTTAGCGCTAAGCTTTCAGATTTTAACATCAATAACAATCTTAACTTAGAAACTGTATTAATTCCTAAATTAAAAAAAACAAACGTTTTAAGTTTATTTAATAATTCGAAACTTACTGTTATTGATTTCTCTTCAATAGAATTATCAGAAAATATTGGAATAAGTAGTAATGAAAAATTAGAAACAATTAACTTTAATTCATTAACTAAAACTGAAGGATATTTTAATCTATCTGAAAACGAATCTTTGATTTCGATAGATGTTCCTTCTTTAAAGGAAGTAGAGAGTATTTCAATATCACGTCATGAAAAACTAGAAACAATTAACTTTAATTCATTAACTAAAACTGAAGGAGATTTTGATATATCTGATAACGAATCTTTGACTTCAATGAATTTTTCTTCTTTAACTAAAACTGAAGAAGGTTTTTTTAGTTTTAATAATAATCAGTCAATAACTATTTTTGATTTCCCTAATCTAACCGAGATTAATGGCGATGTGTTTATTCAGGCTAATGGTTCTATTACAAATATTAATATCCCAGAACTAACATCTGTTCAAAGATCTATTTTTATATTTACAAATCTCTCTTTAACTAATATCTCATTTCCTAAACTTACAGAATTAAATAGCATTGTAATATTATCAAATGAATTATTAACTGAAGTAGATCTACGATCGTTAAAAACTGTAGGTATAGATCCTTTTCCTATTGGTGAAATTAATTTTACAGACAATACGGCACTCACAACAGTTATTTTAAATTCAATTACAGAATTTAGTAAAATTGAATATCAAAATCTTCCTTCACCAAAAGGTTTAAGTAGTGAGTCTATCAATCAAATTTTACAACAGTTAGTTTCTATATCACCTAGTATAACTAATAAAGAAATTAGGTTACATGGAAAAATTACACCTAATGCAGAGGCTAGTGCTAAAACACTTACAGATAACGGAAATACCGTAACTCTATTAAAAGAAAATTAGTTAAAACTATAAAACAACTATAAATATTAAGAGCCACTAAAAATTTAGTGGCTTTTGGTATTTTATAAAGTAATTTTACACTTTTAATTGTACTAAAAATTCATTTATTTAAATCATTAGTGTCCGATAAAAAAAGCCTCAATATTTGAGGCTTTTTTCGTATATACCGATTAAATCTCTCACCAAATAATCGATATGAGTAAAAGTACTATTTTTTTCGGACAGCCTATCTTTAGTCAACTAA
>CANMJA010000031.1 GCA_947498055.1 uncultured Tenacibaculum sp.
TTTTATCATAAAGAAATGCTAAAAATTTCAATACTTTTTTTCTTTTATTTTGATTTTTTATCAAGGTAAAACACGAAGCTATTATGATACATTTTATCAACTCATAAACAGACAGTTCGGATAGTATTTTCTTCTGTATATTTCTCGTTATTTCTTAAACAGTTTTGCTAATTTTTCTCTACTCTTTTCGTTTTTCAATATATTCTGTAGCCAAATTTGTGGTTGTTCTGTTGCACTTTTAGATTCTTTGTTTTTATATTCTATAAATTCAGAAAAATCAAACCAATTTTTATTGTGAATATGTTGTAATGAATAAACAGCCATTTCTCCTGTTGTTGTTCCAAAAAACGGACAGGTATGTATTTTTGTTTTTGTGGTATCTGAAAGTTTTGTAATTAAAAAATCTGTTAATTTTTCTTTATCGTGATTTGAGAAGTCTTTCCAACTTTTTTCATGAAATACTGCACGTTTTTCCCTCTTCTTTCCTCTTTCTTTACTTACATACTGTTCCCCAACCAAACACCCTCCTTTTTCAAATACTAAAATTTTCCAAAGCTTAGATATTGTATCTGTTTGAATTGTTATTGGAACTTTCTTTTCTTTAAGTTGTATAACTTCTGCTTCTAATGAATGTTTATTTGAAAAACTAGAAATTATAATACCTAAAAAAACAAAGAAGTAAATATTCCATCTTCTCCATAAAAATAATGGCACTTCTTTTATTTTAAGGTTCTTCTCTTTTTTCCAAAGCCAAAAAGTTACTATTGGAAGAGATATTAAAAACAGTAGTAAAATTGCGAATAAAAAATAATACATCATCTCTTTTAAAAAATATTATATACTTTAACTCCTATTAAAACAACGAGTCAAACTTGTAAATAAGACCTCCAATAACTTGAATTCCTTGGGCATTAAAATTAGTAAAGGTTTGATACTGATTATTCGTAATATTATTCGCTTTTAAAAATACAGAAAACAAAGGATTAAAATGATATCCTCCATTTACATTTAAATCGATATAACTATCTAAGTCTATAGCACTAAAATCTCCTCTATCCATTGTAGACACATCATAGTTAACACCTTTTCGACTTCCTTTAAAATATAAATTTACACCTGCATACCAGTTTTTCACTTTATAGGTACCAAAAATATCTGCTGTTAACTCTGGTAAATTCCAAGCATGTTCTTGTTCTGATAAATCAAACTTATTAAACGCTATATTTAGTCCTACATTTAGTTTTCTTGAAAAGTCATAACTTACCTCTCCTTCAAAACCAATGGTAGTTATATCGTCATAAAGTACATTAAATGAATTTCCATATTGATATCCTTTAAAAGAGACTCCACCAGGAAAAGCATTTGTAATTCCATTAGACAAAGATTCGTTTAAAACAAATAAAGGAGTATTTTCTTCTTTTTTAAAACTTACTTTTGCATTATAATTTAAGTTCCCTCCTAAAATTCCTCTAAGTCCTCCGTATGCATTAAGAGCTTGACTGGTTTGCTGTAAGTTTAAAGTTGGTGATACATGTGGATTTTGATCTGATAAACTATTAAAAGAGTTCACTTGTAAATCTCCTGTTGCTCCTACATAAATATTAGCATATCTTGGTATTATTGAAAAATTCACCTCTGCATCTGGATACACAAAGAATTTTCCTTCTCCGCTTTCTGTTTCAAATGAATAATAAGCTTTTGCTCCTAACTTAATATCAAAATTTTTAAACTGAAATGCATAACTTGGTTTGATACCTCCTGTAATAAAATTGTATTTTATTTCTTGTAACGGATCGTTATAGGTCCTATCAAAATTTCCTAGTATAAAATTAGCAGAAGTTATTAATTCAAAATCTTCTGAATTCAATCCAAATCTACCTAAAGGGAAAGACATTTTTGCATCTATATCTGCATGTAATTCATCTGATTCTAAGGTGTCTGAAAAATACGCTGCCGAACCATTTACTTCTTTAATATTACTATCTTGTAAATATACAGACCCAAATAAATTATAATATTTATAGGTTTGTTCTTCTTCTATTCTATTTATAGTTGGGTCTAAAAAAACAATATTATCAGGTAAACCGTACCAGTTATGCTTATTTCTAGAAGCATTTACTCCTATTTTCCAATCAAAATAACGCATTTCTTGCTTTAAAAATAAATCGATACTAGCATTGTAATAACTACTACTAAGTATTTCCTCTTTTACAGGATTCGTAGAAGATATAAAATGTAATTTACCTCCATACTCGTATTCAAAAGCATTGTTATTATGAAAATAAGCCTCTACAAAAGGAGTGGTATTATTTCCAAAACCAGCGGAAATGTAGTTATTAAAAAGACGTTCTCTATCTCCTAAATCTACTTTTTTTAAGACACCACTTTTTGGCGTAAAAGTAGATACTACTGGAATAGATTGTATTTTATAACTTAATTTTTTTCGTTGTGCGTTTTTAGATAAAGTAATTGTTGGCTTTCTTTTAATCTTATAAGCATCGGTTACTTTAGGAGCATAGGTAGTTACTACTTCTACTACTTCTGTTTTTATAATGGAATCTTTTGCCTTTTGTACCTTAGGTTTGTTTTGTGCAAATAAAATATTGCCTACAAACAGTATTACTATTAAAATTATATACTTCTTCATTACAGATTACTTTTTAGAGTTCACCGATTCGTTTGTTCTGGCTTCTTTACTTTTTATTTTACTCAATTCATTTTTGGCTTCTTCTACCAAATCTTTATACTGTGTAAAGTTTTTAACTACGTTGTCTAAAATATAGGTTGCTTGGTAAGAATCTTTTAATCGGTAATAATTTTTTGCCATTACGATATAACTTTTTACTCCCCAATATTTATATTTTGAATAATTTGCTATTAAATTCTGTACTTCTTCGTTGGAAGATTCATAAGCTTCTTCAGCATTTAAAAAGAAGGCTTTATAGTACAGAGTTTCTGCTTTTAACTCTCCTGTAGCTTTTTCATCTAGCACTGTATAATATTCTTCTGCGGTTCGGTAATCTTTTGTTTCTATGGCAGATCTTGCAATCATTATTTGTGCATCTTCACTAACCACTTCATCTATTTTTTCGTTTGCCAATACTTTTTCTGCATACGTAACTGTTTTAGCAAAATTTTTATTTTTATAATATCCTTTCATTAAGTTACTTTGTGCAAAAATGATATTCTGATCTAAATTGGCTTCTTTTTCTAATCGTTCTAACAAAGGAATTGCTTTTTTCCAATTTTCTTTTTCTAAGTATAGCTGACTTAATTTAGCTAAAGATTCTTCTGAAAATTCATTTTTTCCTTGTTTAACAACATTTTCATAATTCGGAATCGATTTTTGTTTATTAATCTTATAGTATAATTGTGCTAAATAGAAATTTGCTTTTATAGCATGTATTCCATTTGGAAAATTTCTTAAATACGTTTCAAAGCCTTCTGTTGCTTTTGTTTCCTTGTTTTCTAAAAACTTATTTTCAGCAGCTTCGTATGTTGTATTATCGATATCGCTATTAGATACATTTACAAAATCAATATTTTTTACCCAAGCAGCGTATTCATTTACTTTTCCAGAATCTACATATACATTACGCGCATTAGTCACTGCTTGTTTTGCTTCTTCTGAACTTGGATAATCTGCTACTACTCGTTTAAATTTACTTAATGCTTTCGAATTGTTTCCTTGGTTATAAAACAATAATCCTTGGCGTAATAAAACATTCGGTACATAACTACTTTCTGTATGTTCTTTTAGCAATTGTTCATAGGTTGTATTTGCACTCGAAGATTTTCCTTTTGCTGTGTAAGTAGCTGCTAATTGAAATAGTGCATCGTCTTTTAAATTAGAACTTGTATTGTTTTTTATTAACTCTTTTAAAACAGTAATCTTAGCTTCTTTTTTACCAGCCAACCCTAAACTCATTGCTTTTTGATATTGTGCATAATCTGCTCCTGCGCCTCCTTCATTAATTACTTTTTCATAGGCAGAAATTGCCTCGGTATATTTTCTAGTGGCATAATAAGAATCTCCTAGTCTATTCGACGCATCGTCATTTAAATCGTTATCTTCTATTTTCTCTTCTAAAAAATTTTTAAAATACTTTGCTCCATTATTATAATCTTTCAATTTAAAATAAGCGTATCCCAAATTATAGTTTACAGATTTTCCTTCTTCTATTTGTTTATTGGTAACGGCACTAAAATTTTTTACTGCATTTTTATAGTTTCCTAATAAATATTCTGTTTCTCCTAACCAAAAATGTGCTTTATTTTGAATAGTATCGTTTACTGCATCGGTAGCAATTAAAAGATGTGGTAATGCCTTGTTTAAATTTTGTTCATTAAATAATTGAATTCCTCTATATAATGAAACCTCATTTGCTAATCTATTATTCTCTTCGTTTCTATTTGCATTCAAGTAATCGATAGCTCCTTGGTAATCTTGTTGATGCAAATAAGAAGTTACTAATAAACCTCCTATTTCTTGTTTCTCTGGCGACTCTGGGTATTTTGCTAAAAAATCTTTTAAAACATCTGGAGTACTTTTGTATGGATTTCCTTCTTCATAACTCAATTTTGCATAATTCAAATCCGCATCTGCACTAATAGCCGGATTGAAATCCATTTCACTTGCGTTTCTAAAAGCATTTAATGCCTCTATTTTTTTATCTGTTTTTAAATAGCATTGCCCTAAATGATAGTATGCATTTTGAGCTGTACTATTTTGACCATCAATAATTTTATTAAATTGACTTACCGCTTTTTCGTAGTCTTCTAATTTATAATAAGAATATCCTAAATAATAGTAATCGGTATTTGTCCATTTTCCTTTTTTACCTTGATAAGCTTCTAAGTGCGGAATTGCTTTTTCGTATTTTTCTAAGTTGAAATAACTTTCTCCTATAATTTTACTGATGTCAGATTTTTGATCTCTCTCTGCATTTGGCAATACTTTTTCTCCAATTTGAGCTGCTTTTTCAAATTTTCCTCCTTTAAAAGCCATATCTAACAGATAATAATTTGCTTTTGACTTATACGTTTCGTTATCTGCTAACTGACTTAAGTTATTTTCT
Organism: uncultured Tenacibaculum sp.; assembly: GCA_947498055.1. GTDB lineage: Bacteria > Bacteroidota > Bacteroidia > Flavobacteriales > Flavobacteriaceae > Polaribacter. The sequence continues at coordinate 5,079 of CANMJA010000031.1, forward strand.
GCTTCTCCAAAATTTTCTTGTTTGTAAGAAATATATCCATAAAAATATCTAGAATCTGTACCATACCTAGGGTCTCCTAATAATGTTGCAAATTTTTCTTTCGCATCTTTTAAATAATTAGAAACCAATAGCGCATATCCCATTTTATAATTTAACTCCTTGTGCTCTTCTTCGCTTAATAGTTTAGTATCTACTTTAGAATACCACTTTAAAGAATGCGACGCTTTTCTGTTTGCAAAATAATAGTTACCTACATTTAAAAATGCTTTCTCTTTTTTACTACTATAAGGGTGTTTTTTTACAAAATCTAACACTTTTGTATTTGCTTCTGTCTGATTTAATTTTATGGCACACATTGCATCATAAAAATCGGCATCGGTTTCTACATTTTTTTTCGAAGTAGTTTCAGAAACCTCTTTAAAAATTCTTTGTGCACCCGAATATGCTTTGTTGTTGTACAAAGTTATTGCTCTGTGAAACTTAGCATCTATATTGGTTTGTATTTCAGTTTCCTGAGCCCAAATATTTACACATAAAAAACAACAAAGTGTTAGTATAAAATATCTCATATTTCTTTCTATCTTTAAATACGGTAATTCCTCGATAAATTAACGTCTTTTTTTTTATTTTGTTTGATACAATCTACAAAAATAAAAAAAGTGGTTAAAATGAATAATAAATAATAGATTTGTAAAAATCATTTTTTTATGGCAGAACCAGTTTTACATCTTGAAAACGCAGATATATATCAGCGTGATATTCTTGTTTTATCTAAAATAAATTTCACCCTTCATAAAGGAGAATTTTATTATTTAATTGGTAAAACTGGAAGCGGTAAAAGTAGCTTGTTAAAAACTTTATATGGTGATTTAAGATTGCAACGTGGTTTAGGAAATATTGTTGGGTTCGACTTAAAAAAAATGAAAGAAAACGATATTCCTTTTTTAAGAAGAAAATTAGGAATTGTTTTTCAGGATTTTAAATTATTAAATGATCGTAATGTTTTTGATAATTTAGAATTTGTTTTAAAAGCTACAGGATGGAAAGATAAGGCAGAGCGTAAAGAAAAAATTTATGAAGTGCTTAATAAAGTAGGTATGAAGGAAAAGTATTACAAAAAAACCTTTGAACTTTCTGGTGGTGAACAACAACGTGTTGCTATTGCAAGAGCTTTATTAAATGATCCTGAATTAATTTTAGCAGATGAACCTACAGGTAATTTAGATCCGAAAACTTCTTTAGAAGTAATGGAGTTATTAAATGAAATTCATAAAAGTGGAAAAACTATTTTTATGGCTACGCATGATTATCAATTAATTGTGAAGTTTAAACAAAAAACACTTAAGTGTGAAGGTGGCGAGCTATTTGAAGTGGTACAGCAGCAGCCACAAAAGGTAAACACTAATGAGGAAAAATAATTTTTTTTATTTTTTCAGCATTTAATTCCGGAGAAAAAGGGGCGACTACTTTTTTTCTTTTTTGTAAATCTTTAACTGTAAACTCCTGATTAAAAAGACTTTTTGTTTGCTTTAAAAATTCCGATTTATTATTTGCTTCCTCACAAACAGACTCTAAACCTGTGTTTTTAATTAAAAGTGAATTTCCTAAAACGAATTTCCCTTTGTATAAAGCATTTAAAAGTTTCAATTTTATTCCTGTGTTCTGAAAAGTATACAACACATTTATGTGCGCTTCATTAATTAAAGTGAACAAATCTACTTCTCCTCTTTTTAAATCAATAAACTCTATAGAATGTATGTTTGTTATTTTTTTCTTTATGGAAGAATGCATTGTACTGCTTGCGATTTTAAAGTGATAGTTAGAATCTTTATACACCTCTATTAAAAACAAAACAGATTTTACATTGTCTGAAACTCTTAAATCTCCGTGCCATAGAATATAGTTTCCTTTTGAATTTTTCGATTCTAAAAACGTTGCATCATGAAAAGCTGGAATATAAACTGCCTTCTCTTTAAATTTAGCAGAAAAATATGTTTGTTCTTCTTTTGAAATAGTAAAAATAGTCGTTGTTTTTTCTAATTTTTTTTCAAATCGTTCTAATTTTTTTCCTTCTATAAAATAAAATAATTTCCTAAATATATTCTGCTCACTTTTTGCTAATCCGTAAAAATAAGTATGTTCTACATTATGCGCTCTTACAAATGTATTTTTAAAATTAGAAAACGCTAAAGAATGTGTTGTGTGCAATCCTTCATATAAAATGGGAGCTTTTGTTTTCGTTATATTTTTCACTAATTGTTTAGAAACTCTACTTTTAACTCGAAAGGGGATAAAAGAAAATAACGATAAAAAAGTGTTGTTACGTGGGTAGTAATATATTTCTTTACAATACTTTTTTAGTTCTAGTTCTTCTTCTGCTACTTGGTTTCCGAAAATATGTAAATAAATTACAATATCTAATGCAGATAAAGTTTTAATCTTGTAGTACACATCTATAATTCCTCCATATTTTGGAGGATACAGATTATCAAATGAAATTACATGAAGTCTTTTTTTCATCGTAGCAAAAATATTGTATAATTTAGTGAATATAAAAAGAAAGTAGTATTGAACTCAAGAAATGAAATAGCAGATTGCATTTACAAAAGACTTCTAGAAAAAAAAGAGGCTCTAACATATCAATTTGAACAAAGTAAAAATACGATTGGTTATTTTTTTGTAGATGAGCTATTGCCTGAAGATTTTGTTCAGAAACTATATGCTATTTTCCCTACTACTTCTACTACTGTTTTAAGAAAAAATATTCGCGAGCATAAATATGTTGCATATCAAATGAACCAATATGACTCTTTATTAGAAGAAACGTTATTTGCTTTTCAAGATAAACGAATTGTACAGTTGATTGGTGAGATTTGCAATTTAGAAGAGATTCATTCGGATGAATTTTTATATGCTGGAGGATTATCTTTAATGGAAAAGGGGAACTATTTGAATCCGCATTTAGACAATTCTCATGACAAAGACAGGCAGCGTTGGCGTGTTTTAAATTTATTATACTATGTAACTCCTGATTGGAAAATAGAAAATGGAGGCAATTTAGAATTATGGCCAAATGGAGTAAAAAGTACTCCTGTTACCATAGAAAGTAAATTTAATAGATTAGTAGTGATGATTACACATCAAAAATCTTGGCATTCTGTAAGTAAAGTTACTGTAGAAAAAACTAGAAATTGTATTTCTAATTATTATTTTTCTGAAAATCCTGTTGTAGCATCCGATAATTTTCATGTCACTTCTTTTCGAGGTAGGCCCAATGAAAAAATAAAGGATATTACCTTACGATTAGATTCTTTTCTAAGAAATAGCATTCGAAAATTGTTTAAAAAAGGGGTTCGTGAAAATCCACATCAATATAAAAAATAAAAAAACTTGTACTTTTTTCAGTGTTTTTAAAGGACTCTTTTATTTATTCAACAATAATAAACCACAAATCCAGATAGTTTTATCTGGATTTATGGTTTATTATTGTTATTGTATATTTTGATTTTAAATACAATCTACTTAAATCATTCTTTTAAGCTTCGGTAATTCTTTCTTTATTTCGTTTTGATATTTTTTTATTAAATCTTCTTTTCCATTTTTAGGATATCTTGTAAGAAAATTAGTTAACTTTCTTTGTATTTCATTTAAATAAGATATTTTTTGAGCAATTTTTTCCGTTTTTTTATATTTACCCCAAGTTTTACTTATATAATTAAAGCTTTTATCTTGACTTTCTTTTTCTTTAATTTTTTTCCAAACTGGTAATAACTTTGATAATTCTTTGTTTTTAGGAAAAGATTTTATGGACTCTTGTAGATTATACAAAGCAGAATAAGTAGGTCTCATAGTTGTATCTGAAAAGAATTTGACTGTTTCTTTTTCTTTATTTCCTAAAAAGACAGCATATACTTGGTTCCAACCTCCCATATTAGGCAAATACAAAAAACTACCATCTTCTATTTTTGCTGTTGTAGTAAGTTTGTACATATTTTTTTTATCGAGAGGAGACACTTTAAAAACAATCTCTTCCGTTTTAATTACTAGCGATAATTTTCTTGACACGAATGTTAACTGAGACTCTAAAGAACTTTCTATATACACAATTAATTCTAATTGTTTATTGGCTCTTTGCAATGAATTAATAGCTCCTAAATGTTTAAATTCTGGAAAATTAGAGTTATTAATATGAGAAAAAGGAACGTATGATTTTTCTCCTTTAACGTAAACCCCTATTTGTGTAATTTCTTCTAAACTTAGGGCATTATTTGAAGTTGTTTGAGACTGAGAATAATTGCTTATCATTAGCAATAAAATAGCCATCATTTTTAAGTGATATTTCATTATTAAAAGGTTTTTGTTATTATGTTTTTTTGTTCATTTACAATACCATTTCATTGTTTAACTTCTCTTTTAAAAACATATTTCAACATCAAAAAAATAGCATTATGAATAACTTTAAATACGTTTGAAACAATATTAAATCTACTATTCCTTTTTTTCGAATTATGATTTGTGTGAGAAAAAATTAATACAATATGATATGATAAATATATTTCTTACTCTTCAAAATTACCTAATCTAATACAGTAACAACTCACTGTTTTCAGCGTTTCTGAGAAGAAAACAATTCAAATAAATTATAAAACATGGTGATTTTTGTATTTAATAAAGACCTGTTTATATATTTTATGAGCATATTTAGAACTGCATATATCTAAGATTGTATTGATCTCTTAACTGTTCTAATTCTATTGGTAATCTAAATACATTGAACATAAAAATGTACATTAGTCTGTTACTAATTTTAGTATATTTTTACCTTTTATGGTAAACTAAAATTAGCGCAATAAAAAAACTATTATTGTTGGTTTTTATAAAATGAAACTTTTATTCGTAAGTAAAAAATCATAAAACCTCGCATCATTATAAAAACTGAACTCTTATTTAGTATGACTTCTTTACATCTATTAATTCAATTACAGCTAAAAAATCAAGAATCTTATTAGGTATTTTTGTAGAGTCTTTTGATATCTCACTATGTATTAATAATTGACTTTTACTTGTAAAAAGCACTTTATCGAGATGCATCTTACTTACTGATTTTGAGTATGGTTTCAACAATTCATTAAGGTCTTTTGTTAATCTAGATTTCAAAACAAAATCTAAAACATCTTGATAATCAGCTATTGTTATTTTTTCTTTATTCTTCTTTGTTTTTTTATATTCTTCAGTAACAGTAATTGCTAAATCTCCTGATAACATTAACCTTCCCATTAATATCTTTTTTAATGAGTCAAAATTATACTCTTTTGCAGCTTCAGCTAAAATCATTTTAAATTCATTCAATCTTTGAGAATACGGCTTATTTCTTTTTACGTAAGATAAATTTTGTTTTATTGCTAAATCTCCATTTTTTTTGTATTTGACAACTATTGGCGAAAAACTAGAAGAATCATTTTTAATTATCGTAAAATAGCTAGTCGCTTTTTTTAGTTCTCCTAAACCAAAAACCTCATTAGTAACATCTTTCTTACCAATTATAACACCTCTATCTTCAATCTTAATTTCTTTCTTTTTATTTTCAATTTGTACTTCTTTCTTTTCATACTCTTTTTTCTCATTGGAACAAGAAAACAATAATTTAAAAATCAAAGTTAATAAGATTAGTTTTTTCATAAATTTATTATTTCCTACGTATAAATATATTTCTTACTCTTCAAAATTACCTAATCTGATACAGTAACAACTCACGGTTTTCAGCGTTTCTGAGAAGAAAATAATTCAAAGAGATTATAAAACATGGTGATCTTTTATGATATCTTAGTAAATTTGACTCTATATTAATTAAATTTTCATCTATAAAATCGACATTTTTATTAGTAATAGCATTAATATTATGATGCCTTTTATAACTATCTATAAATTCCGTTTTTTGAAGTGTTTTTATTAGGGAATTTATTATAATTATTCTCTCCTTCCGTTAAATTCATAAGAAATAATTCCAAGGTTATTCAAAAATTTCTTCTAATTTTTTATTTAGTTCTTCTCCTCTTAAATTCCTACCAATAATTTCTCCATTTTTGGAAATTAAAAAATTATCAGGAAATGAATTAACCCCATAAATTAAGGAAGCTAAATTCTCATCCCCCTTCAAATCACAAACTTGTACCCAACTTAAGTTCTCTTTTTCAATCATTTCTGTCCAACTGTTTTTATCTGTATCTACTGAAACAGCAAATATCTCAAAACCTTTATTTTTAAACTTATTATATGTTTTTACTAAATTCGGATTTTCTTCACGACAAGGACCACACCACGAAGACCAAAATTCAAGAAGAATAACCTTACTTTTGAATTCAGATAATTTTCTATATTGATTAAACTGATCTTTCATTTCAAAGTCAGCAAATTGATCTCCTATTTTTAGATCTTTATTTAACTTTAAATACCTTTTAATTTGCTTTCCATAAATAGATTTTTTATTCTTTAAAGAAAACTGATTGAATAATTTTTTTGTTTTTTCTCTACCATAAGTAGTTGCATAAAAAGAAAGTAAGTCTGCACTCAAAATACTATTAGGGTTATTTTTTACAAATTCTGTTTCTTTTTTTATTTGCTCTTTATATGATTTTTTTTTAATTTTTTCATATAAATCTTCCTTTACATTTTGTGTCTCAGAGCCCTTTATTTTAGCATATCGTATAAACTCAGTATTTTTTGCATCAAATACCATTGGTTTATTTTCAATCCATATAGATTTGTATTGAGGCGGCTCTTTAATTGTTATTTCAACATTTAAAGGAAACTCTGAAAACTTGGTTTCAAATAAAAACGAATTGTTTTCTATTTTTGTAGAATCGACAGCCTCATTTTTAACTTTTAAATAAATGATGGTTCCATCTTTAAATCCTTTTGTACTTCCTTTTAAAGAAAATTCTGAATCTTCGTTACTACCACATGAAATTGTTACAAACAAAATAATTCCTAATATTCCGATTAGAAATAATATTACTTTTTTATTAGTTTTAATTTTTATATATTTTTTCATAACAACTATTTAATTTACAATTAATCAAAATCATTCATAAACATCTCCAACAACACCGCTTCATCTTCTTCCCAAACCAATGATTTTTTTGCTTTCTCTATTTGGTTTTTATAATTTTTAGCACTCATTTTTTGAATTAAAAGAGCCACTTCTTTAGCTTTTCTAACTTCAATTATTTCCCCTACTTGATAATCGTGTACAATCTTTTTCATTTCTGGTAAATTAGATACCAATATTGGAATTCCTGCTTGAAGATAATCGAATATTTTATTGGGCAAAGCATATCTATAATTCAATCCTATATCTTCTTCTATCGAGATTCCTACAACTGCATTTGGTGTAATTTTTTTTAATTCTTTTGGAGTTACTTTTCCGTAAAAAACAACTTTATCTTGTAATTGCAGTTTTTCTACTTTTCTTTTTAAATCGTAAAGAATATCTCCTCCTCCAACAATTAAAAACAGATAATCATTTATAAACTGCATGGCTTCTATCATTAATTCTATACCTCTTCCTACATTAACTGCCCCCTGATATAAAATTATTTTTTTATTCGTTTCAAATTTTAATGCTTCCTTTTCTACACTCATTTTTATCGGTAAATTGCGAACTACTTTAAATTTTGCTTGGTATTTCTCTTCATAATAAGCAGCAATACTTCCACAAACTGTGTATGCATTTTTAAGTTTTGGAATGATCTTTTTCTCTAAATACAGCCAAACTTTTTTCACCTTTTTTCGATCCACCAATTCTGGGATCTCGGAAAATAACTCATGACTATCGAACACTAATTTTTTACGTTGTAATTTACTTATCAAAAAATTAGATAGTAAAATATCGATATCATTTGCTAATAAAATAGTTTTCTTTTGAAACAAAAGAAAAAAGAATAAACGAATATTAAATTCAGCATAAAACAAAAAACCTTTGGTAAAAATTAATGACAACCTTTTGGTATCATAGTTTCTATCTAAAGGTTTTAAATTAGACTTCTTTTTACAACCAACCAACAACACCTTAAATTCGTTATTTGATAAAGATGTACATACTTTATGCACTCGTTGATCGGTAATTAAATCGTTAGAAACAGAAACTACAACTTTTTTCAAATGATTTCTTTTTTGCAATATAAAAAGAAAAAACCCGCTTCAAAGATGAAGCGGGAAATTGCTATGAAAAACTATGAAAAAGAAACTTTAAATACGTCTCTGATACTATAGACGTATCTTTCTCTTTCTTCTTACATAAATATTTTTTTTTAACATATTTTAAGAAAAGTTTACTTCATTTTTTTTAACATCCAAACATTACAACTAGTGTGTCCTGAATTACCTAATTGCTCTTTTACTACTTTAAAACCTGATTTTTCATACATTTTAATAGCTTTTGAAAAATGAGGTAAACTTTCTAAATAAATATATTCATATTCTAATTCTTTTGCTGATTCTATACTTGCAAGCATTAATTCTTTCCCTACTCCTTTTCCTCTTACTGCATTAGATATATAAAATTTCACCAATTCACAATATCCTTGTTCTAAACCTTCTGTAGGAAAAATTCCACAACATCCTACTGCAACACCATCTATTTCAGCAACCCATAAAACGGAATTCTTTTCTTTAAACAACTCATACAAATGATCTGTAGATGCATCTGAATATACGGTCCCAGTTATAGGAGCATCAAATTCTTCTATTACATTTCTAATAACCTTTGCTAAATAAGGATTGTCTTCTTTTTTTGCTTTTCTAATTATAAGGCTCAAAATATTTTATTTTAAAGATGATTAAATATAACATAACCATAGATTAAAGTTTTGCTTATTAATATTAATAATAAATTTAAAATCATGATTTAAATCAAAAAGCAACCTCCTTAGAGATTGCTTTTTTTAACTTTATTTTCTTTTAACCATATAGGAATTAAAAGTTTTAGTGGCTTTTATTTGTTGTTGCCAAAATAAAATGGGTATAACAATACTAGCTGTTCCTATTGCTCCATATAAGCTACATAATACAATAGTGACAATTATTCCTAAAACAATTCCTATTAGTAACATTAGCTTTCCCTCTTCTGCTCTAACATCATTAACATGCTTTTTCTGTATGGTTTCGCATTCAGAACAATTCACATTAAATTCAGTTCCCTTTTCCATTTGTAAATCGGGTCTTGTAAAAGCATTCGATTTAATTCTAATATCTGCTTTACAAGATGTGCAATTAGTATATAAAGTCACCTTTAGATATCTAACGCAGCATTGTTGTTTTTAACAGCTTCTGCAGAAGATGCTAAATGTTCTTTTTCTGCATCACTTAAATTGATTTCTACAATACTTTCAATACCATTTTTACCTAATACAACAGGTACTCCAATACATAAACCAGACAATCCGAACTCACCATCTAATAATGCTGAACAAGGGAAAATCTTCTTAGTATCGCAGGCAATAGCTTGTACCATACCAGAAACTGCAGCACCCGGTGCATACCAAGCAGAAGTTCCTAATAAACCTGTTAAAGTAGCTCCACCAACTTTCGTATCTTGCTTTACTTGTTCTAATCTTTCTTCTGATAAAAATTCAGAAACTGGTACTGAATTACGAGTTGCTAAACGAGTTAAAGGTACCATCCCTTTATCTGAATGCCCTCCAATCACCATTCCATCTACATCAGAAATAGGAGCTCTTAAAGCCTCTGCTAATCTATATTTAAAACGAGCAGAATCTAAAGCACCACCCATTCCTATAATTCTATTTTTAGGTAAACCTGTTGTTTTGTGTACTAAATAGGTCATTGTATCCATTGGATTAGATACTACGATAATAATAGTATTAGGAGAATGCTCTATTAAACTAGCAGATACTGCTTTTACAATTCCTGCATTAATACCTAATAATTCATCACGAGACATTCCTGGTTTACGTGCAATTCCTGAAGTAATAACACATATATCTGAACCTGCAGTTTTACTATAATCTCCTGTTGTTCCTACTATTTTAGTATCAAACCCATTTAAAGAAGCAGTTTGCATTAAATCCATGGCTTTTCCTTCTGCAAAACCCTCTTTAATATCTACTAATACAACTTCAGAAGCGAAATTTTTAATAGCAATGTACTCAGCACAACTTGCACCTACAGCACCTGCTCCAACAACTGTTACTTTCATTTTATATATTTTTATTGAAATTTATTTATAAGATATACAAAAATAGCTATTTGGCTATTGATATAAAACAAAAACTCATGGTAATTACCATGAGTTTTTAAAGATTTCTTTTTTATTTAAAATTTATGAGCAGATATTAAATGATTTCTATTTAAAAATCTTAACTTCATTCTTTCTAGAATAGTAAATAATATCTGTTGCGAAATCAACATCATAAATAGGTTTGTTATTCTCTAAAACTATCTTATCCATTTCTTCACCAGTTTCTTTACTTACCTTCACAAGTAGTTTTTCTTTATTATCACCTTTTGCGAAAATTAAAGCATATTTATTAGTTTCCTGCATGGCATTGAATCTTTCTTTTAATAAGTTTTTTGCAATACCAGAAGCAATGTAACCAGCTTCACCGATAGCTTTAGCATTTTCTCCAAATAAAGCCGAAGTGCTAGAGTTTTTTACTGAATTACCCTCCGAATCTTTATATTCAGAGGTTACAGTTACTTCTGCTGTAGCTACGGCAGATGCTACTTGAGCCACACCAGCTAAACCTTTAAACAATTTTCTCCCAAATTCTCCTGGCTGTGAATACTTTCTATGAAACAAAACTTTTCCATCAAAATCTACACCTACAACTTCATTTTGACCAGATATAGATATATGATTTGGAAAAAGAATCATATTAGAAATTGTTTTTTCTTTTTTAAGTTTTAACTTAGAAAATGGTTTTGGCCTTTTTGTAGTATTCTCATTAAATTTATAAAGTTCTTCATCATTAAAAACAATGAAATTACCACTTTTCTCATCATAATCAGCAAATGTTGGCCTTTTTTCATTAAGCTTTAAATTGCTACTCCAAACCTTTTTTCCTGTTTTATAATCTACCATATTAACATAAGTAGAGGTAACGTATAATATTTTATTATTATTTGTTTTTTCTAGGAAAAAAATTGGATCATCATCATTATCAGAAATAGTAACATCTCTTCTCCATAATTTCTGTCCATTTTTATCAATCAACATCATCTCATCATCATATACATACAAAAAGTCTTTATCTATAGGAAGTACTGATTTAATCCCCTTACCTTTAGGATCTTTTTTCCACAACTTTTTCCCTGTTTTGTAATCATAAAAATTAAAACCTCTATAATGAGCTAAAAGCATCTTATCTTGCCAATCTTCAAATAAAATAAGACTTTTAGTTGTTAAAGGTTTTTTCCAAATTTTATTTCCTGTTGGGACATCATAAAGTTCTATCTCATTTTTACCTCCAAACAACCCTTTACTTTTGATGGTAATTAATTTATTTCCATCTAACGAATTCTTATAATCTAAAATATTTTTCTCTTCAGATTTCCACAACAATTCTCCTGTTAATTTATCTAACGTATAAAATTTAGTCTTTATTAAAGCAAAAACTTTATCATCTGTATAAGTAAGTTTATCTTTAAAACTATCAGCATTTAATTTCATAAAAGATTTGAAAAACTCAAGAAATTGTTCAGAAACAGCCGTCTTCCATGTAAACTTCTTGTCAGATAATGAGTATTTCGCTACTATTAATTTTTTTTCTCCTACACCATATAATAACAAAGCATCTTCATCAAATAGATACTTTGATTCGAAATAACTTTCACCACTTGGTGTACCAAAAAGAAGATCTCCATTAAAACTATTATAAACATATAATTTATTTTGATGAAATAATTGAACAAACGGTGTGTTCTCTATTGAAGAAAATTCTCTAGCTCCTGGAAAAAATGCACCTAAAACATCAACATTTATATTACCTCCGCTTGCACTTACCCCTACACCAAGTTTGGTCTTCTCTTTTTTTACAGTCCATAACGTTTTATCTACTGACGAATCATAGCCATGTATGTTATCTCCCTCGGAAATAACACTAATACCATTAAAAGGTACTACTAACAAATCTTTTACTTCATCATTAAAAGTTAGTGTTTTTGAAGCCTCTCTCTGGGCAAAAACCATCGTTGAAAAAATAATCAGAAAAAAAGTAGCTGTTTTTTTTAAATTCATGTTATTTGATTTTCTTTTTAAATAGTTTAGTTTTAATTTCATTATTTTCTTTTTTATGTGTCGCGCAAAAGTAACCAAAAAAAACTCATGAAAAATCATGAGTTTTTGTTACTGCTTAACAAGCAATTATATTTTTATCTAAAACTAAATGCTATTCCTGCATTTACAGAATTATATTCCTGTAACGAATAACTTCCAAATATTTTAAAAAAACCTAAGCTTAATCTAGCTCCTACAGTTGCATTAAAACTCCCTGCACTTTCTTTTATTGAAAATGGATCTGTAGTGGTTTCTTGAATAGTAGGTACTGTTGGATTTCCTGTTTGATATGTTAACGTATAATCCCCTAACATACTTAGAGTTGTATTTCCAGAATTATAACCTAAACCTCCATAAACATTTATAATAGGAAAATTTAAAGAAGCTATTGCTTGAAACGTATAGGTATTAAGTTTAAATTCTGCGGAAGCATCTCTAGTTGTTACCTCTCCATTACCATTTTCTATTAAGTAATCTAAATTCATAGTAGAATAAGCTGCTAATAAAGAAACATGCAAAGGTGTTTTATCTATTACACCAAACCAATCTGTAATTTCTTTTTTAAAACCTATACCAAAAACATTTCCTTCAAAATCATCTGAACCTACTATTGGTAAATATCGTACTATTGCATCTAATTTAAAAGGCAATCCCACGCTTACTTGTAAAGATGGCACAGGAATCGAACCTAAAGGTAAATTTTCTTTTTCTCCTATTGGCATTTGAAAGTTTGCTGTTACATTCTGACCATTAACAACTGCTTGGTAAGAAATAGTTGCTGGGGTTTCATTTTTATCTCCTGCTATAGTCGGACTAGTATTTCTATCTGGAGTACTTGCACTCGACAATCCTATATTTCTAATATCGAAAATTTCTTCTTTTTCTGGGATAAAAGAGGCTACTGCACCAATAGTAATATCAAAACCAAACTTTTTATGAACTTTTGCGGTATGGTACCAACCGTTATTCATACTATAAATAAATCCTGTAAGCGCTGGCTTTAAATAGGCTTTGGTTAATTTTTGCGCATCTTCTTTTGCTAATAAAATGGTTTCTAATTCCTGAGCATTGGTAGCTTTAAAAAAGAGGAATAAGACTAAAAAAGTAGTAATCGTTTTTCTCATGGTCATTCTTATTGAATTTTATGCTAATTTATAAAAATAGCTTTTAAACTAGTATTATGAATTTTTATAAAAATCAAAATTAGTTTATAAATGGCGTATTTTAAATACTTACGAATAGGTATTGTATTCATTTATTCTCTACAACAAGAGTTTTAAACCTCTTATTTGATCCCTTTTAAAGTATAAGCACTTTCCTACTAGTTAAATATTCGTGAATTATATTACTCCTTTTTTGAAGAGAAAATACTAAAAAAAATCCTCTATTTTTCAATAGAGGATTTAAGAACTTTTATTTAAATAATTAATTATGCATCAATATTTGCATACTTAGCGTTTCTTTCAATAAAATCTCTACGAGGAGGCACCTCATCACCCATAAGCATAGAGAAAACTCTATCTGCTTCTGTTCCGCTATCTATAACAACCTGACGTAATGTTCTGAATTCTGGATTCATGGTAGTATCCCATAATTGCTCAGCATTCATTTCTCCTAAACCTTTGTAACGTTGAATCGTTACACTTCCTCCCATTTTTTGTGCAATTAAATCACGTTGATTATCATCCCAAGCATACTCTCTCTTTTGTCCTTTTTTCACTAAATATAGTGGAGGTGTTGCTATATAAATGTAGCCTTGCTCTACCATATCTCGCATATAACGGAAGAAGAAAGTTAAAATTAATGTTGCTATATGCGAACCATCTACATCGGCATCACACATAATAACTACTTTATGATAACGTAATTTAGATAAATTTAAAGCTCTTGGATCTTCTTCTGTTCCTATAGAAATACCTAAAGCTGTAAACATATTTTTAATTTCCTCATTTTCAAAAACCTTATGTTGCATTGCTTTTTCAACATTTAAGATTTTACCTCTTAAAGGTAATATAGCTTGAAAATTACGGTCACGTCCTTGTTTTGCTGTACCTCCTGCCGAATCTCCCTCGACTAAAAATATTTCACACATTGCAGGATCTGTTTCTGAACAATCTGATAATTTACCAGGTAAACCACCAATACTCATTACGGTTTTACGCTGTACCATTTCTCTTGCTTTACGAGCAGCATGACGCGCTTGTGCAGCTAAGATTACTTTTTGCACAATCGTTTTAGCATCGTTTGGATTTTCTTCCAAATAATCGGTAAGCATTTCGGATACTGCTTGAGAAACCGCAGAAGTAACTTCTCTGTTTCCTAGCTTCGTTTTTGTTTGTCCTTCAAATTGAGGTTCTCCTACTTTTACAGATACAATAGCTGTTAAACCTTCTCTAAAATCATCTCCAGAAATTTCAAACTTCACATTTTTTAACAATCCAGAATTATCTGCATACTTTTTAAGTGTACCAGTTAAACCTCTTCTAAATCCAGATAAATGAGTTCCTCCTTCATGTGTATTAATATTATTTACATAAGAATGTAAATTCTCTGAATAAGAATCATTATACGTCATAGCTACCTCTACAGGAATACCATTTTTCTCACCCTCCATAGAAATAACGTTTTGAATAACTGGTGTACGAGTGCTATCTAAGTATTTTACAAATTCAGAAAGCCCCTCATTGCTATGAAACACTTCCGAAATATCATTTCCTTCATCGTCTTTGTTACGTTTATCTGTTAAGGTTATTGTAATTCCTTTATTTAAATAAGATAATTCACGCATACGAGTTGCTAGCGTTTCGTAACTATATTCGGTTGTTTGCTGAAAAATAGATTTGTCTGGTAAAAAAGTAACAATAGTACCAGTAAAATCAGTTTCTCCAATGGTTTTTACTGGATATAATGTTTTTCCTTTTTCATATTCTTGTTGCCATATTTTACCGTCTTTATGAACCGTAGCTGTTAAATGATCTGAAAGTGCGTTTACACAAGAAACCCCAACACCATGAAGTCCTCCAGAAACTTTATAAGAATCTTTATCGAACTTACCACCGGCTCCAATCTTAGTCATTACCACTTGTAACGCTGATACTCCTTCTTTTTTATGAATTCCTACAGGAATACCACGACCATTATCTTTTGTAGTAATTGAATTATCTTCATTAATGGTAACTTCAATACTATCACAATGACCCGCTAAAGCTTCGTCAATTGAATTATCTACTACTTCATATACTAAATGGTGTAATCCTCTAACACCAACATCTCCAATATACATCGACGGACGCATACGAACATGCTCCATTCCTTCTAAAGCCTGAATACTATCGGCTGAATAATTATGCTTTTTATCTTCACTCATATTTTGAGATTATTTATTCTTTTTTATACATTCTATACACTAATACATCTCTGAAATACAGAGAAAATTGTTTCTATAATTGTAAAAGTATATTTCTTAAAAAATGTTCTTTTTTCCCCCACAGAAAAAGTTGTAATTATACAACGAAAACACAGATAACGAATTTACGATTTTTCCTTTTATAAATAAAGTTTTTAAGCGATTTTACGCTGTTTTTATCAACATTTGTTTATAACCTAAAACCGCCTTAAATCAACCAAAAAACACCTTAGAATCAATTTAAGTTTATTTTTTTATTTAAAATATCAATGATTTTTATAAAAACCCCTCTAAAAGCCATTTTACTTCCTTGAATTTTATCATTAAAATGCTTTTAATTTTATGTATTTGTAAAACAATTTAATTTATTTTTAAAAAATCTAAAAAATCGTTTCTCGAAATTTCTCTTGCTCCCAAGCTAGCCAAATGGTCGTTATGCACTTGACAATCTATTAATTTATAACCACAGTTTTGTGCTAAATATATAAAAGCAACCTTACTCATATTACTAGCTTTACTAAACATACTTTCTCCACAAAAAATACCATTTCCTAAATCAACTCCATATAAACCACCTACTAATTCATCTTCTTTCCAAACCTCAATAGATTTAGCAAATCCTTTATGATGTAAATTAATATATGCTTGTTGCATGTCATCTGTAATCCATGTTCCTTCTTGCTCCTTCCTATTAATAGATTTGCAATTAAAAACCACTTCTTCAAAAGCTTTATTTATAGTAATTGTATATTCTTTTTTACGAAGCACTTGCTTCATCGATTTAGAAATTTTTATTTCATTAGGAAATAACACCATTCGTTCCCATGGTGAATACCAAACAATAGGCTCTCCTTCATTAAACCAAGGAAATATTCCACGTTCATATGCATACATCAACCTCTCTACCGATAAATCACCCCCTAAAGCAATAACTCCTTCTTCAGATACAACCTTATAAGGAGGGAATTCTATTTTTTTATCTAACCAATAATACATTAAAAAATTATTAATCCTAATACATAAATTATTGTGCCCACAAACATTGCTATTAACGTATAGGGCAATATTTCTTTCGCTTTTAACTTCGTTATACCTAATAATGGCAATGCCCAAAAGGGTTGCAACATATTAGTAATTTGATCTCCATACGCTAATGCCATAATAGCTTTAGGCAACGAAACCCCCAACTGCAAAGCGCTTTCTACCACAATAGGCCCTTGAACTACCCACTGTCCACCTCCGCTAGGCACAAATATATTTACTAACCCTGCGCTAAAAAAAGTAAATATAGGCAATGTTTTTGCACTAGCTATTGACACAAAGAAACTAGATATTAAAGTAACCATACCTGTACTTTTCATAATTCCCATAATACCAAAATATAAAGGAAATTGAATTAAAACACCAGATATATCTCCGATAGATTCTTTTATAGCATTTGTAAACTTTTTAAAACTCCCATGAAGTATAATTCCCAATCCTAACATAAAAAAGTTAATTAGATTTGGAGTAATCTTTAGTGCTTTTATATCTTCAAAATAACGATAGAAGAACGTTATTAAAATCAGTAACCCAAACATAGTAGATACGATTCTAGAACCCTCTAGTTTTTCGACTTTCGTAACTACTTTATCCTCTTTATTTAATACATATTCAGGTAAATTTATTTTTGTTGGGTTCGCTTTTTTTCCTAAAAAGTAAAAAGTAACAGAAACTGCAAGTAAAACCACTAAAAATATAATTATATTCCACCAACTAAATACTGTTTTAGAATAATTGATCACCTCAGGAATTTGTTGCATTATTTTTTCAGAAGAAACCGTATTCATCATATTTTTAATATGACCACTTTCATTAATTTTTATTGGTGCAGAACC
The DNA here is from genome assembly GCA_947498055.1 of uncultured Tenacibaculum sp. GTDB lineage: Bacteria > Bacteroidota > Bacteroidia > Flavobacteriales > Flavobacteriaceae > Polaribacter. The sequence goes on from CANMJA010000031.1 coordinate 22,657, forward strand.
AGAAATACCACCGTGCCAAACCATTAATCCGGTATACCCTGCTGCTCCGATTATCGGATAATTTAATTTAATTCCTTTTTTCTGCGCATGTTCTGCTACTTTTCTTGCTAATAAGGCTCCAAAAACAAGTCCTAATCCCCAATTAAAAAATGCGACAATCATGGTTGTACTACTAACAATTGCTGCACTACTTGCTGTATTAGTACAATATTTTGTTATCTTCAAAATGAAAAAACTTACTGGCCTACTTAAAACTAATACATGACCTAACACCAAAATTAACATCATTTGATACGCGAAAACAAGCAAACCGTTTGTCCAAATACCTTGTTCCCAAAACTGTAAAACTGTCATAAAGTATTCACCAATAAAAACATTCTCTGGCTTTGTAAACCCCACAGCTAACAACAATGTAACTATCGTTAATAAAACAGCAATCGTAAAAGGAGATGGTAGATATTTTTTGAAAATATTTTCGATAAATGAAGTTAGTTTCATACAAATTGGTTTATTGCTAAAATAAAGAAAAGATATCCATTGAAATTTGCATAGTTTTGCAATATGGTGCAAGAAATTCAACTTCGTGTAAATCTTTTTGAAGAAAAACAAACAGATATTTTAGAAAGAAAAGCTTCTAAACAATTAAATATAGATGCTTCAAAAATTTCAGGTATTAAAGTTTTACGTAAATCTATCGATGCTCGTAAAAAACAAATTATCTTTAATTATAAAGTAGCAGTTTATATTAACGAACCTATACCAAACACCTCTGATTATACTTTTGAATATAAAGATGTTTCTTCTGCTAAAGAAATACACATTGTCGGTTTCGGCCCAGCAGGCATGTATGCAGCCTTACGCTGTATCGAATTAGGTTATAAACCTATTGTTTTAGAACGTGGTAAAAATGTACAAGATAGAAGACGTGATTTACGTGCCATTAATCAACAACACTATGTAAACGAAGATTCTAACTACTGTTTTGGTGAAGGAGGAGCAGGTACATACTCTGACGGAAAATTATACACTCGTAGTTTAAAACGTGGTGATGTTCGTCGTATTTTTGAAAACCTTGTATATCATGGTGCTACAGATCAAATTTTAGTAGATGCTCACCCACATATTGGCACTAATAAACTTCCAAAGATTATTCAGAATATTCGTGAAACTATTTTAAAGTATGGTGGAGAAATTCATTTTGAAACTAGAGTTATCGACTTTGTTATTAAAAACAACAAACTTCAAGCTATTCAACTACAAAATGAAAAAGAAATGACTGTTAATGCTGTTATTCTTGCTACAGGACATTCTTCTAGAGACATATATGAGTTATTACATCGAAAAAATATTTTACTTCAAGCAAAATCATTTGCAATGGGCGTTCGTGTAGAACACCCACAACAAATCATCGATCAAATTCAATACAGCTGTACTGGTGAAAGAGATGCTTTATTACCAGCTGCTGCATATAGTTTAGTACATCAAGTAAGAAATCGTGGTGTATATTCCTTTTGTATGTGTCCTGGTGGATTTATCGTTCCTGCCGCAACTGCCAATGGAGAAATTGTGGTAAATGGCATGTCTCCATCTCGTCGTAATAATAAATTTGCAAATTCGGGTATTGTAGTTGAAATCAATGTAGATAAAGATTTACCTAAATATGAACAATATGGTGTTTTAAAAGGATTGCAATTTCAAAAAGATTTAGAAAAATTAGCTTTTAATGCTGGTGGAAAAAGTCAAGTTGCCCCAGCACAACGACTCACTGATTTTGTAGAAGGTAAACTATCTAATAGCTTAAATGACACCTCTTACCAACCAGGTTTGAACTCCTCTCCTATGCACTCGATACTTCCTAAACTTATTGGAAGTAGATTACGTAAAGGATTTTCTGCCTTCGGAAAAAAAATGCACGGGTATTATACAGAAGAAGCTAATATAATAGGGGTAGAATCTCGTACCTCTTCTCCTGTGAATATTCCTAGAAAAGAGAACTTAGAACACCCGCAAATAGAAGGATTATTCCCTTGTGGAGAAGGTGGCGGATATGCCGGAGGTATTATTTCAGCTGCTATGGACGGAGAGCGTTGTGCTGAATTTGCCAGTAAACTTTTATAATTAACTAAATTTAGTTTGGTATTATATAATTACCTTGTATTTTTGCAATTTAAAATTTAGATGCCGTTAGAAAGATGAGCAAGAAATTGAAAAAGACAACTAAAAAACCACATTTAGAAAGGTTACACAACTATTATCAACGAACTGGTTTTTATATGTTTATTTGGGAAAGCCTAAAAAAAGCTTTTCTTCCTATCGTTGCTGTTATTGTTGCATTGCTATTATTTAACAAGTTTGTTTATAATATTAATGATGGTTTACAAGCAATGACAGAATATTTTTCGAGATTAAGTTTATTCATCATATTCTTTATTTCTGAGACTATTTTAGGTTTAATACCTCCAGAAATTTTTATTGCCTGGTCTAAGAAAACTTCAGACCCTATTTTAAATCTTATTATTTTAGCTTTCTTATCTTATTTTGGTGGTCTTTTAGCATATTTTATAGGAAAGGCTTCTTTACGAATTAAAGCTGTTAAAAATTATTTAGAGGTGAAAATGGCTAAACATTTAAAGAACACTAAAAAATGGGGAGGTATTCTAGTTTTAGTTGGAGCCTTATTACCACTTCCTTTTGCCATAAGTTGTTTAACTACTGGTATGATTAAGTACCCTTTTAAAAACGTGGCTCTTTTTGGTTTATTCCGTTTTTTAAGATTCGCTATTTATGCTTGGGCTATTTTCTCTATGGTTAGTTAAATTTCCTTTTAAAGAATGAGTAAAAAAGACTATTAACCAAAACAAAATTGCATTTATTTTGTATACATGAAATTTGTCTTCAAAATTATTTGCAATCCTAGATATTTTGCTCCTTTATTTGTTTTTTCCTCACTAAATATAATTACTGGAACATGGATCCTTTATATTCCTTTTATTAAGGAGAAACTCTTTTTAAATGATGCTGAAATAGGAATTGCTCTTTTTTCATTTGCTATTGGAGCTTTAACAACAATACCTTTTTCTCCTAAAATCATACAATATTTTGGCACAGGAAAAATCACCGGAGCTGGTATAATACTATTTGTTTTTTTCTACTTATTCCCCATATTATCAAATTCTCATAATCAACTATGTTTTTCTTTATTTATAGTTGGGTTATTCTCTTCTATCACCAATATAGCTATGAATACTTTAGTTGCTGAAATTGAAAAAAAAGACAGCATTAATTTTATGTCTACCGCACATGGTTTTTTTAGTCTAGGTGGTGTTATTGGCGCAGGAATAGGAAGTTTTTTAATGCCCTTATTTACTAAACCTTTGTATCATTTTTCTATAATCATCTTCTTACTTATTATAAGTAATCTTTTACTACTCAAAAAATATTATACGATAACTTCTTTTACACAGAAAAAGAATAAAAAAATTTCTTTTAAGAATTTAGAACTACTCTTTCCTTTAGCCTTGATCGGTATTATTATATCTGGAAACGAAGGATCTATTGAACACTGGAGTTCTTTGTTTTTAAAAGATGAAGTACACATTAAAACAGAAAAATTAATGGGTTTTGGTTTTTTGTTTTTTTCTTTTTTTATGATGCTTGGTCGTTTTTTTGGAGATATTATAAGCAACAAAATTGGCTCTATTAAAATCATACTTTATGGCTTTACCATAGCTATCATTGGTTATTCTCTCGTACTAATTAAACAATTTACCATTACTATTATCGGATTTAGCCTACTTGGCATTGGTTTATCTGTTATTTATCCTGAAATTATTAGGTTTGCTAGTAAAGCAAAGAAACACGATGCTACTACTGCCATTTCTTTTGTTTCTGGTATTGGATTTTTAGGTTTTTTAAATGCACCTGTAGTTATTGGATATATTTCTAAACTTAGTAATTTATCTACTAGTTTTAAAGTACTAGCAGCCACCTGTTTTATCGGAATTTTAATTATTTTTAAATTAAAGAAGCGAGATTTATAATTTAACAAGTACTTTTGCAGCATGCCTTTAACAAACAACGACATTTTTAAAAAATTACGAGTAGCCCACAAATTAAGAGATACAGATATTATTAAAATCTGTGCTTTGGTAGATTTTAAAGTTTCTAAGTCTGAATTAGGTGCTTTTTTTAGAAAAGAAGATCATCCTAAATATATGGAATGTGGGGATCAAATTTTGCGAAACTTTTTAAATGGTTTAGTTATTCATTTAAGAGGCCCAATGCCAAAGAAAGAGCAAAAGGAACCGTCTAAAAAGTAAAATAGGAAGCAAAATGGCCTCCTATTTTATTTTCAATTATATTTTATTTACTTTTAAAAAGGTAAATCATCTGGTTCATTCTCCGTTAAATCTGGAGCTGGTTGAAATTGATCTACTGGAGGTACATTTTGAGAAGCTGCTTGTTGTAAGTTCTCTATTCTCCATCCTTGAATAGAATTAAAATACTTAGCTACACCCTCTGGATTAATCCATTCTCTACCTCTTAAATTAATAGATACTTTAACATCTTGACCTACTTGAAAATTATTCAATAAATCGCATTTATCTTGAATAAATTCAATCATTATCATTTGTGGGTACTGCTCATCAGTAGTAACTACTAATTCTCTTTTTCTAAACCCATTGCTACCAAACGTCTGTGTTTCGTTAATAATTTTAATTTTCCCAATAACTTCCATAATCTTAACTTATTTAAGTAAAAGCACTTTCCAAGCACTTTCTAAATCATTCTTTAATAAATATTCTTGTGCAAATGTATGTTTTTTTTCTTCTGAAAGCCCTACTAAATCAGGATGTTCTTCCGCAAAGTTATTAACACTTTCTTTAGTTGGCAACTCTTCTACATTCCCTAGCATTCCTAAATTATTACCTGTTAACACTGTACTATTCCTAATTTCAAAAGGAATTTGATCTACTCCTATTCCTAATGCGGTTAATGGTTTCGCTATCTCGAAAAACCCATCTCTTGCTCTAGAGTAAAAACTTCCTCCTGCTCTTGCCACCAAATCAATTTTATATTGATCTATTGTTCCCTCTTCATTTAAAATTTCTTCTCTAATATGTAATTTAACAACCTCACAAACAATTAAATTCCCTGCTCCACCTTCTTTTCCGGTATAAATAATATCTTTCACTTTACATTCAAACTGCACTGGAGATTCCGCTACTCTATATGGAGCTACTTCTTCTGAAGGCAGCATTGTTAAACCTGCCTTTACAAATTCATTTACCTCTTTAGGGTACATCGTACTACTTAGAGACATTTGTTGTACAATATCATAATTAACCACATTAATAACAACTTCTTTTACTTCCTCTGCATTATCTAACGTATGTTTGGTAGTGTTATTTCTAACACTTCTTGCGGGCGAAAATATTAAGGTAGGTGGATTTGCGCCAAACACGTTAAAAAAGCTAAAAGGAGACAAATTAGGGTTCCCTTCTTTATCTATAGTACTTGCAAAAGCAATAGGTCTAGGCGCAATGGCTCCTAGTAAATATTGGTGTAGTTTTCCAGTAGAAATTTCTTTAGGATTTATTGTTAACATGAATTTGTTTTTTAAAATATCCTTGTAAAGATACTATCCTTTTAGTTATAATGTTATACCTAAAGAATAGTTTATATTTGACAAATGAGTTTCTTGAAGAACACTTTTGGGATTAACCGAATTGCAATTTTAGTATCACTAATTATTGTCTCATTAGTTTTATGGAATACCTATTCTTTTTTTAATCAGTTTAAAGAAGATGAACGTTTAAAAATGGAGGTTTTTGCTGCCGCTATTAAAGAAGCAGAAAGTAATAAAGACCTTGAAGCTAGTTTTAATTTGGAATTTAAGGTTTTTGAAAGTATTACAGATATTCCTTCTATTTTAACCAGCGAAAGTGGCACAATACGTGAACACCATAATTTAGATCCTGAAAAATCTAAAAATATTCTCTACCTACAAGAACAGTTAGCTATAATGAAAACTGAAAATAGACCCATTGAAATCAACTATCTTGGGATTAAAGAATATATTTACTACAGAAATTCAGACCTACTTTACAAACTAAAATATTATCCCATTGCTTTAATACTTATCTTAGGGTTGTTTCTAGTTGTTATTTATCTGTTTTTCAACTCCAATAAAATTGCAGAACAAAATAAACTTTGGACAGGTATGGCTAAAGAAACGGCACATCAAATAGGCACTCCTTTATCTTCCTTAATGGGATGGGTTACTATTTTAAGAACTCAAAATATTGAAGAAGGATATGTAAATGAGATTGAAAAAGATGTTGACAGATTAAATACAATAGCAAATAGATTTTCAAAAATAGGCTCCTCTCCTCAATTAATTTCAGAAAATATTGTTACCGCTACAAAGTCTACATTTGATTACTTAAAATCAAAAAGCTCTAAACAAATCTCTTTTACTTTCTACTCTACAGAATCAGAAATTAACATCGATTTAAATGCAGAGCTTTATGGTTGGGTTATTGAAAATTTATTAAAAAACGCTATCGATGCAATGGCTGGTAAAGGAAGTATAGCTGTTCATATTAATAAAGATAATGAAAAGGCTATTATTACTGTTTCTGATACTGGAAAAGGAGTTGCTAAATCAAAGTACAACAAAGTCTTTAAACCTGGTTATACTTCTAAAAAAAGAGGTTGGGGACTAGGCTTATCTTTATCTAAAAGAATTATAGAAGATTATCATAATGGAAAAATTTTTATTAAAAAATCTGAATTAGGTAAGGGAACTACTTTTGAAATTCAACTTTTTAATGGCTGATCATCTTCTTTATTAATGAAATTTGCCCTAAATGATAATATGCATGTTCAATTACTCCTTCTATATTTCTTCTGTAAGTACCATATTTTTTATTCTCAAAAGTCTCTTCTAATTTAGTTTCAGACATTTCTTCTATATATTTTGCAAAAATTTCTGCATTTACTATTAATTCATTCTTCAAAACACCCCATTCTTCCTCTGTAAGAGTTTCCATGCTACAAAAACTAAATTTATCTTTTATTTCTAATTTCTCTCCTTTAAAAACAGGTAGTATTCCTTTTAAATAATAATTTATATGATATGTTAATTCTGCTATTGTATTTAACGAATATTTCTTTTGAATAGCTTGCTTATAAGTAATTGTATGTAACTGCTTCTTATAATTCGTATTTGCTATCCAAGTTCCATCTAAAAAAACTTCTCTAAATCTATTCGCTATTTCTTTCGATTCTCTCAACTCATTCAAAATTATTGGCTACATTTTCTGCTAAACTCAAAAACTCTTCTCTCGTTAATTTCTCTTTAGTAACAAACTGCATGTCTGCCATTTTGTTAATTGGAATTAAATGCACATGTACGTGAGGCACTTCTAAACCAATAACACTCATACCAATACGCTCACAAGAAATTGTTTTCTCTAATGCTTTCGCTACTCTATAACTAAAATCCATTAATTCGAGATACTCTTCTTTAGATAAATCAAATATTTTATTTTCTTCTTTTTTAGGAATTACTAATGTATGTCCTTTTGCATTCGGATTTATATCTAAAAAAGCATAAAAAAGATCATTTTCTGCTATTTTATATGAAGGTATTTCTCCTTTAATAATTTTAGTAAATATACTAGCCATATTTATTTCTGTTTTTGGTAATTATTTATAAATATAGAAAGGGTTTTGAAACAATCAAAACCCTTTCTATATTTATTTTTTTGTAATTAAAACTTAACGTGAGATTTCTAAAATCTCAAACTTCATTATACCATTAGGTACTTGAATTTCAGCAACATCTCCTACTTCCTTACCAAGTAAACCTTTCCCTATTGGTGAATTTACAGATAATTTACCATTTCTAACATCTGTTTCAGAATCTGCCACTAGAGTATAGGTAAACTCCATATTATTCGTTGTATTTTTAATTTTCACAACAGAATGAATTAAAACTTTTGAGGTATCTAACTGGCTTTCATCTATAATTCTAGCACTAGCAACCACATTTTTAAGCTTTACTATTTTAAATTCTAATAAAGACTGTTCTTCTTTTGCTGCGTGATATTCCGCATTTTCACTTAAATCACCTTTATCTCGTGCATCTGCTATTTCCTGCGATACTCTTGGTCTTTCAACCTGCTCTAAATTTGCTAATTCTTCTTTTAACTTCTTTAGTCCTTCTTCTGTGTAATATGATATTTCACTCATAACTTCTAAAATTTAAAAAATCCCAGTCCATTTTAGGAGTGAGATCGTCTTACAAATGTACAAAATATTTGTAAATTAGCCTCGATTCATTTACTATAATACTCTTAAAATTATGAGAAAAATCATTTTTGCTTTATTTTTTTGCACATTACTAAACTGTTCAAACACGGATGATTTAGGTAATTGTTTTAGAGGCGTATCTTTAAATGAAACTATTAATTTATCTAACCCACAATTTATTAATATTCAGGTTCCTGGCGGGCATGCTACAGCTAATATTGGGGGACGTAATCTACTTATTATAAGAAGGTCTAATTCCGCTTTCAAAGCATATGATTTACAATGTCCTGAAGGTACTTGTAATTCCCCAATGACTTTCGATGGATTAAAATTAATTTGTAGTTGTGATGATAAAGAATATAATTCTTTAAATGGCTCTCCTTTAGATGGTGAAGGCTGTTTTGCTTTAGAGTACAATGTATTACAAATAAACAACAACGCTTTACAAATAAGCAGATAAAATATTTATCGACCCAATTAAGATGCTTACTTTTGCAATAACAACACAAAAACTAAAAAGTGCAAAATTTTTTCTCTTCTAGCTTTAGACTAGGAGTTTTAGGAGGTGGACAACTAGGAAGAATGTTACTTTCTGAAACTCAAAAACTAGATATTTTTACTGTCATTTTAGATTCCTCATTACAAGCTCCTTGTGCAGAAATATGTAATGAATTTCATCAAGGTGATTTACTTGATTTTGATACTGTATATAACTTTGGAAAAAAAGTAGATTTATTAACTATTGAAATTGAAAATGTTAATATTGATGCTTTAGATAAACTGGAAAGTGAAGGCGTAAAAATCTATCCTAAACCAGCAACCTTAAGAATTATTCAAAACAAAGCGCAACAAAAGAAATTTTATACGCAATACAATATTCCTACTGCAAAATTTAATCATTATGCTTTTATAGATGAATTAAAACATTCTTATGAAAATAATGTGATTAATTTTCCTTTTGTATGGAAGGCTGCTCGTTTTGGTTATGATGGAAATGGTGTGAAAGTAGTAAAGAATTACGCCGATTTAGAATCTTTACCTGAAGGGGAATGTATTGCCGAAAAAATGATTCCTTTTAAAAATGAGTTAGCTGTTATTGTTGCTCGAAATGAGAAAGGAGAAATTAAAACCTACCCAGTAGTAGAGATGGAATTTCATCCGGAAGCTAATCAAGTAGAATACGTTATTTGTCCTGCCAGAATAGAAGATAAAATTTCTACTAAAGCAAAAAAAGTAGCTCTAAAAGTAGCAGATGCTTTCGATTTTGTTGGCTTATTAGCTGTAGAAATGTTTCAAACAGAAGATGATGAAATTTTAGTAAATGAAGTTGCCCCTAGAACTCATAACTCTGGGCACTATAGTATAGAAGCAAGTTACACGAATCAATTTGAACAACATCTAAGAAGTATTTTAAACCTTCCTTTAGGTAATACTGACAGCAAAGTTGCCGGTATTATGGTAAATTTGGTAGGTACTGAAGGACATACTGGTGATGTTCTTTATGAAAACATGGAGGAAATATTAGCTATTGATGGAGTTACTCCACATATCTATGGAAAAAAACACACCAAACCATTTCGTAAAATGGGGCATGTTACCATAGTTCATGAAGACATTAAGATCGCTCGTGAAATAGCACAAAAAGTAAAAGAAACAGTAAAAGTAATTAGCAAACAATAAACAGTTTACAAGGAACAGTAATCATTTATTAATACTAAAGAACAATACAAAATAGATCACTGATAATTGATAATTGATAATTGATAATTGAAATTTAAAAAATATGGTAGGAATTATCATGGGAAGCGATTCAGATCTTCCTATAATGCAAGAAGCAATAGATATTTTAGAAGGAATGGATATTCAAATTGAAGTAGATATTGTATCTGCCCATAGAACTCCAGAAAAATTATTTGATTATTCTATGAATGCTCATAAAAGAGGAATTAAAGTTATTATTGCTGGTGCTGGTGGAGCTGCACATTTACCTGGTATGGTAGCTAGTATGAGTCCGTTACCAGTAATTGGAGTACCTGTAAAAAGTAGAAACTCAATAGATGGGTGGGATTCTGTTTTATCTATTTTACAAATGCCAGGAGGTGTTCCTGTAGCTACTGTAGCTTTAGATGGTGCAAAAAACGCGGGTATTTTAGCAGCCCAAATTATTGGAGCATCTGATAAATGTGTATTAGATAAAATCGTTGCATATAAAGAAGGTTTAAAACTTAAAGTTGAAAAAGCTTCTGAAAGAGTAAAAAAATAATACTAAATACCAGTTGGAGTACTTTTGACGCAAGAAAAAGTGTATCGAGAACTATTTTATAACTAAAATTAGGATTCTCGATACAATTTTTCTCCATTTTATTCCGATAAATCAACACCTCTGATATATTTTTTAGTTGTTTGTTTTTTAGTCACTTACAAAATAGCAACTCCTATCTTCTTTGCCTTCATGCAAATACTTCGACTATCACTCAGTAAATAAAAGCAAAAATCAAGACTGGTGGTAAAAATTTAAAAAATACCACAGCACAACGGGTTACTAAATGTAGTTTACATTATATATTAATAACTTCAATCAATAGTTTTAAACTATTTATATTACAGTTAATGTATAGAATTTTAATTTGAAAACGATGTTTGCTATTTTTATTTATTCTAAATAAACTATATTGTGCCTGATATAATTTATAACTATGAAAAAAACTATTTTATTATTTCTAATCGTTACATCTTCTGTTTTAAATATAAATTCCCAAATTAAAAAAGATACTATAAAAGAGAACTCTATTTGGTATGCAGATGTTACCATAGGTGGTTCTGGAGCCAAAGGTGGTGGATTTTTAACTGGTTTCTCAATAAATTATCAACACAAAAAAAACTTATTTACATTTAGAAATTATAATAATGTCAGGTTAGATGGTTTTATATTATTTCCAATTCCATTTATAAAAGAAGTAAATAACGAATATGGCTTTTTGTATGGAAGGAGACACGTAAATAAAACGTTCTCTTACAGCTATTCTGCTGGTATATCTTATTCAGAATTTCAAAAGCGTTTACAAAATAGTTCTTTTAAAACAACAAACAGTATTGGTTTTCCTTTAGAATTTAATATTAAATGGTTTAAAAACAAGAAATCGCCATATAGAATTTACGAATTAATTCCAGTTGGTAATCCTAGCGCACTAGGAAATAGTATTGGCTTTAAATTTCTTGCAAATGTTTCAGAAATCCCTTATGTTGGTATTGGCTTAACTATTGGTATAGGTAAGTATAAAATTTATAATTAAATGAACAATCCATTATTACAAAATTTTGACACTCCTCCTTTTACAAAAATAAAAGAGGAACATTATAAAACAGCAATTAAAGAAGCAATAATTATTGCCAAAAATGAAATCAATAAAATAGCAAACGACACTTCTACTCCTACTTTTGAAAACACCACTGTTTCATTAGATAATACTGGAGAAAAATTAGATCGAATCACTTCTATCTTTTTTAATTTAAATTCTGCAGAAACTAATGAAGAAATACAAGCAATCGCTAAAGACATTTCTCCTTGGTTAAGTGAGTTTAAAAATGACATGATTTTAAATACTTTGCTTTTTAAAAGAGTGAAAGCTGTATACGATCAAAAAAACACATTACAACTAACTCCAGAACAAGCCATGTTATTAGAAAAACAGTACAAAGGTTTTTCTAGGAACGGAGCAAATTTAGGGAATGACGAAAAAACAGAATTACGAAAATTAGATACTGAATTAGCTAAATTGTCATTACAGTTTGGAGAAAATGTACTCGCTGATGCCAATTCTTTTGAATTATTAATTACAGATAAAAATGACTTAGATGGACTTCCTGAAAGCGCAAAAGAAGCTGCTGAACTACTAGCACAACAAAAAGAAAAAGAAGGCTGGTTATTTACATTAGATTACCCAAGCTATATTCCATTCATGACCTATGCTAAAAATAGAGAATTACGTAAAAAATTATCTATTGCAATGGGGAAAAAAGGATTTCAGAACAATAAAAATAATAATGAACAAATAGTTTTAGACATTGTTTCTCTTAGAAATAAAAGAGCTTTATTATTAGGATATAATTCTCATGCACATTTTGTTTTAGAAGATAGAATGGCAGAAACTCCAGAAACAGTTTTATCTTTTTTAAATGATTTATTAGAAAAGGCAAAACCTGCTGCTGAACGTGAATTTAAAAATTTAGAAGAATATGCTAAAAAACTAGATAATATAGATCAATTACAAAAATGGGATGGCGCTTATTATTCTGAAAAATTAAAAAAAGAGTTATTCAATTTAGATCAAGAGTTATTAAAACCCTATTTTAAATTGGAAAATGTTATCGAAGGTGTATTTGAAATTTCAAATCGTTTATTTGATTTACAATTTGAAGAAATAGATACTATAGATACTTATCATAAAGATGTAAAAACATATTCCGTTACAAATTCTAAAGGAGATTTTGTTTCTTATTTTTATGCTGATTTTCATCCTAGACCAGGAAAACGAAATGGTGCTTGGATGACTTCTTATAAATCACAACAAATAAAGAATGATGTAAATGATCGTCCACAAGTTTCTATTGTTTGTAATTTCACGAAACCTACCGAAACAAAGCCTTCTTTATTAACTTTTAATGAAGTAACTACGTTATTTCATGAATTTGGACATGCTTTGCATGGAATGTTAGCTAATACTACTTATAAAAGTTTATCTGGAACTTCTGTTTCTTGGGATTTTGTAGAGTTACCAAGTCAAGTATTAGAAAATTGGTGTTATGAAAAAGAAGCTTTAGAATTATTTGCAAAGCATTATGAAACTGGCGAAACAATTCCTATGGAATATGTAACAAAGATTAAAGAATCTGCCTCTTTTCACGAAGGAATGCAAACGATGCGTCAAATTAGTTTTGGTTTATTAGACATGAGCTGGCACTCTGGTAATACAAACAACCAAAAAATCACTGTAAAAAACTTTGAAACCGAAGCCTTTAAAAACACAAAACTATACCCAGATGTAGCCAATAATTGTATGAGTACTGCTTTTTCTCATATTTTTCAGGGAGGATATTCTGCAGGCTATTACTCTTATAAATGGGCAGAAGTTTTAGATGCCGATGCTTTTGAGTATTTTAAAGAAAAAGGAATTTTTGACAAACAAACTGCTTCTAGCTTTAAAGAGAATATTTTATCTAAAGGTGGTACCGAAAAACCTATGGAATTATACAAACGATTTAGGGGACAGAAACCTAAACCAGAGGCTCTACTTAAAAGAGCTGGTTTAATTTCGTAAACCTTCGCTTTTTTTATTTATAAAGTAAAACGTTATTTTTATAAAAAGTGACGTTTTACTTTTTTAAAAGAGCATTGTATCATAATAATAAATAAAGTGAATTAGTAAAACTCTATTTTCTGTTTTTAAAATCGTGTTTCTCGTTGCAATTCTCTATCGAAAATCATTCGAAGCAACAATTTAAAATAAACAACTGTAAAGCAGTTTTTCACAAAAAACACCTCTCCTTTTCAACAGATATATTAACTTTAAACTATATCTCTTTTATTAATCACGGTATTGATAACTTCATATACTTATGTCAGATTTAAACTGATCATCTTAAAAAGACTGATAAACAAAGCTCTAAAAAAAATAGGTTTAAAAAATTAACAATTTATTTAACTAATGAACAATATATTTAATCAATCATTGTTATTTATCTCTTTTTAACCATAAGAAATAATTAAATTTAAACCTCTTTTATGAAAAATTCTAAAATTTATTTAACTACAATAGTCATAATGTTAACACTCTTCTCATGTCATGAAGAAACTTCTAGCAATTTAGAAGAAACAACTATTATAAATACTAAAACCATTAATCCCGAAGAAGCTTATCCTAATTTAAGTGGAGAATTAAAATCCTTATACTACGGAGATCAAAAAGTAGAAGTTCAAAAAATAAAAAACACATACGTTCTAGATGGAGATATTATTTTTTCTATGAAAGAACTAAAAGAAAAACCAGATCAAATTGGAGAACCTTCTATAGAGAAAACCGCCAACAAATCTGTAGGAAGAACAGGCGGAAGATGGCCTAACAACACTGTTTTCTTTCAAATAGATAATGATTTAGTAAATCAAAAGCGTGTTACCGATGCTATTACTCATTGGGAAAGAAACACTTCTTTAAGATTCGTTCAAAGAACAAACCAATCTGATTATATTTATTTTCAAACTGGTAGTGGATGTTCTTCTGCTGTTGGTAGAGTTGGTGGTCGTCAGCCCATTAATTTAGCTCCTACCTGTTCTACTGGTAATACAATACATGAAATTGGACATGCTGTTGGACTTTGGCATGAGCAAAGTAGAAAAGATAGAGATAATTACATTACTATTAATACAGAGAATATTAGACCCCGTTCTAGAGGAAATTTTTTAACCTATATAGAACGTGGAAGAGATGGTGACGAATACACATCAACATTAGATTTAGGCTCTATAATGATGTATGGCTCATTTTTCTTTTCTGTAAATGGCGAACCAACTATTGTAAGAAATAATGGTACTACATTTGATATTCAAAGAGATGGTCTTTCTGCTGGAGATATCATTGGAATAAATCAAATGTACCCTCCTTCAACTGGAGGAAACATTTGTGATGGTGTTCCTGCATATGTTAATGGCAGAAGATATGCTATTGGTTCTCGTGTAATATTTAGAGGTTCTTTATTTGAAAGAAGAACTGGTGGATGGGACAGAATTGCAGAATGTAATTAATAAGAAGTAGTATTCAATAAATATTCTAAAAATAGATATTATCAATTTGGTAATATCTATTTTTTTATTCTACATCCTATTCTTGTTTCTTATTTTTTAATTCAATCCATTTACTCATGTATTTTGTTGCTTGTAACGTTTGATATTGTAACAAACTACCGATAAAATTTTGTGCCCGATGTTTCATTATGTCTTCTTTTATTTTTTTAATCTCGTATAGAAATTTTTCCTTGAAAAAAACCGAATCGTAAAGCTTATTAATAATTTCAACTCCATTTTGCTGAGACTCGTACCAAATTAATTCATTTGTAAATAATTTTATTGCTTTTTTAGCAAACTCTTCAAAATTATTTTCTACATATCCATTCCAAGATAAATCACCTCTCATACCTTCTGCCCCAATAGATGTTGTTACGCTTGGTGTACCACAAAGCATTGCTTCAGTTAACTTTCCTTTAATTCCTGCTCCAAAACGTAAAGGAGCTAAAACCACCCTAGCTTCTCTCACTACTTTTTTGGCATCTAAAGTAAATCCTTTTATTAAAAAATTTTCTTTAGGTTTATGTAACTCTTGAATTTGTTGCGTTACATACGCTCCATATACATGAAGTTCTGCACTAGGCAGTTGTTTTTTTATGTATTTCCATATTTTTTTCAATTGTAAAACAGCATCTACATTAGGCTGATGAAAAAAGTTGCCTATAAAAATAAAATGGTTTCTTTCTAAGAATGGTAGCCACTCATTTACTTTCTCTTTAGTTATTTTATCTAATAAAAAAGGAAGATGTAACAATAACCTCTCCTCTATTTTAAAAACATTTTTTAATAATTCCATTTCATATGTAGAAATTATCAAACTCAAATCACATCTTAAAATAGATGCTATCTCTCTTTTTGTATCATTTGATTGTACTAATGCTTCGTTCGTAAACTTAATTTCTTTTTTTAATTGTTGATGCCTTGTTTTTCTTAAAAAATGTAAATCTTCTGTATCTAAAATACGTATGGCATTAGGGCAGTTTTCTGCTACTCTCCATCCAAATTGCTCTTCCATCATAAATCGATCAAACAAAACAATATCAGGATTCAATTCTTGTATAAAACTGTCAAAACTAGAAGAATTTAATTTTATTTCAACCTCATTTATTAATGGACTTAATTTATTTAAATCCATTGCTTTTTCTCCCTTTTGAGCAGGAGAAGCAAAAGAAACTTTATAATCGTATTCTACAAAAGTTTCTATTAACTGTAACATTCTACTACCTGCCGCAGAAGAATTTGGCTCTACCCAAACATACCCTATTATTAATACTTGCTTCATTGGCACAAATTACGTAATTGAATATTAGAAGCACAATAGTAAATAGTAAATAGTAAATAGTAAATAGTAAATAGTAAATAGTAAATAGTAAATAGTAAAATTATTTTTTCCTTATTGAAAAAATAGAATTATTCCTGTTTTTTTTAACAAAAAACATTAACTGATAACCCATTATCGATTACCATTTATTGATAATTGAAAATTGAAAAACCATGAATTAAAAGTAACTTCCTTTCTACAAATCAACATTTATATGTAATTTTGTTTTTAAATTAAAGATATAAAATGAAATACGACATCATTGTTATAGGTTCTGGTCCTGGCGGATACATAGCTGCGGTTAGAGCTTCTCAGTTAGGAAAAAAAGTAGCTATTATTGAAAAATATGCAACATTAGGAGGAACTTGTTTAAATGTTGGATGTATTCCTTCGAAAGCATTATTAGATTCTTCTCATCATTTTTATGATGCAGTACACCATTTTGAAGAACATGGAATTTCTGTTGAAAATCCTAAATTTGATTTTCAAAAAATGGTTGATCGTAAAGCTAAAGTTGTAGAAACTACTACAGGAGGTATTAAATATCTAATGGATAAAAATAATATTGATGTTTATGAAGGCTTAGGTTCTTTTGAAGATGCTACGCATGTAAAAATATCTAAAACAGATGGTTCTTCAGAAATTATTGAAGGTACAAATATTATTATTGCTACAGGTTCTAAACCTTCAACACTTCCTTTTATTACTTTAGATAAAGAACGTGTAATTACTTCTACAGAAGCCTTAAAACTAAAAGAAGTACCTAAACACTTAATTGTTATTGGTGGTGGTGTTATTGGTTTAGAATTGGGTTCTGTATATAAAAGATTAGGAGCTGCTGTTTCTGTTTTAGAATATGCTCCTACAATTACACCTACAATGGACAAAGATGTTTCTAAAGAACTTACGAAAGTTTTAAAGAAACAAGGTATTAAATTTCATGTAAATCATTGTGTTACCTCTGTGGTGAGAAAAGGTGAGGAAATAACTATAACTGCTACCAATAAAAAAGGAGAAGAGGTTACTTTTACTAGTGATTATTGTTTAGTTTCTGTTGGGCGTAGTCCTTATACAAATGGCTTAGCTCTAGAAAAAGCTGGTGTAAAAGTTACAGAAAGTGGTCAAATAGATGTGAATGATCATTTACAAACCAATGTTTCTAATATTTATGCTATTGGTGATGTAGTTCGTGGTGCTATGTTAGCCCACAAGGCGGAAGAAGAAGGTGTTGTAGTTGCTGAATATTTAGCTGGCGAAAAACCTCATATCGATTATAATTTAATTCCTGGGATTATTTATACTTGGCCTGAAGTTGCTGCTGTTGGAAAAACAGAACAAGAATTAAAAGATGCTAAAATAGAATATAAATCTGGTAAATTTTCTATGCGTGCTTTAGGTAGATCTAGAGCAAGTGGAGATACTGATGGATTTGTAAAAGTATTAGCTGATAAAAATACAGATGAAGTACTAGGCGTTCACATGGTTGGTGCACGTGTTGCTGATTTAATTATGGAAATGGCAGTTGCTATGGAATTTAGGGCTTCTGCTGAAGATATAGCACGAATTTGTCATGGTCATCCAACCTATTCTGAAGCAGTAAAAGAAGCTGCTAAAGCTGCTTGGGACGGCAAACCTTTAAATGCATAAACTTTCATTAAAAAGGTATCAACTAGCTCTAAAATCATTTTAAAACATTGGTTTTAGAGCTAGTTTTTTTATTATCCTATTTTTCTCTTCAATAACATTACCTTTATTTTAAGCTTATGAATAATGATTTAGGAAAAACTTAATCCCTAAATAATAATTCATTATTTTTTATACTATTCTTATTTACTAGTATTTCATGTAGTAAAGATGTTAAAGTTTTGAAGAACTTCTAGATACTGACCCAAAGAAGATCCCACTATTGTAAAACACCTTGCGATTTTAACTTAAAAAAGTAAAAATCAAGATACATACTAAAAATTAAAAAATACTACTTCTCCTAGCCACAGATAAAAAGAGCTAAGGGAATTCCATGAGTATTCTTTCTCTATTTTTGTTTTTTTTTACAAAAAAAAGAGGCTATCTTTTTTCAGATAACCTCTCCTTTTACAATATATAATAAAGTATATTTTTACTGTCCTATTCCATAATAAGATCTTCCAACACCATCTTCAATATTAGAAGCTTTTTTTACTGCTTCAAACATTGCATACGTTTGGTTTTTTCTTTGATTAGCTATTCTTTTTCTGTAAGTATCATAATTAGGTAAATCTACAGGTTTCGTTTTTTTAGTTACTTTAAAAACATAAACTCCTCTATCTCCCACTATATTTTTATATACTTTATTTTCTTTCGCATTTAACATAGCACCAACTACTTTTGGTTCATATCCAACACCTGTAATTGTAGGTGACTTTAAAGTAACGTCTGAAATAGTTCTTTTAGTTTGTTTACTATTTGTTGCTACTTCTTCTAATGTATTACCTGTTAATTTTGCCATTAACATTTTAGCCTTCTTTTCATTTATCAAAATAGGACGTACTTTAGAAGTCGCTTTATCTGCAGGCATTAGTCCTTTGTCCGTTTTTCTTGTTAACGTCGCTATTACATAACCTCCTTCAATATCAAAACGCTTAAAATCTCCTACTTTTAAGTTTTTTCCGAATGCCCAAGAAATTATATTTCTTTCTTTAACTAAACCAGGAACAGTTTCATCTAATCCTTGCAAACCTAGAGCAGGAGAAACAGTCAATCCTTCTTTTTTAGCTAAATCTTCTATTTTCTGTCCTTTAGACATTTCCAAAGCAAATGTTTCTGCCTTTTGAAAAATAATGCTTTCTGTTGCTGGTGAAGCTTCTATTAAACGACTAAAAGTTGCTAATTTAAGTGCTTTTTGAAAGTTTTTTTGACCTTTAACTTCTATGATATGAAATCCGAAATTAGATTTAACAACTCCTAGATCTCCTTCTTTACCTTCAAACACAAAATCTCTAAATTCTGGTACCATTCTATTATATGGAAACCAATCATAAAAACCACCTTTTTCTACAGAACCTTTGTCTGATGAAAACTCTGTAACGAAGTCTACAAATTTTGACTTATCTACTTTTAAAACATTTAATAAACTATCTGCCAATTTTCTAGCTTGCTCTTCAGTATTAGTAACACTAGCATCAGCACTTGGTGCTCCTGCAATAGGTATTAAAATATGTCTAGCTTGAACAGAGTCTGGCATTTGTATTACTTCAGTAATCTTAGATATTTTGTAAAACTCTTTATCTTTATAAGGTCCAAAAACATCTCCTTTAGCTCCTGTAAATAATGTATCTGCAATTACTTGCGGTACTTGATTTTTAAACTGAATACTTTCATTTAAAGGTGTATCAGATTTTGTATCATCTAAAAAAGCTCTGTAATCGGTAGTGCTTTCTAAACCTTTTCCTTTAGCACCATCTTTAATTAAAGATGCAACCTCATTTTTTGTATCTGATTCGTCTTGAGCCGAAGGTTTTATATCTATTTTAACATAACTAATATCTCTTGAAGCTTCTACCTCGAATTCACTTGCGTGCTTATTAATATATTCTGTTACTTCTCCTTTAGTTACAGCTACAGTAGAATCTGCAATAGATGTATAAGCTAAATACACTAAATCTGCATTTATCTTTGTATTTTCATTAAAATATTCAACTTTACCTTCTTCTAAAGAAGCTCCTAAACCTGCACCTATTAAATTATCATAAGTTGTTTTTTGCAAGTTTGTTTTTATAGATCCCATGTATTGTCTCCATCCTCTCCATTCTTCTCCATTTTCTGCTTTAATAGTAGCTAAAAACTCTTTGAATTTATCTTTATCAAAAACACCTGTTGTTTGAAATCGAGCATCATTTTTTATAAACTCTGTTTCATATAGTGCATTTAAAATATCAGCTTCTCCTACTGTTATTCCTGCTTGTGCAAGTTGGTTTTTATAAATTTTTTGACTAACTAAATTATTCCAAACAGTTTTTGCTGCTTGCATTTCAGTAACACGACTACCTACTTGTGCTTTGTAACTATCTAAAGCTTCTGCATATTCTTGACGTGAAATTGTTTCGCCATTTACTTCTCCTACTTGATTTACTTTACTTGAGCTAAAAAAGTCAGCTAAAGTTGATGGATCTAATACAAAAGCAAATAAAGCTAAACCTACTATAAGGATTAAAAGCCAAGATCGGTTTCTAATTTTGGATAAAATTGCCATTATTACATTTATTTTATTAACAGTGTGCGAAAATACAATTTCGCATTTAATAATGCAATCTTTTTAACGGTTTAATCTATTGATTGTATAGGCAGAAAAACATTTGTTTATTTTTTCTTATCTCTCGACAGAAAAGCAATGTTAATTATACTATAAGAAACTCTAAGGTATTTTTATTTAAGTATGTAATTATAAAATTGTAATCTCTTAAAAAGTTGTTTTAACCCTCTTTTTCTAACACTTTAAAATATATCGTATCTATTTTTGTAGAGCTTACTTTCGTTATTTTTATCTGAAATTTATCAATAATAAGTTCTTCATTAGATTCTGGTATACTCTCTGTATGGTGAATAATAAAACCTCCTATTGTTTCATAAGCATCTTCCTTAGGTATTTCTAAATTATATTCTTCATTTAGATAATCTACTTCTAATCTTGCTGATAAATTAAACTCTCTATCATTAATTCTTTCTTCTAATAAATCTTGATTATCGTGTTCGTCTTCTATTTCTCCGAATAACTCTTCTACAACATCTTCTACTGTAATAATTCCCGAAGTTCCTCCATATTCATCTACTACTACAGCTATACTTTTTCTTTTTTTCATTAGCACATTCAAAACATCATTAATAATCATCGATTCTGGCATAATTTCTACTGGTAATAATATCGATTTAATTGTTTTTGGCTTTTTAAATAATTCAAAAGCATTTACATAACCAATAATATCGTCTAAAGAATTCTTATAAACCAATATCTTAGAATATCCTGTCTCTATAAATGCATTTTTTAAATTTGTTACGGTTTCATGCAAATCAACAGCTATAATTTCTGTTCTAGGAACCATTATCTCTCTTGCCTTTACCTTATGAAATTCTAATGCATTTTGAAAAATTTGAATTTCAGAATCTACATCTTCATTATAATTAGATGTTTCCAATTGTTCTGAAATGTAATTTCCTAATTCTTCTTTACTAAACTCTGTTTGTTCTTCACTTTCTTTTGTTTTAAAAAAAACACGAAGAAAAAAATTGGAAATCTTTGTTATAATACTAGATAATACATAAAATAACAGAAAGAAAAAATAGGCTGGTATAGCACATATTTTTAACACCTCATTTGCATATACTCTAAATATTGCTTTGGGTAAAAATTCTGCTGTTATTAAAATTATAATCGTAGAAATTATCGTTTGAGTTAGCAATTGTAAATCTTGTAATAACGCAGTAACTATTGCATTATTTGAAGGCAAGAATACATCGAACCATGACATTAATAACTTTCCCATAAAATAACTATAAACCACTATTGCTATGTTATTACCAACTAACATAGTTGTGATAAACCTTGATGAGTTTTTTGTTATTTTAGTTAAAATTTTTGATAAAAACCCTTCTCCTTTCTTTTCAAGTTCTATATGTAACTTATTTGAAGAAATAAAAGCAATTTCCATCCCTGAAAAAAAAGCG
Organism: uncultured Tenacibaculum sp.; assembly: GCA_947498055.1. Taxonomy (GTDB): domain Bacteria; phylum Bacteroidota; class Bacteroidia; order Flavobacteriales; family Flavobacteriaceae; genus Polaribacter. Next base: position 44,832 of record CANMJA010000031.1, read on the forward strand.
GAAAATAATATGGAAAATAATATGATTACAATTTCATAATTCATTTTTTCTGACGATTGTTTTGCTCTATTTTTTTCCTGAAATTTCTTTTAAAGAAAAACACAAGAATGATAAAAATAGCAAAACCAAACATAAAAAGTGCTTGTTCTTTATTAGAATTCCATTTTAAAATTCCTTCTACTATAAAAATTACTCCAACTACTAAATATCCATATTGAATATATCTCCACAAAGCTCCCATTATAAATTTTCTTTATTAATTTTTATTTCTCCTGTAATATCTTTCATTATCCATTTAGATAGATCTTGTTTAGATTCAAATCCAAATCCGTTTATCGTATCTTGTGTACTAGTAACCCTAAAACCATCTTCTGTAAAAAAATACTTTTCTTTTTGATCCCAAAATAATTGGTTTGTTTCTAGCTTTCTTTTATTTGCGTAATTGTAAACAACCACATTCCCTTTTATTTCTGAAACGTTAGTTTTCGAATATGATAAGGCGTAATTACCTGTTATTACTGTAGAATCTTTTCCTCCTTTTTCGTAGGTTATAATTTTAACTCCTTTAGGAAATTCATTATACGGATGCTTATCCCTATTTGAAAAATCATGAAGTATTGGTGCTTTCAATTTAGAAGTAACCTTACCGGAATCTTTATAAACATGACTTATATCTCTAGCTTCTCCGATAGGTAAATTCTTATCTGCTAAAAAATCTCTAACCTGATTAGCATCATTTTTACAAGAAAAAAACATTGCTATCAAACTAATGAAAGCAATGTTTTTTATATTATTTATGATTATTATCTTCATGATAATATTAAGGAACACGAACTGTTTCTCCTATCCAACATCCAACTTTATGAGAACTTCCTGAAGCAATACCCTTTTGAAAGATTAATTTTTTAGAAGGCATATTACCTTTGTAACTTCTAATATATCTTCCAGCTCCACAACCAGGATCTATTCTTTGTGCTTTTTGTGCTTTATTTAAAGCAGCTACGTACACCATTCTTTTCTCAAATTCATCTTTACCACATGAGTTTGCACTTTTTGCATATAAACTTGCAATATATAAATATGCTTTCCCCATATTTGGGTTATATTTTAAAGCCTCATAAGCAAGAGCTCTACCTCTACTTCCTCCATAACCTTGCGCTTCTCTTAATTTTAATTTAGCTTTTACATTAGGGTCTGTTTCTAAATCAAATGCTTTCTTTCTCATTTGTTTAGCCCCAGCTTTATCTCCATTCTTCTCAAGAACACCAGCTACAAAGTTAAATGCGTCTGAAGATTGTGTTACATCTGCATAAGATTTAGCTAACTTTTCGAATAAAGGATCTTCTTGACACCCTTTATTATACATTCTTGATACTGCTCTTCGTAACCAAACTCCATTAGATTTATTAGCTTCATAATCTCTAGTATAAATAGGAATCAATCTCTCACAAGTAGCTAACTTAGAAATTTCTGCATCTAAACCTCCTTCTACTTGCCCTAAAGCTTTCGAGTTAATTGTATACGCTTTTAATCTTTTCTTTTCTTTAGCACCTATAGTTCCTAAAGAATCTTTTGCTAATAAAGGCGTTATTTTTTTATTATAATCATCCAGTTTTTCACCAACAGATTCCATTACATCATCGTAAGTATCGAAAACTTTTTGTGGATTAGTATCTTTATATGTATTTACAATACCTTTAAAATATTTAAAAATATTTTTAACCCCCATATCTTTAGGAGATATATCATAAGCCTTCTGTAAAATAGCAAAAATCTCGTCATCTGTTGCTAATTTATTTTTTGCTAAAAAAGTTGCGTAATCACTATGTGCTTTAGCAGCTCCCTTTTTGGGGTAATTTGCTAACCTCGTTTCATATACTTTTTTGTATAAAACAGCATCTTTCGTTTTCTCTGCCACCTTTGCCCCATACTTATAAATATTCACAGATAACGACGGGCATTTTGTCATTAACATTTCTAAGTCTGGTTTTGCCTCTACATATTTTTGGGTAGTTACATTACCCTTAAACAAATTGTATTTGATGTTACACTCTTGGCCTGCTTGTGCGTTAGTTACTGTTGTAATTACTAAAAACAAACTTGCTAGTACATACGTAATTTTTTTCATAATTATCGTTTTATATTAATCTATCCCTCTTTTCTTAAACCAGTCAACACTGTTCAAAGATAAACTTAATCTCACATTAAAATAACTCTCTTTTATTAAGTTATTGTTAGTAGTACCTTTTTGTCCGTACTCGAAACCTAAGTTTATATTTGATAATTGCCTTGGCAATGGTAAACCAAAACCAATATTTATGCCAAAATCGTTTATTGACTCATAATTATTTCCAGAATTTGTTCCATCAACAAGTAATCCTACTTTTTCAAAACGCAACCCACCTCTATAAGTAACTCTATCCCAGTAACTTGATATTGAATTTATTTTAGGTATGTAATAACCTCCTAAAGAGGTTCTTCTAGAAGATTCAAACTTGTAAGTTGCTCCATTAATTATATTTCCTTCGTTTCCAAAGGCACTTTGAAATTCAGAATCTACTCCAACATACCACTTATTTTCTTTCCCTATACCAAAACCAATGATCGATTTTAATGGATTCGTTAAAGTTCCTCTAACATTCCTATCATATAAAGTAACTCTTGGTATTTCTCCACCATTATTATCAAAAGTAAAAGAAAATAATCTCTCATCACCAGAAACACTTAACTCGTTTTCTAATTGTAAAGATGCACCAACGTTTAAAAGTAAATCGTTCTTTAATTTTCTTTTGTACTGTGCTCCTATTTTAAATTGACTTCCTCTAACAATAGTATTTTTCTCGTACTTCGTTGCTAAAGACACATTTGCTCTCTGGCTTGTGGTATTATTATCTATACTACCAAAAACAAATGCTCCTTCAATTCCTAAAGCCAATCCTTCAATAACATTAATTCCAAAACCACCAAACAACCTTGTAGTCCCTCCATTTCCTGTAAACCTAGAAACTTCAAGAACATTATTATCTGTATCTGTAACATTAGTAAGAAGTGAATACCCAACATTTGATACTGGCTGTAAACCAGCTGAAAAACCTGCTTTGTTTCCAATAGGAAAACCTAAAGCAATGTATCTTAAACTAGTTGTGTTTCCTGTTTCACTTGTTGTTGCATTGGAGACATTTAAAAGAGATAACTCTCCCCCTATTGCATAAGTAGCAACACGTATGTCTGCATTTGCTGCTGGGTTTATAAAATTTAAATGGTTGTAATCTCTTAGAGCTACCCCAATTCCTCCCATAGATGCCTGTTCAACGGTTGCTCTACTAACATCTTCTCCAATACCAAAAAAAGAATAAGGTGATGAACTATTTCTCTGTGCAAATATCATTATTGATGTTATCGTAAAAACTACAATAAGAAGTCTCTTAATCATTCGTTCTGTTATAAGTCAAAATTTTATGTAATCCTTCCAAAACCAAATTTGGATTGGCAAATATGTCACTTTTTAATTGCTTAGCCAAAAAAATTGTATCTCCTCCTGTTAAAACAACTGTTAAATCTCGAAATTTATTTTTATACTGGGCGATTATCCCATCAATTTCATTACATAATCCGTTTACTATTCCTGAATGAATGCACTCTTCTGTATTTTTTCCTATAAAATTTTTTGGCTCTTTTGAATTTAACAATGGTAACTTTGAGGTATAATTATGTAATGATTGGTATCTCATTTTTAAACCTGGTGAAATTGCTCCTCCAATATATTCTTTTTTAAAGTTAACAAAATCGAATGTAACACAGGTTCCTGCATCTATTAAAAGTACATTTGAGTTTGGGTACATAGAAACTGCGTATGAAGCCAATGCAATTCTATCTACTCCTAGAGTTTTGGGGGTTTCATATAAATTACTGAAAGGGATTTTAGTGGCATAATTTAATTCTATTAATTCTAAACTTGCATGTAAAACTTCTATTTCTTCAGAACTTAATGTAGATACTGCTGATATAATAGAATCTTTTATTTTATATTTTTTTAAAATTTTTTTAATTTCTGATACAATTTCTTTTTTATTAAAAACAAGAATCTCTTTTATTGTATCTTTTTCAAAAACAGCTGCTTTCCCTCTAGTATTTCCTATATCTAATATTAATTTCATTCGATGAATTTGAATTAAACGCAAATTTATAATAGATTTTTCACATTTAGTCTTGTTCATATCAGAAAAAAGATTGTATATTTGCATCCGCTAACGCGATGGTGCCTTAGCTCAGTTGGTAGAGCAAAGGACTGAAAATCCTTGTGTCCCTGGTTCGATTCCTGGAGGCACCACCACTAAAAAGCCTTAAAACATTGTTTTAAGGCTTTTATTTTTTTTAAAACACTCCTAACTTTATTATTTATAGAAATTACAACAATTCATTTCTTTACACAAAAACATTTGTCTAATTTAAAAAATATTATATATTTGCACCCGCTAACGCGATGGTGCCTTAGCTCAGTTGGTAGAGCAAAGGACTGAAAATCCTTGTGTCCCTGGTTCGATTCCTGGAGGCACCACCATAAAAAAGCCTTAAAATATTATTTTTAAGGCTTTTGTTTTATCCGTCTTTTTCATAAAACTAAATCACATTTACAAATCAAGTTAATACAAACATATTATGGATCATGCCCAATTGTTGTTGTTACGCAAAAATTTGAGTTAATCTGTATAGGAAGAATTCGACATTTCTTACGCCT